>NZ_JBIUCZ010000001.1:0-305846 GCF_047975845.1 Sphingomonas mangrovi | reverse complement strand
CCGACGATCGCAGGGTGCCCGGCCACTGGGAGAGCGACACGCTGCTCTTCTCCGACCGCGGCCAGATGGTCCTTGCCGCCCATGAGCGCAGCTCGCGCCTCACCCTCCTCGTCCGCCAGCCCGGCAAGGCCGCCGCACCGGTCGCCGAGCAGCTCGCCCGCTGGCTTGCTCCCCTGCCGCCGGCGCTGCGGCGCTCTATTACTTTCGACAACGGCACCGAGTTCGCCGAGCACCACCGCCTCGCCGCGCTCGGCATCCCCACCTTCTTCTGCCAACTGCGTTCACCCTGGCAGAAAGGCGGCGTCGAAAACGCACTCGGGCGAATACGGCGCTATCTCCCCCGCAAGACCAACCTCGACAGCATCCCTGCGACCTTTGTCGAACGGGTCGCGCGCGCCTACAACAACACCCCCAGAAAGTGCCTCGGCTTCCGTACCCCCGCCGAGGCATTCCAACTGTTGCACTTCGAATGTGAATCCACATGCTGACTTCCGTCAGCATGACGAGAACTGGCTTGTCAGAGCCCCCAAACGACAAACGCCCGGATCGTTTCCGATCCGAGCGCCTGCGTGACGATCGCTCGTCAGCCCCCTTGTCAGCTTCCCGCCCGCGCGCTGCTTCCCCGAAGGACAGCGGGGCTTGGAAGCCTCCCCGAACCACGGCCTGTTTGCCTGCGTTTCGTGGGGACCTGCTACGGTGCGGGCCGGCGCTTGTCACCAGCTGCGAGCGGTCGGCGGACCGAATCGCTTCACCCTGTGTTCATTGCGCAACAGGCCAGATTGCCACTGCCGCCGTCGCCACCTAAGGCGGGGCGACACCCCACCTCCTGCTCGGGACCCACCCAGCCGATGCTCCTGTCCAGCTACGAGCGCATGATCGCCCGACGCTATCTCCTGCCCGGACGCGGGGAGGCGTTCATCGCCCTCGTCGCCGGGATCAGCCTCATCGCCGTGATGCTCGGCGTCGCCGCGCTGGTCATCGTGATGAGCGTGATGAACGGCTTCCGCGCCGAGCTGTTCGACAAGATCGTGGGGCTCAACGGCCACGCGGTGGTGCGCGGGTACGACAATGTGCTGCGCGACTGGCGCCAGGTGCTCGACGACGCGCGCAAGACGCCGGGCGTCACCTCGGCGACGCCGCTGATCGAGCAGCCGCTGTTCGCGACGCTGAACGGCCGATCCGATTTCGCGCTGGTGCGCGGCATGCAGACCGCCGACATCCTCTCGAACCCGACGATCCGCGACAATGTGAAAGCGGGATCGCTCACCGCGCTCGTCCCCAACAGCGGCACGGTCGCGATCGGGTCGCGGCTCGCGGAGTCGCTGGGTGCGCGCGTCGGCAGCGACATCTCGATCATCAACCCGCAGGGGCCGGCGACCCCGTTCGGCACGGCGCTGCGCATGGTGAGCTACCGCGTCGGCGCGATCATCGAGGTGGGCGTCTACGACTACGACAAGGCGTTCGTGATCATGCCGCTCGAGGATGCCCAGACGCTGCTGATGATGGGCGACGGCATCGGCATGATCGAGATCGACACGGTCGATGCCGATCGGGTCGAGCAGATCATGGCGCCGCTGGTCGACAAGGTCGGCAACCGCGGCCAGATCGTCGACTGGCGCCAGCTCAACTCGCAGCTGTTCGAGGCGCTGGCGGTCGACCGGATCGTCACCTTCACCGTGCTGTCGATCATCATCCTGGTCGCGGTGTTCAACATCCTGTCGTCCCTGATCATGCTGGTGCGTGCCAAGACCCGCGACATCGCGATCCTGCGGACGATGGGGGCGAGTCGGGCCAGCCTGCTGCGGATCTTCATGATCGTGGGTACGACGGTAGGCGCGCTCGGCGTCGGCGCCGGGCTGGTGCTCGGTTTCGTGTTCCTCCACTTCCGCCAGGCGGTCGTGCGCTTCATCGGGCTGGTCACCGGCCAGAACATCTGGGACCCGACCGTGCGCTTCCTCACCACGCTGCCGTCGAAGGTCGACCCGGTCGAGATCGCGACCATCGCGGTGGTCGCGCTGCTGCTGGCCTTCCTCGCCACCCTCTACCCGGCCTTCAAGGCTGCCAACACCGATCCCGTGCAGGTGCTTCGCTATGACTGAACCGGTGCTGCAGACTCAGGGGCTGCGGCGCAGCTTCACCCAGGCCGAGCAGACGATCGACGTGCTGCGCGGCATCGACCTGGCGGTCGGGCCCGGCGAGATCGTCGCGCTGCTCGGGCCTTCTGGGTCGGGCAAGTCGACGCTGCTCCAGGCGGTCGGGCTGCTCGAGGGCGGGTTCGAGGGATCGATCCGCATCGCGGGCGTCGAGGCGGCACGGCTCGACAGCGCCGGCCGCACCGCCATGCGGCGCGAACGGCTGGGCTTCATCTACCAGTTCCACCACCTGCTGCCGGACTTCAACGCGGTCGAGAACGTCGTCCTGCCGCAGCTGATCGCCGGCAGCGAGCGGCCCAATGCCGAGGCGCGCGCGCAGGCGTTGCTCTCGGCACTCGGGCTTGGTCACCGTCTCGCCCATCGCCCGAGCCAGCTGTCGGGCGGCGAGCAGCAGCGCGTCGCCGTCGCCCGCGCGCTCGCGACCCAGCCCGCGCTGGTGCTGGCCGACGAGCCCACCGGCAACCTCGACGAGGCGACCGCCGACGTAGTGCTCGCCGAGTTCCTGCGGCTCGTCCGCCACGAAGGATCGGCCGCGCTGATCGCCACCCATAACGAGCGGCTCGCGCAGCGGATGGATCGCGTCGTGCGGTTGCACGAGGGCGTGCTGGGATAAGCGAGGAGCCGACGCCATGACCGCGATCACCGACATCCCCGTGACCCGCACCGACGGCAGCAGCACCACGCTGGAGGACCATGCCGGCAAGGTGCTGCTGGTGGTCAACACGGCCTCCAAATGCGGCTTCACGCCGCAATATGAGGGGCTGGAGGCGCTGCACCGTCGCTACGTCGACCGCGGCTTCGCGGTGCTCGGCTTTCCGTGCAACCAGTTCGGCGCGCAGGAGCCGGGCGATGCGGCGGAGATCGCGACCTTCTGTTCGCTGACCTACGACGTATCCTTCCCGCTGTTCGCCAAGATCGACGTCAACGGCGACGATGCCGCGCCGATCTTCCGTGCGTTGAAGCGTCAAGCGCCGGGGCTGCTCGGCAGCACGGGCATCAAGTGGAACTTCACCAAGTTCCTGGTCGACCGCCAGGGCCTGGCGGTGGAACGCTATGCGCCCACCACCAAGCCCGAGGCGCTCGCCGCACACATCGAGCGGCTGCTCGACGCCTGAGGCGGCGCTCAGCCGCGCGCGACCAGCCCGTCGACCGCGTCGGGTGCGACCAGCAGATGGGCGAGCCCTGCGGCAGGCTGCGCGACCGCACGGACGCCGAGCGCCGCCAGCTTGTCCTGCTCGGCGACGGCCTCGGCCAGCTCGACGCGGATGCGGTTGCCGTGTACGCTCACCGAGCCGACGTTCGCCGCGCCGCCCAGCGCCGCGACCAGCGCGGGCGTGAGGCGGGCTTCGCTCGACTCCTTTGGCGCCTCGCTCGGTGCCAGTGCGATCGGCATCGCCAGCGCGTCGCGGATCTCGACCGCGACCACATCCGCGATCGGGCCGAGCACCACCTGCACCGCCTTGTCCGACGGGCGGATGATGCCGCGTGCGCCGAGCGCCTTGAGCGTCGGCTCGTCCACCTTGCTCTGGTCGGCGACGATCAGGCGCAGGCGGGTGGTGCAGGCGCCCACCTCGGTGAGGTTCGCCGCGCCGCCGAGCGCCTGCGCGAAGGCCGCGCCGCGGCCGTCGGCGGACACGCTGGCGCCCGTCGCGGGGGCGGCCGCTTCCGGCTCGCGGCCCGGCGTCTGGAGGTTGAAGCGCCGGATCACGAAGCTGAAGATGCCGTAGTAGAGCGCGAAATAGACGAGTCCGACCGGGATCAGCAGCAGCGGACGCGTCGACTTGCCGTAGTTGAGCGCATAGTCGAACAGCCCGGCCGAGAAGCCGAAGCCGAGCTTGACGCCCAGCACGTCCATCAGCGCCATCGACAGGCCGGTCAGCACCGCATGTACCGCGTAGAGCACCGGCGCCAGGAACATGAAGCTGAACTCGATCGGCTCGGTCACGCCGGTCAGCGCCGAGGTGAGCGCGAGGCTGAACAACATGCCGCCGACCGCCTTGCGTCGCTCGGGCAGCGCGGTGCGGTACATGGCGAGGCACGCGGCGGGCAGGCCGAACATCATGACCGGGAAGAAGCCGGCCATGAAGCTGCCGGCGTCCGGGTCGCCCGCGAAGAAGCGGCGGAGATCGCCCGCCGCGCCGTTGTAGTCGCCCAGCACGAACCAGAAGACGTTGTTGAGGAGGTGGTGCAGCCCCGTCACCAGCAGCAGCCGGTTGAGCAGGCCGAACGCGAACAGGCCGAAGCCGCCGGCATCGGCGATGCCGTGACCCATGCCGTCGATCCCGGCGCTCAGCGCATGGAAGCTGGTGCCGACGGCGATCGCAAGCACCAGCCCGGCAACGCCGCTGACGATCGGCACGAACCGCCGCCCGCCGAAGAAGGCGAGATATTCCGGCAGCTTGATGCCCGAGAAGCGGTTGTAGAAGATGCCGCCGGTGAGGCCCGACAGAATGCCGATCGGCACGTCGAGGCGGGCGATCGCCTTGGCCTTCCACGCCGCGACAGCCAGTTCGGCGGCGCTCGCATCCATGCCCTGGGCGACTTCCGGCGGGACCGTCAGCAGCACCTTCGCTGCCTCGGTCGCGACCAGGAAGCAGACGATGCCGGCGAGACAGGCTGCGCCGTTGCCGTCGCGGGCGTAGCCGGTGGCGACGCCGATCGCGAACAGCAGCCCCAGGTGGGAGAACAGCGCATCGCCGGCCGCGCTGAGGAAGGCGATGTCGAGCAGGTCGGGCTGGCCGAGCCGGAGCATCAGCCCCGCGACCGGCAGCACCGCGATCGGGAGCATCAGCGCCCGGCCGAGCGGCTGCAGCGCTTCGAGGATCTTCATGCGCGGAACTCCCGGGCGAGGGTGCGGACTTCGGCGGCGGACCCGCACTGGAGCGCGGCGGCGGCGTGGGCGCGGCACGCGTCCATCGACAGGCTGGCGACCAGCGCCTTGATCTCCGGCACCAGCGCCGCGGTGGCGGACAGCTCGGTGACGCCGAGACCGAGCAGGATCGGCACCGCCAGCGGATCGGAAGCGAGGCCGCCGCACACGCCGGTCCAGCGATCGTGACGGGCGGCACCGCGGCACGTCTCGGCGATCATCCGCAGCACCGCCGGATGGAGCCCGTCGATGCCGGCGGCGACCGCCGGATTGCCGCGGTCCATCGCCAGCGCATATTGGGTGAGGTCGTTGGTACCCACCGACAGGAAGTCCGCTTCGGCGGCGAGCAGGTCGGCGGTGACCGCGGCAGCCGGCGTCTCGATCATCACCCCCACCTCGACCGGCTCGGCGATACCGAGCTCGGTACGAAGACGATCGACGGCGGTGCGGACCTGCCGCAGCTCGTCGAGGCTGGCGATCATCGGGATCATGATGCGGCACTGGCCGGTGGGCTGGACGCGCAGGATGGCGCGGATCTGTTCGTCGAGCAGCTGCGGATTGGCGAAGCCGACGCGGATACCGCGCAGGCCCAGCGCCGGGTTCTCCTCGGGCGCGATCGGCAGATAGGGCGCGGGCTTGTCGCCGCCCACGTCGAGCAGCCGCACGATCACCGGGCGGCCGCCGAGCGCGTCGGCGATCCCCTGATACTCCGCGGTCTGCTCGGCGAGCGAGGGAGCGGTGTCGCGTTCCAGGAACAGGAACTCGGTGCGCAGCAGCCCGCAGCCCTCGGCACCATTGACGACCGCCAGCTCGGCATCGGCGCGCGAGCCGAGGTTGGCGAACACCTCGATGCGCTCGCCGCCGGCCATGTGGCAGGGGGCGGCGGCGTTCGCCTGCGCCTCCGCACGGCGCGCGTGCCGCTCGGCGACGCGGTCGCGGGCGGCGGCGAGTGCGTCCGCCTCGGGCGCGACCTGGAGCACGGCGGCGTCGGCGTCGAGGATCAGCATCGATCCCTCGGCGATTGCGTGCAGCGCAGGACCGGTGGCGACCAGGGCCGGCAGCCCCATGCTCGCCGCGAGGATCGCGACGTGCGAGGTCGGGCCGCCCTTTTCGACGCAGAAGCCGACGACGTTGGCGGGATCGAGCGCCATCAGCTGCGAGGGCAGCAGATCCTCGGCGAGCAGGATCGTGTCGGGCGGGAAGGCGATCGGCGCATCCTCGATCCCCATCAGCAGCGACAGGACGCGGCGTTCGAGGTCGCGCATGTCGTCGGCGCGCTCGGCGAGGTGGGCGTCGCCGGTCGCGCGCAGCGCCTCGGCCTGGGGGCGGATCGCCTCGCGCCAGGCGTGGCCGGCGCTGCCGCCGTCCGCGATCACCGCCAGCGCCGCGTCCCGCAGCCCGGCGTCGTCGAGCATCGCGCGGTGCGCGGCGAGGATCGACCGGCGCGGGCCGCTGGCGCTGACGGCTTCGGCATCGAGTTTGGTGCCGAGGCTGCGCAGTGCCTGCTCGAGCCGCGCCCGCTCTTCCTCCGCGCCGACGCCGACCGGATCGACCGCGATCTCGGCGAGGTGGAGCGTGCGGGCATGGCCGATCGCCACGCCGGGCGAGGCGGTGACGCCGGCGAGCCGTCCGTCGGCCGACAGGGTAGCGGGCGGGGCGGGGGCGGCGACCGGCTCGGCCGCGGGCGGCGGCGTGCTCGGGTCGGCTGCTTCGCCCATGCCGCTCGCGATCAGGTCGGCGACCGCGGCGACCGCGGCTTCGGCGTCGGCGCCGTGCGCCTCGATCCGGATGGCGTCGCCCAGCCGTGCGCCGAGCGTCAGCAGCGCGACAGGGCTGCGCGCATTGGCCGAACGCTCGCCCTTCGCGATGGTGACTTCGGCCGAGAAGCGCGCCGCGGTCTCGCGGATTCGCGCCGCGGGGCGGGCGTGGATGCCATGCGCCAGCGGCACCAGCAGCTCGCGCACGACGACCGGGCCGTCCCGATCCGCGGCTTCCGCCGGTGCGGCGACGTCGCGCGGGACGAGGGTGAACAGCGGATCGCCGACCGCGACCGGTCCGTTCGCATCGCCGAGCGCCGCCAGCGCATAGTGCTCGCTCTCGAGCAGCAGGACCGGCGTGACCACCGACGGCGCTTCTCGCACCAGAAGGTCGAGGTCGAAGCGGATCAGCGGATCGCCGCGCGAGACGCGATCGCCGGCGGCGACCAGCGGCTCGAACCCGCGGCCGCCGAGCGCCACCGTGTCGACGCCGACGTGGATCAGGATCTCGGCACCCTCGGCGGCGGCGATGGTCACCGCGTGGCCGGTCGGCTGAAGCGCGCGCACGACGCCGTCGCACGGGGCGTGGACGGTGTCGCCGGTCGGGTCGATCGCGACGCCCGCGCCCAGCATCCCTTGCGCGAACACCGGATCGGGCACTTCGGCCAGCGCGCTGCGCCAGCCCTGCATCGGAGCGTGAAGGACGATGGCTCCGGCCTGGTCGTCGATCGATACGGTCGGCGTGGTCGTGCTCAGGGCGTCCTCCAAAAGGTCAGGCGATCTTGGTGCCGGCGATCCAGGTGCCTGCCGGCTGCAGGTCGTGGGTAAGGCAAACCCAGTCCGCGCGCAGCCCCGGCGCGAGCGCGCCACGATCGTGCGACAGCCCCAGGAATGCCGCCGGATTGGTCGCGGCCATCGCCGCGGCGTCCTCGTGGCTGAGCCCGAGCCGGGTGACGGCGTGGCGGAACGCCCCCGTCATGTCCAGCGCGGAGCCGGCAAGCGTGCCGTCCTCGCCCAGGCAGCAGCCGTTCTCGACGCGGATGGTACGCCCGTGCAGCTCGAAGCTGTTCACGTTCGAACCGACGCAGGACATCGCGTCGGTCACCAGCATAAAGCGGTCGCGCGGATGGGCGCGCATCGCGATGCGCAACGCCGCGTCGTGGACGTGGAAGCCGTCGGCGATCACGCCGAGATAGACGCTGCCGCTGTCGAGCGCCGCGCCGACGACGCCGGGCTCGCGGTGCTTGAGCGGCGACATCGCGTTGTAGAGGTGCGTGACGCCGGTCATCCCGGCCGCGAACGCCGCGGCGACGGTGTCGTGGTCGGCATCGCTGTGGCCGACGCTCAGGATCACGCCGGCGGCGGCGAGGGTGCGGATATCCTCCTCGGACACCATCTCGGGCGCGAGCGTCAGCAGCACCTTGCCCTGACGCGGGCGGGCGAGCAGCTCGATCAGCGTCGCGTCGAGCCGGCGGAACTTCTCGGGATCGTGGATGCCCTTGCGCGCGGCGTTGATCACCGGGCCTTCGATGTGGACGCCGATGCAGCCGGGCACGCCGGCTTCGATCGCCGCCTCGTTGGCATCGAGCGCCTTTTCAATCGCTTCTGGCGGATCGCTGATAAGGGTCGGCAGGAAACCGGTGGTGCCGAATGGCGCGTGGCCGCGGCCGATCGCGTCGATACCCTTGGCCGTCGGTTCGTCGTTGAACAGCACGCCGCCGCCGCCGTTGACCTGCACGTCGATGAAGCCGGGGACGACGAACCCGCCGGCCAGGTCGATCTCCTCGTCGGCCGCGCCGGCCGCGGCGTCGATCTCGACGATGCGGCCTTCGACGACCTCGAAGGTCGCGCCGTCGAGCGTGCCGTCGGCGGTCAGGACGCGGCCGTTGGCGAAGCGGATCTTGGTCATCGGGTTTCGGTAACCTTGCGCAGATGCTGCGGGCGGTCGGGATCGAAGCCGCGCGCCACCGCCAGCGCATTGGTCATCAGATAGAAGCTCTGCACCATCAGGATCGGCTCGATCGCGGGATGGCCGGCGATGCTCGGCAGCGTCGCGTCGAGACCCGCACGCGCATCGGCAAGACAGACACGCGCGTCGCGGCTGGCGAATTCGGCCGCCGCCTCGCGCACGCTGTCGCCGGCCGCATCGGAGGTCGCGAAGGCGAGCACCGGAAACCCCTCGCCAACGATCGCCATCGGACCGTGGCGAACTTCAGCGGCGCTGAACGCTTCCGCGTGCAAGCCACTGGTTTCCTTGAACTTGAGCGCCGCTTCCTGGGCGATGCCGAGGCTGTAGCCGCGGCCGATCACGAAGAGGTTGCAGGCGTCGGCGAGGGCGTCGCCCGCGGCGCTCCAGTCGAGATCGCGCGCCTGATGCAGCCCTTCGGGAAGCACGGCGAGCGCTTCGCCGAGCGCGGCATCCTCGCTCCAGGCGGCAACGATCGCGGCCAGTCCGGCGAGCGACGTGATGTAGGACTTGGTCGCAGCCACGGACTTCTCGGGGCCCGCCTTCAGCCCGACGAGCGTGTCGGCCATGCCCGCGAGCGGCGAACTCTCGTCGTTGACGAGCGCGACGACATGTGCGCCGGCGTCCTTCTGCGCCTGGACGGTTGCGAGCAGATCCGGGCTGCGGCCGCTCTGCGAAATCGCGATGCACAGGAAGTCGCCGGGCGCGACCGTCGCGGTGTAGACGCTCGCCACCGACGGCGCGGCGGAGGCGACCGGCACCCCGACCAGCGTCTCGATCAGATATTTGCCGTAGGTCGCGGCATGGTCGGAGGACCCGCGCGCGACGGTGACGACCACTTTCGGCGGGTTCGCCCGGAGCCGCTCGCCAAGCGTCGCCAGCGTCGCCGCATTGGCATCGAGCAGGCGGCGGACGGCATCGCCGGCCTCGCGCGCTTCGCTCGCCATCAGGGTGGCGCGCGCGTCCACCGTCGTTGCCCCTTGTTCCATGCGGCGGATGATAAGTTACAGATTGGTACGCTACAAGGTCCTATCGTGCCGATTGCAGGATACGCTTCAATTCGCGCACCTTGGTCGCATCGGTGCGCAGCCGCGGCCCGCTCTGGAAGCCGAACCGACGCTCGACCTCCCCAGCATCCCCGGTCGCGCTGCGGCACGAGGCATGCGCCTCCACCACGCCGGTGGTGAGGATCGCGGGCAGGGTGGCGGAATCGATGCCGCTGCCGGGGAGGATCGTGATCCGCCCGGCGGCGCGGCGGTGCAGCGCCTCGAGCATCGGCAGCGCGTCGACAGCGCGCGGCTCGCCGCCCGAGGTGAGCGCGCGGTCGAAGCCCAGCTCGATCGCGACATCGAGCGCCGCCGGCAAGTCGGGACACAGATCGAAGGCGCGGTGGAGCGTCAGCGACAGCGGCGCGCCTCGCTTCGTCCCCGCGTCGCGCGCATGGGCCACCAGTCGGGCGAGCAGCGGCGCGTCGAGCGAGCGGTCGGCCGCGCTCGCGCCGATCACCACTCCGGCAAGCCCCGCGTCCGCCGCGAGCGTGATGTCGTCGGCGATCATCGCCGCCTCGACGTCGGTGTAGCGGAAGTCGCCGTCGCGCGGACGGGCGAGCAGGTGCACGGGGATCGGTGCCTGCGCGGCGAGACGGACCAGCGCCGCGGGCGGGGTCAGCCCCCCGACCGACAGCGCCGCGCAAAGCTCGATCCGGTCTGCTCCACCCGCTACCGCCGCTTCGATCCCGGCGGGCTCGTCGATGCACACTTCCAGCATGGTGTTCCCGTTTTCCTCGCGGTGGAGATATCGCCGCAATTATCTCCGTCACCCCAGCGAAAGCTGGGGTCTCGTGCGACTCCTGCTCCGCCTGCCCCCGGGGAGATCCCAGCTTTCGCTGGGGTGACGGACAGAGGCGGGGATCGTCTACAGCCTCAGCGCCGGGTGCTCATCGAATAGGGACGCGCGCTTGCCGCCGTACCCCAGCTGCGGTTCGGCGCCGCTTGCATGGTGAAGCGCAGCTCGCCGCCGGCCATGATCTCGTCGTGACGCAGATAGGTGCGGGCGAGCGGCTTGCCGTTGAGCGACACCTTGCCGACGTAGAGGTTGGCGTCGCTCAGCCCCTCGGTCACCACGGTGAAGCGCTTGCCGTTGGGCAGGTTCATCGCCGCGCGCTCGACGAACGGGCGGCCGATCACATATTCCAGGCTGCCCGGCGTGACGGGATAGAAGCCGAGCCCGGTGAACATCAGCCACGCCGACATCTGACCGAGGTCGTCGTTGCCCGACAGGCCATCGGGCGTCGGCTTGTACTGGCTGTCGACGATCTGCTTGAGCCGTGCCTGGGTGCGCCACGGCGCGCCGGCATAGGCGTAGAGATAGGCGACGTGGTGGCTCGGTTCGTTGCCGTGGATGTATTGGCCGATCAGCCCGGCGATGTCCTCGGCATGGCTGTAGTCAAGCTTGGAGTTGTCGTACTCGAACATCGCGTCGAGCTTGGCGACAGTCTTGGCGTCCCCGCCCATCGCGCGGAACAGCGCCGCCTGGTCCTGTGGCACGAACCAGCTGTACTGCCAGGCGTTGCCCTCGGTATAGTCGGACCCATAGTTGATCGCGGTCGGATCGAACGGGGTGCGGAACGCACCGTCGCTCTTGCGGGCGCGGACGAAGCCGGTCTTGGCATCGAAGCTGTTCCGCCAGTTGCCGGCGCGCGCGTAGAAGCGCTTGGCCACGTCGCTACGTCCCAGCTTCTCGGCCATGCGCGCGATCGTCCAGTCGTCGTACGCATATTCGACCGTCTTCGACGCCGCTTCCGGCTCGCGGTCGATCGCGACATAGCCCAGCTTCTGATAGTCGCCCAGACCGCCGTAGGGCGCGTAGGTCGCGCTCGCGACCATCGCGTCGAGCGCCGCATTCGCGTCGAACCCGCCGATCCCCTTCAGGTACGCGTCGGCGATCACCGGCACCGCGTGATAGCCGATCATCGTCCAGGTCTCGCGCCCCTGGAACTGCCACACCGGCAGGATGCCGTCGGGGCTCGCCTTCTGACTGGCGATCAGCGAGCGGACCATGTCGGTGTTGGCCTGCTCGGGCGCGACCAGCGTCAGGAGCGGATGCTCGGCGCGGAACGTGTCCCACAGCGAAAAGGTCGAGCGGAAGGTGAAGCCGTCCGCCTGGTGCACGGCATTGTCCGGCCCGCGATAGCGCCCGTCGACGTCGCCCGCGACCGAGGGGGCGATCAGCGTGTGGTAGAGGGCGGTGTAGAGGTTGCGGCGCATCGGCGCGGGGGCGTCGATCTCGACCGCCGACAGCGCCTTCTGCCAGGCGCCCCGGGTTTCCGCGCGCACCGCGTCGAACCCGCCGTCCTCGCTGGCGAGGTTGGCGATCGCCCCCGCCTCGTCGACCGAGGAGATTGCGACCTTCACCTCCAGCGGCGCTTCGAGCGTGCCGAAGTCGAGCCGCCCGACCAGCGCCTGCCCCATGCGCTCGGCCACCGCATCGCTGCCGCGGCCGGGGGTCTGGAAGCCCTTGTACTTCACGTCCTTTTCGGTGCTGACGAAGGCGTGGCTCTGGACCGGCGCCGAGAAGCGCATCGCGAAGAACAGCTTGCGCCCCGGCGCCCAGCCGCGCGTCATCCGCGAGCCCGTGACGGTGCCGTCCGGCCGCATCCGCAGCGACGACCACAGGATCTTGCCGGGATAGTTGTAGAGCGAGCTGCGCAGATCGAGCAGCAGGTGCGCGGCCTTGTCCTTCTGGAACGTGTAGCGATGCACGCCGACGCGGGTGCCTGCGGTCATCTCCGCACGCACGCCGGCGTCGCTGAGCGTCACCGCATAATAGCCGGGCTGGGCGACCTCGTCGGCATGGCTGAAGCGCGAGCGATAGCCCGATCCCGGCTGCTTGGGATCGCCTGGCTCCAGCGGCACGGCGTCGCCGGACACCGGCATCACCAGAAAGTCGCCGAGGTCCGAATGGCCCGCGCCCGAAAAATGGGTGTGCGAGAACCCCTGGATGGTCGGATCGTCGTAGCGATAGCCGGCCGCGTGCGGATAGCATTCGCGGATCTCGCATCCCGTGTCGGTATCCGGGCTCAGCTGCACCATGCCGAACGGGGCGACGGCGCCGGGGAAGGTGTGGCCTTCGCCGCCGGTGCCGATCCGCGGATCGACGTCGTCATAGCCGTTGGCGAGCAGCATGGGCATTGCCAGCGCGAGCGCGGCAACGGAGGCGAAGCGGGGACGGAGGCGGATCATGTCGCGAGTGTACCCGGCGACGCGGCGGACGGAAGAGGGCTTCGCCACCATTCGGCAATTTGTTTGCGGAATTACTCAGAGCGATCCGCCGCGTTCCAGTTTGGCGTCGACGCGTGCTGGAGCGTGCGGACGAAGAAGTCGAACTGGCGCCGCTGGACATAGTCGATCGGCCCGGTCGAGCGCCCGACGCTATGCTCCTCGTTGGGGAGCACCAGCAGCTCGAAGTCCTTGCCCGCGCGGATCAGCGCATCGGCGACCTGCATCGTGGAGGCGGGATCGACGTTGCTGTCCTGCTCGCCGACGATCATCAGCAGCTCGCCCTGGAGGTTGCCGGCATGATCGACGCCCGAGGCGGCGGCATAGCTCTCGTCCACGGGCCAGCCGAGCCACTGTTCGTTCCAGCTGATCTTGTCCATGCGGTTGTCGTAGCAGCCGGCATAGGCGACCCCCGCCTTGTAGAAGTCGGGATGGAACAGCAGCGCGTTGAGCGTGCTCTGCCCGCCGGCCGAGGCGCCGTAGATGCCGACGCGGCCGATGTCGTACGACGGGTCCTTCGCCGCCAACGCCTTGTGCCAGGCGATGCGATCGGGGAAGCCGGAGTCCGCCAGGTTCTTCCACGCGACGTCGTGGAACGCCTTGGAGCGATTGGCGGTGCCCATGCCGTCGATCTGGACGACGATGAAGCCCAGGTCGGCCTGCGCCTGCATGCCGATGACCTTGTCGCCACCCGAATGATAGCCGAACGGCCAGAAGCTCTTGGGCACGAAGCTGTCGTGCGGGCCGGCGTAGATGTTCTCGATCACCGGATAGCGCTTGGCCGGATCATAGTCGCGCGGGCGCACCACCAGGCCCCAAATGTCGGTCTTGCCGTCGCGGCCCTTGGCGACGAACGGCTCGGGCGGGCGGAAGCCGGCGGCGGTGAGCCGGCTGATGTCGCCGCGCTCCAAGGTGGCGATCAGCCGCCCGTCGCGCGCGTCGTGCAGCTCGGAAACGTTGGGCAGGTCGACCCGCGAGTAGGTGTCTACGTAGCGGGTCATGTCGGGGGAGAAGCGCAGCGCGTGCGTCGCATCGGCGGTGGTGAGCGCCACCAGATGGCGGCCGTCGAAGTCTACGCGGAAGTAGTGTTTGTAATACGGGTCCTTGCCCGGATGCATGCCACTCGCCGCGAACCAGATCTGGCGCTTGGCGTCATCGACATGGACCACCTCGCGCACCACCCAGGCGCCGCGGGTGATCTGGGTCTTCACCCGGCCGGTGCGGCCGTCGATCAGGTAGAGGTGGTTCCAGCCGTCGCGTTCCGAGGTCCACAGGATTTCGCGGCCGAGCCCGCCGACGTCGTGGCTGAAGCGGCGGTCCCAGTAGAAGAACGTCTTCGCGTCCTCCGTCACCGCGGCATGGGCGGCGCCGGTCTCGGCATCGACGGAGATCACGCGTGCAAGCTGATGGCCGCGGCGCAGATATTCGAACGCGAAGCTGCGTCCGTCCTTGCGCCATTTCACGTCGGACAGCTGGTAGGGATTGGGGAAGAGCGTGTCGGCGACCTCGATGCGGCGGCGTCCCGGAACGTCGAACAGCACCGGCCGCTCCTGGTCCACGGCATCGCCGGGCTTGGGGTAGAGCTGGGTACGCACCTGCGGCGGGAGCGAGTCCGGCGGCGCGGCGGCGACGCGCGTCACCTGCCGCGGGTAGCCGGGCCGTACGCGATAGGCGACCAGATGCCGCGAGTCCGGCGACCAGCGGATGGTCTCGGGATCGTAGAAGTCGCCCGGCGTGCCGTCGGTGCTGAGCGTCACGGGATCGCTGCCATCGGCGCTGCGCACCACGACATTGTCGTCGATCACCAGCGCCTCGAGCCGTCCGTCGGGCGAGCGGCGGGGGTGATTGTCGGCGGGGACGCTGAGGTCGCGCACCACGCCGAAGCCGCGCGGCCGCTGCTGCTCGCCCCGGTGCTGCCGCGAGCAGCGATAGGTCGCCAGATCGCACTGCCAGCGGGCATCGTCGATCTCGAACGCAATGGTGTCGCCTTCACCAAAGGCGAAGCGTTCGAACGGCAACCACAGCGGATCGACCTTGCTGGCCGTGGCTTCCCCGAGCGCCGCCGCCAGCCGCGCGGCGTCGAACGACGGCGTCTTGGCGAGCGTCTGCGCGTCGACGGTCACGAAGGCGAAGCCGCGCGCCACCGTCTTGCGATAGGCGAAGCGGGACCCATCCGCGCTCCACGTGGCTTCGCCCGCCACGTCGCGGGTCAGCATCATCCAGTCTTCGCGCAGGTCGATCGACCGCTCGTACGCCGCCCGATCCGGTGTGCCGGCGAGCGCAGGGGCGGGAAGCGACAGCAGCGCGGCGACCGCAGCCCCGGCGAGCAGCTTGGCAAGGGTCATGTCAGTTCCTGGTGGTTGCGGGCCGGATCTCGAAGGCGAAGCTGCGCGGTGTCAGCGGGACGCGGTATTTGACATGCGGCCGGCCGTCGAGGTTCCAGCCGGTGTCGCCGCCGACGCCGGACTGGATCGCGTCGACCAGCAGCGTGCCGTCGCCGTGCGGCCGGATGTCGGAGCTGTGCGCCTCGCCGACCGGCTTCATCTCCAGGTCGGCATAGGGGAAGGCGAGCGCGTTGACCGACAGCGGCTGTGCGCCCGTCACCCGCACGCCGCCGGCCGCGCCGGACAGCGCCACCCAGCGCACGTCCTGCTTGGCCCCTGTCTCCTGCGGGCGGGCATAGTCGTGATACTGCTCGGCGAGCGTCCCGGCGTGCACCGCGATCAGCCCGCCGGTCTTGCGGTCCGAATAGGTCTCCTGCGGACCCCGGCCATACCATTGTACCCGGTCGAGCGCCGGCGGCGTCGCGAAGGCGAGGCCGATGCGCAGCGGATCGGGCAGGTCGTCGCGCAACGGGTCGAAGCGCGCCTCCACCCGCACCGCACCGTCCGCGGCCATGCGATAGCGCGTGTCGAACCGCACCGCCCCCGCGCCGATGTCGTAGCGCACGACGATCGCATCGCCCTCGATCCGGGCGGCGGTGAGGGTGCGCTTCTCGGAGAACAGCTTCCACATCGCATGCGTCTTGGGAATGCCGGTGCCAATGTCGTTGTCGGTCGGCGCACGCCAGAAATTGGGCGCGCCACCCGTCAGCAGCGAGCGCCCGTTCGCCGCATAGCGCGCGAGCAGGCCCGTCTTGGCATCGACCTCCAGCACCGCGCCTGCCGCAGCAAGCTGCAAGGTGCCGCCCCGCGCGACCGGCTTCACGCCGGTTGCGGCGAAGGCGGGCAGGGGGCTTGCCGGCCCCTCCAGCGCGAACTGCTCCCACGCCATCACCGTGCCTTCGGGCACCATCGGCACCGTCCCCGCTGCCGCATGGGCGCGCAGCACCACGCGAAACTCGGCATCCGGATTGCTCCGCGGTGGCAGCGCGATCTCCAGCGGGGAGCGGGCGCCGGCCGGCGTGGGCTGTGCCGTCGCGTCGCCGCGCGCCACCGCGATGCCATTCTCCAGCAGCTCCCAGTCGAAGCGGAAGCCTTCCAGCCCGATATGGTCGTGGCGGTTGATCAGCGTGAAGCGGCCGGCGCGCGCATCCACCGCCTCGAACGCGACCGGCGCATAGACCTTGGCGAGCTCGTAATATTCGGGATCGGGGGTGCGATCCGCCTGGATCACGCCGTCGCCGATCGTGCTGTCGTCGCCGATCGGGCTGGGGCCATAATCGAACCCCTGTGCCCAATATTCGCGCCCGTTCGCGTCCGTGCGCAGCATCGTCTGGTCCACCCAGTCCCAGACGAAGCCGCCCTGCAGCTTCTTGTGGGCGCGGATCACGTCCCAATAGTCCTGCAGGTTGCCCAGGCTGTTGCCCATCGCGTGCGCATATTCGCACTGGATCATCGGCTGGGTGAATTCGGGCGCGTTGGCGTAGTCGACCATCTTCTCGATGTCGTCGTACATCGGCGCATAGACGTCGACATAGGGGTTGGGATCGTGCCGCCAGATCAGCGTGCCCCAGCCGAGATAGTTGAGCAGCCGGGTCGGGTCGCGCCGCTTGGCCCAGCGGCCCGCCGCCTCGAAGTTCGGGCCGATGCCGGCTTCGTTGCCGAGCGACCAGAACACGACCGACGGATGGTTCTTGTCGCGCTCGACCATGCGCTGCACGCGGTCCAGGTGCGCAGCCGCCCATTCCGGCTGGAATCCCAGCTGGTGCTTGGAGCGATCCGGGCTGGAATTGCCCATCGCCATATAGGTGTGGCTCTCGATATTGGCCTCGTCCATCACGTAGAGGCCGTATTCGTCGGTGAGCGCATACCAGCGCGGATCGTTGGGATAGTGCGAGTTGCGCACCGCATTGACGTTGGCGCGCTTCATCAATTCTATGTCCTTGCGCATGCTGTTCTCGGAAAGCACGCGGAAGGTGTTGGGATCGTGCTCGTGGCGGTTGACGCCGCGGATCATCACCCGCTTGCCGTTCACCCGTACCTCGTTGTCGACGATCTCGATCGTGCGAAAGCCGATGCGCTGCCGCGTCGCCTCGATCACCTGCCCCTTGGCGTCGAGCAGTTCGACCAGCAGCGTGTAAAGGTCCGGCCGCTCGGCCGACCAAGTGCGGATGCCGGGCAGGGTGGCGCGCACTGTCGCCGTCCGGTCAGCCCCGCTCACGGCGGCGTCGCGGGCCAGCAGCGCCGTGTCGCCGTCGAGCACTGTCGCCCGCACGCGCGCCGGCGCCTTCCTGCCCGCCACCGCCACGCTCAGGTCGAGCGTGCCGTCGCGGTAGCCGTTGGTCAGCCCCGCGCGTGCCTCGAAATCGCGGATGCGGGTCTTGGGCGCGGCATAGAGCGTGACGCTGCGCTCGATCCCGCTGAGCCGCCAGAAATCCTGGTCCTCCAGATAGCTGCCGTCGGCGTAGCGATAGAGTTCGATCGCGACGACGTTGCGCCCCTGCCGCAGGTGCGGCGTCACGTCGAACTCGGACGGGAGCTTGGAGTCCTCGCTGTAGCCGACGCGCTCGCCGTTGACCCAGACGTAATAGGCCGCCCCCGCCGCGCCGATCGTCAGGAACACGTCGCGATCGCTCCAGTCGGGACCCACCTCGAACGTGCGGCGATAGGAGCCGACCTCGTTCATGTCGTGGCGCACCAGCGGCTGGTTGGCGCCGAACGGATAGCCCGCGCCGCTGAACAGCGGCTGGCCATAGCCCTGCGCCTGAAGGATGCCGGGGACCTTCGCCGTCTTCCACGCCGACGCGTCGTAGTCGGGGCGGAAGAAGTCCTTCGGCCGCGCCTCGGGATTGGGCGAAAAGGCGAACTGCCAGTCGCCGTCGAGCGAGCGGTGATAACGCGACTGCTCTGGCTTGTCGGCCAGCGCTTCGGCGCGGGTCGGATAGCCGCGGAAGCTCGCATGCGCGGGCTCCTTGCCGATCTGGAAGACCTCCGGCTGTTCCCACTCGGGGCGCGGATCGGCCGGTGGGGCTGCCATCGCCGGAGCGCTGCCGAGCGCCGCCAGCGCCAGCGTTGCGAGAAGCGCGGTGCGGCGGCGGGTGCTGGTCACGGTCGATCTCCGGAAGGCAGGGAGACGGGCGATCCTGCACGGATCGCCCGGTTTTCCATCATCAGGCGGCAGGCCCCGTGCGGGAACCTGCCGCGGGTCGGATCAGAAGTTGGCGCTGATCCCCATGAACACCGTCCGTCCGGCGACGTCGTACACGCCCGGATAGGTGTTGCCGTTGCCGAAGGCGTAGAGGTTGCCCTGCGCGATCGCCGGCGGATCTCGGTCGAACAGGTTGTTGACGCCAGCGCGGAAGGTCACGCCTTCCTCCACCTTCAGCGTGCCGGCGAGGTCGAAGTAGTTGTACGCCCTGATCGAGCTGTTCACAGACGAATAGGTCTCGCTCGTCAGGAACGGGTCGTCGGTGTTGGTGCTGAGCTTCGTCTTGCCGATGTAGCGCCAGTTGAGCGAGATGCTGCCGATCTTGTCGGCATCGGTCCAGGTCAGGCGCGCCTGATGGCGCCATGCCGGCGTGGGCTGGCCGCAGGTCGGGCCGAACAGCCCCTTGCAGTCGTAGGAGCCGAGACCCGGAAGCGGCTCGGTCACCAGCTCGTCGAGCAGCGTGCCCGTCATGTCGAGGGCGAAGGTGCCCGCCGACGCGGTGGGAAGCGTGTAGCTGCCGACGATGTCGAAGCCGGAAGTCTTGAGCGACCCGGTGTTGAGGTTGGTCGAGACGATATAGCCCTGACGTCCGAAAATCGTGCCCGTGCGCGGATCGCGGTTGAACAGCCCGCAGAAGTACGGGTCGCCGGTCGCGAAGCACTGGCTGATCGCAAGCGAGGTCGGGACCGAGCTGATATAATCCTTCACCTTGATGTTGAAATAGTCGACCGACAGCGAGAAGCGCGGCAGGAAGTTCGGCGTCAAGACCGTGCCGACGGTGAAGGTGTCGCCCTTCTCCGGCCGGAGGTTGGGATTGCCGCCGCCCAATGCGCTGCACTGTTCCGACGGACACTCCGGGATCGAGCCATATTGCTCGCGGGTGACGCCGCTCGCCAGGCACTTCTCCAGGCTCGCTTCCGGCGTCGGACCCGAGCAGGGATCCTGCGCGGAAACGTTGCCGACCTGCTGGCCGGCATAGAGCTCGCTGATGTTCGGCGCGCGGATCGCGCGGTTGTAGCTGCCGCGGAAGCGGAGGTCCGACGTGGGCGCGTATTCGACCTCGAACTTGTAGGTCGAGATCTTCTTGCTCTGGCTGCTGTAGTCGGAGAGGCGATAGCCGCCGTTGATCGTCAGCGCCTTGGCGAAGGGCAGGTCCTCCAGGATCGGGACCTCGAGCTCGCCGTAGATCTCGCTCACGTTGAACTTGCCCTGCGATTCGGTCGTCCCCTTCGACTGGGCGACGTCGTCGGCGCGGAACACCAGGCTCTCGCGGCGGTGCTCGACGCCGACCACGACGCCGACGCCGCGGGTCGCCCAGGGGCTCACGACGCCATAGCTGGTGAGGTCGGCACTGACGTTGCCGCTGTAGACCTGTTCCTTGTCGACCCCCCGGGTCGAGCTGGGAACGTAGATATAGTCGAAGGCGTCCTGCGAGATTGCGCCATAGCCGAACACGTCGAGCGGAACGCAGTTCGGATCGGTGCCGTCGACCACCGAGGTGCAGGTCGGCGTGCCGTTGACGTCGACCACCTGCAACCCGCGGTTGGCGAGGCGGGCATCGATGTCGTTCTGATAGGTCTCGCGGAAGAGGACACGCGAATAGAGGGCATTGATATCGTAGCGGATGCCTTCGGCGATCTGGCCGCGAACGCCGCCGGAGAGGCGGAAGTCGGTGTGGCGCAGGTCGTCGCGACGCGGGCGGGCATTGCCGGCGACCGGACGATAGCCGATGAACAGGTCCTGCGTCGCGGCGGTGCCGTAGTCGGCGCCGCATAGCAGTTGCCCCTGCTGCGCGCTCATCAACGGGTTGTTGCAGTTGATCGTGTAGGTGTCGCCTTGCCACAGCGCGGACGGTGCCACCTGCGAGTTGGTGCGATCGTCCATGAACATGCCGCTCGCATAGACTTCGGCCGCCGGAGCGATCTCGAAGCGGGCGAAGCCGCCGGCGGTGTAGCGCGTGTCGTTGCGCTGGAAATAGTTGAGCGGCGCGGTGTTGTAGCGATATTCCGGGCCATAGGTCGCCCAGGTCTTCGCGCCGTCCTTGGTGTTGACGAAGGGAGAGGGCCTGCCAGCGCCGGGACCCGTCAACGGATTGAACAGGCCGAACTGGTTGTTCGACGATCCGCCGCAGATCAGCGCGCTATTCTCGGGATTCGGATCGAAGGCGCAGGCGGAGACGTCGCGATCCGACTGCAAGATCGGCTTGACGTTGCGATAGCCGAAATAGGCGGTGATGTTGCCGCGGCCGTCGGCGAAGTCCTTGCCGGCGGCGAGGTTCAGGTCGAGCCGCTGGCCGTCGAGCACGTTGCGCGGCGCCCGGCTGTAGCCGGCGTCCTCGACGATCTGGCGGGCCGCGTCGTTGTTGTTGTCGTGGATCGCGAAGCCGTACTGCGCGTCGGCGCGAATGCCGTTCAGGTTCCGCTTGAGGACGAAGTTGACGACGCCGGAAATGGCGTCGGAGCCGTAGACGGCGGAGGCGCCGCCGCTGACCACGTCGACGCGCTCGACCAGCAGCGAGGGAATGAAGTTGAGGTCGTTCGCCTGCACCGGCAGCAGCCGCTGACCATCGATCAGCACCAGGTTGCGGTTGCTGCCCAGGTTACGGAGGTTGACACGCGCCGTGCCGTCCGAGCCGTTCGACACGGTCTCGTTCGCGTCGGCGGTCACCTGGGGCAGTCGGTTGAGCACGCTCTCGACGTTGGTCGCGCCCTGTAGCTTGATCTCCTGCTCGCCCACGACGGTGAGCGGGCTGTTGCTGGTGAGGTCCGGGCGCTGGATACGCGTTCCGGTAACGGTGATCGAGCCCGTGTCGGCTTCGTCCGGCGGCGCCGTCTCGGCGACCGTCGGTCCGATGGTCTGCGCATTCGCGTACGACGCAGCCGTCAGCCCCGACGCGATGGCGATGATCGAGACGTACCTCGTGAAAACCTTGTGGCGCATGATCGTGTCCCCTCCAGGCGATATCGGCAGACGCCAAAAAGGCCGGAAACGAAAGCGTATGTCAAATACGTTATACGATTATGTGCTTAGGATGAGCTTTTCCGAGCGACTGTTGCGCTGGTGTTACAGGCTGTGCGGGGGAAGAGGCGCCTCGTCAGGTGTTGCGGGTGATGAGAAAACCGAGCCCGACCAAGGCGAACCCGCCGAGTTCGGTGGCACCGATGCGCTCGTGCAGCAGCGGCACGGCGAGCAGCGTGCCGAACACCGGCATCAGGTAGAAGAACACCGCCGCACGGGCGGAGCCGACCAGTTCGACTCCGCGGTTGAACAGGAAGAAGGCGAGGATCGACGGCCCGACCGCCAGATACAACAGGGCGGCCATGCCGCGCGCGTCCGCGACCGGCAGCGGCGTGCCGGGGGCGATCTGGAACGGCAGCAGCAGCAATGCGGCAAGGGCGAAGGTCGCGAACAGGAAGCTGGTGGGATGGAGGGTCGGGCGTTCGCGCAGCAGCGCCGCGTACAGCGCCTGGGCGAGCATCGCCGCGCCGGCGAGGAGCGTCCCGCCGTTGAGCGCGCCGCCCGCGCCGGGCTTTGCCAGGATCACGCAAAGCACCCCGGCGGTGGCGAGCAGCATCGCCCCGACCTGTCGCAGCCGCGGTCGCTCACCGAAGAGCAGCAGCCCGAACAGCAGGATCGCCATCGGCAGCGCCGACTGCACCAGCAGGGCCGAGGTGGCGGTGGTGGCGCGCAACGCCATGTAGGCGAGGGTGTTGCTGCCGGCGAGCCCTGCGGCGGCGAGCGCAGCGAGAAGCGGCAGGCTGCGGCGGATGGCGGGCCAATCGCGGCGCAGGTGCGGCGCCGCCATCGGCAACACGAACGGCAACGCGAGAACCCAGCGCCAGAAGCACAGGCTGATCGGCGCGATCCCGGCGGGGAGCGCGCGACCGAGCAGGAAGTTGCTCGCCCACAGCAGCGCGGCGGCGGTGAGCAGCAGATACGGCCGCTGCCACAGCCCGCGCTGCTGCGGCGGGGCTACCGGGACAACGGAGCCGCACGTTACTGCGGTCATGCCACTCCCGCGTGATCGAGCGCGGCGAGCGCCTCGCCGAAGCGGGCGATGCCGGCCTCGTCGAACCCGGCAATGTTGATGCGGCCCGACGCCGCCATGTAGACGGCGTGCTGCTCGCGCAGCCAAGCCACCTGCGTGCGCGAGAGGGGCAGCGTCGCGAACATGCCCTTGCCCCGCGCGATCGGCGCGAGATCAATCCGGCCGATGGTACCGAGCGCACTCAGCGTCTGGCGCAGCGTCCGGAGGCGCTGGCGCATCGCGTCGAGTTCCCGCTGCCAGTCGGCGGCGAGTGCCGGGTCCTGGAGCACGATGCGCGCGGCAGCGGCGCCGTGGTCGGGCGGCATCGACCAGTTGGCCCGCGCGAGCGCCAGCAGGTTGGAATAGAGGATCGCGCTTGCCGGCGCGTCGGGCGCGACGGTCCACAGCGCGCCGGTGCGCTCGCGATAGAGCGCGAAGTTCTTGTCGCAGGAATAGGCGAGCAGCCCGTAGCGGCAGCCTGCCAGCACCGTGCGCGCGCCGGCGGCATCCGCGTCCCAGCCGTCGCCCAGCCCCTGATAGGCGAGATCGACGAAGGGTACGAGTCCGCGTGCCTCGATCCGTTCGGCGATCGCCGTCCAGAGCGCCGCGTCGGGGTCGATCCCGGTCGGGTTGTGGCAGCAGCCGTGGAGGAGCACCGCATCGCCCGGCGCTGCTCGGTCGAGCGCCGCGAGCAAGGCGTCGCCGTCGAGCCGCTGGTCCGCCACGTCATAGGCGTCGAACGGCTGCGGTGACAGCCCGGCGGCGGTGAAGATCGGTGCGTGGTTGGGCCAACTCGGCGTCGCGATCCAGATCCGCGTGACGCCTGCCTGCGCGAGCAGTTCGGCGCCGAGCCGGAGGGCGCCGGTGCCGCCCGGCGTCTGCACGCCGGCGACCCGCTCGGCGGCTACCGCGCCGCCCAGCACCAGCGGCGCCAGCGCGGCGACGAAACCGGCGTCACCCTCCGGTCCGAGGTAGGATTTGCTGTCCTGGCTGCCGAGCAGGCGTTCCTCCGCCGCTTTCACCGCCCGCACCACCGGCGTGCCGCCGGTCGCATCGCGAAACACCCCGACGCCGAGGTCGAGCTTCGAGGGTCGCGGGTCGTCGCGATAGGCGCCGATCAGCGCGAGCAGCGGGTCGGCGGGAAGCAGCGTAAGCGTTTCGAAGGTCATGGGCTCGTCGGCAGCGGGAGGTTGCCGCAAGCATACGCCGTGACCGGCCCAAAGTCCGTGCGTAGCGGGAGCGGTCATCGCCGACGCCGCAACCGCAGTGCGCTGTATTTGCGAACAATGCACAGATCGTGCGATGGGAGCAACCATGGCGCAGCAACGCGAACTCGACAGCTACGATCTCCGCATCCTCGCGGCATGGCAGCAACAGGGCGACATGGGGCCGGTGGAGATGAGCCGCCACGCGAACCTCTCGCCTTCGCAATGCTCGCGCCGGATGCAGCAGCTGCGCAGCGCCGGCTATGTTGCCAAGGTGGCGGCGGTGCTCGACGCGCAGAAGCTCGGCGTCGGCGTGAGCGGCTATGTGCTCATCACGCTGCGGTCGCACGAAGTCAGCTGGCTCGACGCCTTCCACAACCGCATCGCCGCGATGGACGAGGTGCTCGAATGTCAGGCGCTGACCGGCGCGGACGACATCCTCCTCAAGGTCGCGACCCGCGATCTGGCCTCCTTCAACACGCTGCTGCGCGAGCTGCTGGTGGCGCCGGAGGTGGCGACGTCGCGGTCGAGCATCGTGCTGGAGACCCTCAAGAGCACCACCAATCTGCCGACGCGCTTCGCCAACGGCTGAAGCCGGTGCAGCCAAGCCGAGGGACCGGCGTTGGAGCGGCCTAGCAGGAGAGCCGAATGATTACCGTCCACCATCTCGAGAACAGCCGGTCGCAGCGCGTGCTCTGGCTGCTGGAGGAACTGGAGCTGCCCTACGAGGTACGCCGCTACGAGCGGAACAAGGCGACCATGCTCGCCCCGCCCGAGCTGCGCCGCGTTCATCCGCTCGGCAAGGCGCCGGTGATCGAGGACGCGGCCTCGGCCGGCGGCACGCCGGTGGTGGTGGCGGAAACCGGCGCGATCCTCGAATATCTGGTAGAAAAGGCCGACGGGAAGCTCGGCGCGCCGGCGCACCGCGAGTCGGCGCTGCGCTACCGCCACTTCCTCCACTATGCCGAGGGTTCGCTGATGCCGCCCTTGCTGGTGAAGCTGGTGCTCGGCCGCGTCCCGCTGCTCGGTAAGGCGGCGCAGCGCCGTATCCAGCCAATGATCGACGTCCATCTCGATTATGTCGAGGCCGAGCTGTCGCGGCGGCCGTGGTTCGCCGGCGACGACTTCACCGCCGCCGACGTGATCATGAGCTTCCCGCTAGAGGCGGCACGCGACCGGGCGGGGCTCGACGGATCGCGGCCGGCGACGATCGACTGGCTGGAACGCATCCATGCGCGCCCGGCTTATGGGGCCGCGCTGGCGAAGGGCGGGCCCTACGCCTACGCGTGAGGGGGCCAGCCAGACCTCGTCATGCTGACGAAAGTCAGCATCCATTCGCACTCCGCTCGCGCTTCCTGCCGGTGCGGCAATGGATCCTGACTGCCGTCAGGGTGACGGGGGCAATCTCAGCCGATCTCCCGGAAGCTGTCCGGCGCGTCGGCGCGGGGGTGCCCCGACGGCGCGTGCGGCGGCTCGATCTCGGGCGCTTCGGGTGCGTCGAACCCGCCCTCCCACTTCGCCACCACCGTCGCGGCGATGGCATTGCCGATGACGTTGGTGGCGGTGCGGCCCATGTCGAGGAAGTGGTCCACCGCCAGGATTAGCAGCAGCCCCGCTTCGGGAATCTTGAACATCGAAAGCGTCGCGGCGATCACCACCAGGCTGGCGCGCGGCACGCCGGCAATCCCCTTCGACGTTACCATCAGCACCAGCAGCATCGTGATCTGCTGGCCGAGCGACAGGTCGACGCCATAGGCCTGGGCGATGAACAGCGACGCGAACGTCATGTACATCATCGATCCGTCGAGGTTGAACGAATAGCCGAGCGGCAGCACGAAGCTGGCGATGCGCGGCGGCACGCCGAAGCGGTCGAGCGCCTCCAGCGTGCGCGGGAAGGCGGCTTCGGACGATGCGGTCGAGAAGCCGACCAGGATCGGCTCGCGCAGGTAGCGGATCAGCTGGCCGACCTTCGGTCCGATCACCAGGAAGGCGATGCCGAACAGCAGCAGCCACAGTGAGGCGAGCCCGGCGTAGACGCTGCCCATGAAGAAGGCGAGGTCGCCGATCACGCCCGGCCCCTGCTCGGCGAGCGTGCCCGCGACCGCCGCGAACACCGCGATCGGCGCGAACCGCATCACGTAATCGGTGATCTGGAGCATCACCGCCACCAGTGCCTCGAGCGCGCGGGTGAGGGGGGCCGCCTTCTCGCCGACCGCGGTCATCGCCACGCCGACGAAGACCGAGAAGACGACGATCTGGAGGATCTCGTTGGTCGCCATCGCCTCGACCATCGAAGCGGGGACGATGTGGCTGATGAAGTCCTTGAGGTTGAACGACGCCTTGGCGAGCCCGGCCGACGCATCCGCCGGCGGCATCGGCAGCCCCAGGCCGACGCCCGGCTGGAGCAGGTTGACCAGGATCAGCCCGACGGTGAGCGACAGGAGGCTCGCCCCGACGAACCAGCCGAACGCGCGCAGGCCGACGCGGCCGAGCGCAGCGGTGTCGCCCATGTGCGTAATGCCGACCACCAGGGTCGAGAAGACCAGCGGCGCGATGATCATCTTGATCAGCCGCAGGAACAGCGCCGTCACGATCGAGAAATAGCCGGCGATCTCCTGGAGCCGCGCGGTGCCGGCACCACCGCCGTCGTCGATCGCCGCGTTCAGTCCCCAGCCGAGAACCAGGCCTGCGACGAGGCCGATGAGAATATACACGGTAAGGCGCTTGGCCATTCAGAAACCCCCGGGGAACAAGTCGCGCAACCAAGGGGAATGCGCCGCCCGGGTCAAGGCGAATGTCCCCGGCGGCCCGGCGCTCCTCGGCCGTGCGCCTTTTTTCCGCCCCGCCGGGAACCTTTTGAAAAGACCCGCAGGCATTGCGCCGGATCGCTTGGCAAGGCAGCGGCTTGGCCCTAATCAGCGCGCATGATCTCGACCAACGATGTTCGCCGCTCGTTCCTCGACTATTTCGAGAAGGAGGGGCACGCGCGCGTCCCGTCCGCGCCGCTGGTGCCGCAGAACGATCCGACGCTGATGTTCGTGAACGCCGGCATGGTCCCGTTCAAGAACGTCTTCACCGGGCTGGAGACGCGCCCCTACAGCACCGCGACCTCGTCGCAGAAGTGCGTCCGCGCCGGCGGCAAGCACAACGACCTCGACAACGTCGGCTACACCGCGCGCCACCACACCTTCTTCGAGATGCTCGGCAACTTTTCGTTCGGCGACTATTTCAAGGATCGCGCGATCGAGCTCGCCTGGAACCTGATCACCCGCGAGTGGGGGATCGCCAAGGACCGGCTGCTCGTCACCGTCTATCACACCGACGATCAGGCGGCCGAGCTGTGGAAGAAGGTCGCCGGCCTGTCCGACGACCGCATCATCCGCATCGCCACCAAGGACAATTTCTGGGCGATGGGCGACGACGGCCCCTGCGGGCCGTGCTCGGAAATCTTCTTCGACCACGGCGATCATATTGCCGGCGGCCCGCCGGGATCGCCCGACGAGGACGGCGATCGGTTCGTCGAGATCTGGAACCTCGTGTTCATGCAGTATCTGCAGGCGTCGAACGAGATCGTCGGCGAACTGCCGCGACCGTCGATCGATACCGGCATGGGGCTGGAGCGCGTGGCGGCGGTGCTGCAGGGCGTCCACGACAACTACGACACCGACACCTTCCGCGCGCTGATCGACGAATCGGGTGCGCTGACCGGCGCGGCCATCGATGGCCCGATGCAGGCGAGCCACCGCATCATCGCCGACCATCTGCGCGCCTCGGGCTTCCTCGTCGCCGACGGGGTGCTGCCGGCCAACGAGGGCCGCGGCTATGTCCTCCGCCGCATCATGCGCCGCGCGATGCGCCACGCCCATCTGCTCGGCGCCAAGCAGCCGCTGGTGCATCGCATGGTGCCGTCGCTGGTCGCCGAGATGGGCGCCGCCTATCCCGATCTCGTCCGCGCCCAGCCGCTGATCGAGGCGACGCTGCTCCAGGAGGAGACGCGCTTCCGCCAGACGCTCGACAAGGGCCTGCGCCTGCTCGACGAGGCGACCGCCGGCATGGCCGCGGGCGACACGCTCGCCGGCGAGACCGCGTTCAAGCTCTACGACACCTTCGGCTTCCCCTACGACCTGACCGAGGACGCGCTGCGCGGCCAGGGGCTGGGCGTCGACCGCGCCGGCTTCGAGGCGGCGATGGCCGAGCAGAAGCGTGCCGCGCGCGCCGCCTGGAAGGGATCGGGCGCCAAGGCCTCGGACGAGGTCTGGTTCGACATCGTCGAGCAGAACGGCGCGACCGAGTTCACCGGCTATGCGACCGCCGAAGGGCAGGGTGAGGTGATCGCGCTGGTCGGCGACGGCGCCCGTGTCGACGCCGCCGAGCCGGGCGAGGAAGTCTTCGTCGTCACCAACCAGACGCCCTTTTATGCCGAAAGCGGCGGTCAGGTCGGCGACAGCGGCACGATCACCACCGACAAGGGCCTGTCGGCGACCGTGCTCGACACGTCCAAGCAGCTCGGCAAGCTCCACGTCCATCGCGCGCGCGTCGATGCCGGCACGCTTGCCGTCGGCGACAGTGTCCATCTGGCGATCGACACCGAGCGTCGCGGGCAGATCCGCGCCAATCACTCGGCCACCCATCTGCTGCACGAGGCGCTGCGCCAGCGGCTTGGCACCCATGTCGCGCAGAAGGGAAGCCTGGTCGCGCCCGAGCGGCTGCGCTTCGACTTCTCGCAGCCGACGCCGGTCACCTCCGACGACCTCGCCGAGGTGGAGACGCGGGTGAACGCGCAGGTGCGCGGCAACGGCAGCGTCACCACCCGGCTGATGACCCCCGACGACGCGATCGCGATGGGCGCGATGGCGCTGTTCGGCGAGAAATACGGCGACGAGGTCCGCGTCGTCTCGATGGGCGAGGATGCCGACGGCACCTATTCGATCGAGCTGTGCGGCGGCACCCACGTCGGTGCGCTGGGCGAAATCGGCGTGTTCAAGATCGTCGGCGAAGGCGCCGTGTCGAGCGGCGTCCGCCGCGTCGAGGCGCTGACCGGCGAGGCGGCGCGTCAGTGGCTCGCCGGCCGTGACGAGAAGCTGCGCGAGGCCGCGGCGGTGCTCAAGGCGACCCCCGACGAAGTGCCGGCGCGAGTCGCGGGGCTGGTCGAGGACCGCCGTCGCCTCGAGCGCGAACTGGCCGAGGCGAAGAAGCCGCGGTGGCTGGCCGGTGGTGCTCCCGTTGCAGTTGGTTATGCAAGCGGCCCCGTCCCCGAGAAGATCGGTGAAATCCAGTTCCTGGGGCACGTCATTGACGGGCTCGACGCCAAGGCACTGCGCGGCGCGGTCGACGAGGCCAAGCAGCGCATCGGTTCGGGCGTGGTCGCGCTGGTCGCGGTCAACGACGGCCGCGCTTCGGTCGCGGTCGGTGTCACCGCCGATCTGGTCGGCAGCCGCAGCGCGGTCGATCTGGTGAAGGCGGCCGTGGCCGCGCTCGGCGGACAGGGCGGCGGCGGCCGTCAAGACATGGCGCAGGGCGGCGGTCCGGATGGCGACAAGGGCGACGCGGCGATCGCCGCGGTCCGCGACGCGCTGGCGCAGGAGCCGGTCGCGGGCTGATCAGTTCCGGTGCTCCCGCGCAGGCGGAAGCCCAGGGTTGGGGGGCCGCCACGGCGGTCGCTTTGCTTGTTCCTGGGTTCCCGCCTGCGCGGGAACACCGCGCGGGCTTGAGCGCAGCTTCCTTTCCGTCCTTGTCTGTCCGACCGACGGGGCGGGGTGGCGACGAGGTAAGGCGCCTTCCATCCCAAACCCGTCATGCCAGCGAAAGCTGGCATCCATTCGCGCTCCGCTCGCGCTTCATGCCGGAGCGGCAATGGATCCTGACTTCCGTCAGGATGACGAAGGACGGGCTCGCTACCCCGCTACGCTGCTAACCCGCCACTTCGCTGCGCCGGGTCCGGCGCAGCCGCGGCTCGCGCTCTAGGCCGGCGCCTTCGCGGATTTCGCGGCGCAGGTCGTCGCGCTTCTCGTGGATCGAGGCGATCACCGGGCCCATCGCCACGCCCATCTCGACCAGCACCGCTTCCGACAGCTGCAGCGAACTCTCGAGCGTCTCCGGCACTGCCTCGGTCGCGCCGGCGGCGTAGAGTTCGGCGGCATGGGTGGCATCGCGGGCGCGCGCGACGATGGTGAGGTCGGGCACCCAGCCGCGGACCCGGCGGACGATCCGCACCGACAGTACCGGCTCGTCCATCGTCAGGATCAGCGCGGTGGCGCGACCGAGGTTAAGGCGGTCGACCAGCTCGGGCCGGACCACGTCGCCGAACAGCACCGGATAGCCGTCGCGCCGCGCGGCGGCGACCGTGTCGATGTTGGACTCCACCGCGATGAAGGGCTTGTCGTGGGCGCGCAGCATGTCGGCGACCATGTGGCCGACGCGGCCGAAGCCGATGATGACCGCGCCGGGACCTTCTGCGGTCGGCTGCGGTTCCTCGACCCCGCTCGACAGGTCGATCTTGCGAGCGGCACGCTTGCCGACCATCGCCAGCAACGGCGTGATCGTCAGCCCGATCGCGGTCACCGTCTGCCAAAAGGCGGCGGTCGAGGGCTGGATCAGCTGCGCCTGCGCGGCGGTGGCGAGCACGATCAGCGTCGTTTCCGAAGGGCTCGCCATCAGCAGGCTGGTCTCGGCAGCGACGCCGCGGCGCACCCGCGCGACGCGGAGCATCGCGCCGGTCACCAGCGCCTTGACGGTCACGACGCCGCCGACCGCGGCCGCCAGCGACAGCCAGTTCTCGGCGATCGAGCGCAGGTCCAGGCTCATGCCGACGGTGATCAGGAACACGCCGAGCGCCAGCCCCTTGAAGGGCGCGGTCATGACCTCAACTTCGGTGTGGTACTCGGTCTCTGCGATCAGCAGCCCGGCGAGCAGCGCCCCGACGATCGGCGAGAGCCCTGCGGCGGTCGTCACCAGGCTGGCGACGATCACCACAAGCAGGCTGGCGGACAGGAACAGCTCCGGACTCTTGGTTCGCGCCGCCTGCGCGAACAGCCGCGGCAGCACCAGCCGCCCGCCGACGAAGAGCCCGGCGACCGCCACCGTGCCCCAGATGAGCGTGTGGATCAGCCCGCTCCATCCGGCGTCCTGCGCGTTGGGGGCGAGTGCGCCGAGCGCGAAGATGATCGGCACCAGCGCCAGATCCTCGAACAGCAGCATCGCAAAGGCATTGCGGCCGACGACACTGGTGGTCCCCGCCATCGGCAGCACCAGCGCCGTCGACGACAGCGCCAGCGCCAGCCCGAGCCCCAGCGCCCCGGCCGATGCCTGGCCTAGCAGGAACAGCGCGCCGCCGATGATCACCCCAGACGCCAGCAGTTCGGCCGCCCCCAGCCCAAACACCTGCCCGCGCATCGCCCACAATCGTCGGAACGACAGCTCCAGGCCGATCGAGAACAGCAGCAGGATGATGCCGAACTCGGCGATGGGATCGATCGAATGCCGGTCGCTGATCGTGACGTAGAACAGCCACGGGAAGCGGTCGACGAGCGCACCGAGGCCACCCGGGCCGACCAGCACGCCGACCAGGATGAAGCCGATCACCGGATTGACGCGGAACCGCGCGAAGGCGGGGATGACGAGCCCCGCCGCCCCCAGAATGACGAGGGAATCGCTAAACGGCGCCGAATCGATCGGAAGAGGCATGGCCCCTTTGTTGCGGATGGCGCGGCCGATGCCAACGCCGCGGCGGCAGCTTTCCGTAGATCGGCGCCGCGATCGACAAGCCCGGACGGGGAAAGCGCCATGAAAAAGGGCCGGCGGATCGCTCCGCCGGCCCTTTCGCTGTCGTCCGATCCGAAGATCAGGCGCCGATGGCACCCATCTTGGTTTCCAGGTTGACGCGGATCGCCTCGAAGAACTGCTCCGTGGTCATCCACGGCTGATCCGGGCCGATCAGGATCGCGAGATCCTTGGTCATCTGGCCGTTCTCGACCGTCTCGATGCAGACGCGCTCCAGCGTCTCGGCGAACTGCGTCACCTCGGGCGTGCCGTCGAACTTGCCGCGGTACTTGAGGCCGCCGGTCCACGCGAAGATCGACGCGATCGGGTTGGTCGAGGTCGCCTTGCCCTGCTCGTGCTGGCGATAGTGGCGGGTGACGGTGCCGTGCGCCGCTTCCGCCTCGATCGTCTTGCCGTCCGGGGTCATCAGCACCGAGGTCATTAGGCCCAGCGAGCCGAAGCCCTGCGCCACCTGGTCCGACTGCACGTCGCCGTCGTAGTTCTTGCAGGCCCAGACGAACTCGCCGTTCCACTTGAGCGCGGAGGCAACCATGTCGTCGATCAGGCGGTGCTGGTAGACGATGCCGGCGGCCTGGAACTGATCCTTGAACTCGGTCGCGAACACTTCCTCGAAGATGTCCTTGAACCGGCCGTCATAGGCCTTGAGGATGGTGTTCTTGGTCGACAGGTACACCGGCCAGCCGCGGCCCAGGCCATAGTTCATCGACGCGCGCGCGAAGTCGCGGATCGATTCGTCGAGGTTGTACATGCCCATCGCGACGCCGGCGGCCGGGAAGTCGAACACTTCCTCCTCGATGGTCTCGCCGTTCTCGCCTTCCCACTTCATGGTCAGCTTGCCCTTGCCGGGCACCTTGAAGTCGGTGGCCTTGTACTGGTCGCCGAACGCGTGACGGCCGACGACGATCGGGTGCGTCCAGCCCGGGATCAGCCGCGGCACGTTGCTGATGACGATCGGCTCGCGGAAGACCACGCCGCCCAGGATGTTGCGGATCGTGCCGTTGGGCGAACGCCACATCTTCTTGAGGCCGAATTCCTCGACGCGCGCCTCGTCCGGGGTGATCGTGGCGCACTTCACGCCGACGCCGTACTTCTGGATCGCCTTGGCCGAATCGACCGTGATCTTGTCGTCGGTCTCGTCGCGCTTCTGGATGCCCAGGTCGTAATATTCGAGGTCGATGTCGAGGTAGGGGAGGATCAGCCGCTCGCGGATCCAAGCCCAGATGATGCGGGTCATTTCGTCGCCGTCGATCTCCACGACGGGCGTCTTCACCTTGATCTTGGCCATGATCTCGCTTTCCGTGTTAGCTGGCAGGAAGGGATGGCCCTGCGTCTAGGAGCAAGCCGGGCGGCGATCAACCGGGGCGGCGCGCCGGAGCCGCGGCTTGTTGTCAGGCGCAGGGCACGCGGGTACACCCGCCCGCATGGCATCTCTTGAAAAGCCGCCGATCGTGACGACGACGGTGAAATGGCGCTGGCCCTCGATCCATCCCGAGGGGCGCAAATATGTGGCGATCTCCGCGGTCGTCGCCGCGATCTTCCTGTTCTTCGTGTGGGACGAACTCGGCTTCGCGCTGGTCGGCTTCACCATCTGGGTGGCGGCGTTCTTCCGCGATCCCGTTCGCGTGACGCCGCAGGGCGCCGACCTGATCGTGGCGCCGGCCGACGGCCTCGTGACGATGATCGAGCGCGTGCCGCTGCCGCCCGAGCTGCGCGGGCCCAACGGGCTCGGCGAAGCGCCGCTGGTACGCGTGTCGATCTTCATGAGCGTGTTCGACGTCCACATCAACCGATCGCCGATCGCCGGCACGGTGCGCCAGGTGGTCTATATCTCGGGCAAGTTCCTCAACGCCGACCTCAACAAGTCAAGCGACGAGAACGAGCGCCAGCACATCGTAGTCGAGGACATGTACGGCCGCCGCATCGGCTTCACCCAGATCGCCGGCCTCGTCGCGCGTCGCATCGTCGGCTTCGTCAAGCCCGGCGACATCATCGCCGCCGGCCAGCGCGTCGGCCTGATCCGCTTCGGCAGCCGCGTCGATGTGTTTCTTCCCGACGGCATCGAGCCGCAGGTGATCCTGGGCCAGCGCACCATCGCCGGCGAAACCATTCTCGGCCGCCCCGCGGTGCCGGCGCCCGCCGGCGTGGCGCAGTAAGCCGATGCGTCCGCTCCGTCCCGCGCGCGGCATCCCGCTGCGCGCCGTCGCGCCCAACGCGGTCACCGCGCTGGCGCTGTGCTCGGGCCTCACCGGCATCCGCTTCGCCATTTCGGGCGAGTGGGAACGTGCGATCATCATGATCCTGATCGCCGGCGTCCTTGATGGCCTCGACGGCCGCATCGCGCGTCTCGTTCGCGGCCAGAGCCGCTTCGGGGCCGAGCTCGACTCGCTTTCCGACGCGATCTCGTTCGGCGTGTCGCCGGCACTGATCCTCTATCTCTGGTCGCTCGGGTCGGCGCCGCGGGTCGGATGGCTGTGCGCGCTGGTCTATGCCGTGTTCTGCGCGCTCCGCCTCGCGCGGTTCAACGCCCAGATCGACGTGGTCGAGCAACCGCACAAATCGGCGGGGTTCCTCACCGGCATTCCCGCGCCGGCCGGGGCCGGGATGGCGATGCTGCCGATCTACGTCTGGCTGTGGTCGGGCGAGGCGCTGTTCCGCTCGCCGTGGGTGGTGGCGCCGTGGGTCGCGTTCGTCGCCTTCCTAATGGTGTCGAGCCTCGCGACCTACAGCTGGTCGTCGCTCAAGCTGCGTCGCAACATCCGCTTCGAGGCGATCGGCGGGGTGGTGATCGTCGCCGCGGCGCTCGTCTCGGCACCGTGGCAGACGCTCACCGTCGTGTGCCTGGGCTATCTCACCACGCTGCCGTTCAGCATCCGCAGCTACCGCCGGGTCAGGCGGCTGCGCGAAGCGTCCGAGCCGTCGCCCGCTGGCGGATGAGGTTGCGGCGCGAGGTCAGCCGCACCGCCGGCAGGCGTTCCCTCGGCACCTCGGGCCCGTAGCGCAGCAGCCGGACGATCCGTTCCCACTGCGGGGCGACGGTGGCGACGATGGTGGAGATCGCCACAGAGAAGGTGAGGGCGAAGAGCAGCGAAGCAAGCATACTGGCCATGAACAACCTCCGGGCGCTTGTCGGAACGCGGTAACGCCCTGTTAACAAAGGAGCGAGGTGCCGCGTTTGTTCCGAAATCCTGTTGTGACCACCGTATGTTCCACTTCCGTTCCTTGTGTCAACCATTGATCTCTTGAAGGGGCTGGGCTAAGCGCGCCGCCTCAACCCCGCATGGGAAGCGCACATACCGGTGTCCGCACGGCCTGAGGCCAATCGGATTCCTGCTTCCCAGAGGCTCAACCGGAAGGAGTTATCCCTATGGCGGCACCTGTCGTCTCCATGCAGCAGCTGCTCGAATCGGGCGCGCACTTCGGTCACCAGACCCACCGCTGGAACCCGAAGATGAAGCCGTACATCTTCGGCGACCGCAACGGTGTCCACATCCTCGACCTCTCGCAGACCGTGCCGCTGTTCGCGCGCGCGCTCGAGTTCGTGTCGTCGACCGTCGCTTCGGGCGGCAAGGTCCTGTTCGTCGGTACCAAGCGCCAGGCGCAGGAGCCGATCGCCGACGCCGCGCGCAAGGCGGGCCAGCACTTCGTCAACCACCGCTGGCTGGGCGGCATGCTCACCAACTGGAAGACGATCTCGCAGTCGATCAAGCGCCTCAAGACCCTGGAAGAGCAGCTGTCGGGCGACACGCACGGCCTCACCAAGAAGGAAGTGCTGCAGCTGACCCGCGAGCGCGACAAGCTCGAGCTGTCGCTGGGCGGCATCCGCGACCTGGGCGGCATCCCGGACATCATGTTCGTGATCGACGCCAACAAGGAAGAGCTGGCGATCAAGGAAGCCAACACGCTCGGCATCCCCGTCGTCGCGATCCTCGATTCGAACGTGTCGCCGGACGGCATCGCCTTCCCGGTGCCGGCGAACGACGACGCGAGCCGCGCGATCCGCCTCTACTGCGAAGCGGTGGCGATCGCCGCGACCCGCGGTGGCCAGCAGCAGATGCAGCAGGCCGATTTCGACGTCGGCGCGATGGAAGAGCCGCCGGTCGAGGAAGCGCTGAACACGGCCGATCCGGAGCATCCTGCTGCCGCCAACGAGCCGGCCACGGCCGCCGAGGGCGAGCGCCAGCTCGACGCCTGATCGACATCGATCGACGATATCCGGGCGGGGCGGGGCGCGAAGCCATGCCTCGCCCGTAGTTTTAGCTGAGACAGAAGGAGCCACCACATGGCAGAGATCACCGCCGCCGCCGTCAAGGAACTGCGCGAGCGTTCGGGCGCGGGCATGATGGATTGCAAGAAGGCGCTGTCCGAGAACGGCGGCGACATGGAAGCCGCGGTCGACTGGCTGCGCACCAAGGGCCTCGCCGCCGCCGCCAAGAAGTCCAGCCGCACCGCGGCCGAGGGTCTGGTCGGCGTCGCCGTCGCGGGCACCAAGGGTGCCGCGGTCGAGGTCAACTCGGAGACCGATTTCGTCGCCAAGAACGACCAGTTCCAGGCGTTTGTTCGCGAAGTGACCCAGGTCGCACTCTCGGTCGGCGACGATGTCGAGGCGATCAAGACGGCGGCGATGCCGTCGGGCACCACCGTCGGTGACGTGCTGACCCACAACATCGCCACCATCGGCGAGAACCAGTCGATCCGTCGCGCCAAGCGCCTCGAAGTCGCCCAGGGCGCGATCGTTCCCTACGTCCACAACGCCGCCTCGGCCGGCCTGGGCAAGATCGGCGTGCTGGTCGCGCTGGAGAGCGATGCGGGCGCCGACGTGCTCGAGCCGCTGGGCAAGCAGATCGCGATGCACATCGCGGCCGCCTTCCCGCTGGCGTTGGACGAGAACGGCCTCGATCAGGACGTGCTGGAGCGCGAGCGCCAGATCGCGACCGAGAAGGCTGCGGAGTCGGGCAAGCCGGCCGAGATCATCGCCAAGATGGTCGACGGCTCGGTGAAGAAGTTCGCCAAGGAGAACGCGCTTCTCTCGCAGCTGTTCGTGATGGACAACAAGACCCCGATCGCGGACGTGGTCGCCAAGGCGGGCAAGGACGCCGGCACCACGATCGTGCTGAAGGACTATGTCCGCTTCCAGCTCGGCGAAGGCATCGAGAAGGAAGAGAGCGACTTCGCAGCCGAAGTGGCGGCGACCGCCGGCATCTCGAAGTAACGCGCGAAACCGCGTGTGAAGGGCGGGCGCGGCCACTCCGGTGGCCGCGCCCGTCGTCGCATTCACGGGATCTGCACGGCATCTGCGCTTGGCATCGCAGGCGCCCCGGCCTAAGGTTCGCGCCGCTTCCCGAACCCCTCACGTACAAGGTGTCATGACCCTGCCTCGCTTCGATCGCATCCTTCTGAAACTCTCGGGCGAGGTCCTGATGGGACCGGGACAGTTCGGTATCGACCCCGCCACCTGCGACCGCGTCGCGCGCGAGGTGAAGGCGGCCCGCGACGAGGGGCACGAACTGTGTCTGGTCGTCGGCGGCGGCAACATCTTCCGCGGCCTGGCAGGCGCGGCGCAGGGCTTCGACCGCGCCAGCGCCGATTACATGGGCATGCTGGCCACCGTGATGAACGCGCTGGCGATGCAGAACGCGCTGGAGCGGATCGGCGTCGAGACCCGCGTCCAGTCGGCGATCCCGATGGCGTCAGTGTGCGAGCCGTACATCCGCCGCCGCGCCGTGCGGCACATGGAAAAGGGCCGGGTGGTGATCTTCGCCGCCGGCACCGGCAGCCCGTTCTTCACCACCGACACCACCGCCGCGCTTCGCGCGGCCGAAATGGGCTGCAGCGCGCTCTTCAAGGGCACCAGCGTCGACGGCGTCTATGATGCCGATCCCAAGAAGGTGCCGGACGCCAAGCGCTACGATACGCTGAGCTTCGGCCGCGTGCTTGCCGACGACCTGAAGGTCATGGACGCGAGCGCCGTCGCGCTGTGCCGCGACAACGATATCCCGATCGTCGTGTTCAACATCCGCGACGAAGGAAACCTGGCCGCCGTGCTGCGCGGCGAGGGGACCGCGACGGTCGTCCAGAACCAGAACAACGCTTGAACAGGAGCCGGATTGATGGCTGCATATGACAAGGCCGACCTCGAACGCCGCATGGCCGGCGCGGTCGAGGCGCTGAAGGGCGATCTGTCGGGTCTGCGGACCGGCCGCGCCTCCACCTCGCTGCTCGATCCGGTGACGGTCGAGGTGTACGGCGCGCACATGCCGCTCAACCAGGTCGCGACTGTTTCGGCGCCCGAGCCGCGGATGCTGTCGGTGCAGGTGTGGGACAAGTCGAACGTCGGCCCGGCCGACAAGGCGATCCGCTCGGCAGGACTGGGCCTCAACCCGATCGTCGACGGCCAGACGCTACGCCTGCCGATCCCCGACCTGACCGAGGAGCGCCGCAAGGAGCTCGCCAAGCTTGCCGGCCAATATGCCGAAAAGGCGCGGATCGCGGTGCGCAACGTCCGCCGCGACGGCATGGACAGCCTGAAGGCCGACGAGAAGAAGGGCGTCCTGTCCGAGGACGAGCGCAAGCGCCACGAGACCGAGGTGCAGAAGCTCACCGACGCGACGGTCGCCGACATCGATGCCACCGCCGACGCCAAGGAAAAGGAAATCCTGGGCAAGTGAGGTCGCTGGCAGCCCCGCTGCCGGCGTCGGGGGGGACGGGCGCGGCGATCCCGCGTCACGTCGCGATCATCATGGACGGGAACGGTCGCTGGGCGAAGGCCCGGCGGCTGCCGCGCATCGCCGGCCACCGTCAGGGGGTCGAGGCGGTGCGGCGCACCGCACGCGCCGCACGCGAGCTCGGCATCGAGGCGCTCACCCTCTACGCCTTCTCGTCGGAGAACTGGCGCCGGCCCGAGGAAGAGGTCGGCGACCTCATGGGGCTGCTGCGCCACTTCCTGCGCAGCGAGATCGACGAACTCGCGCGCGAGAATGTCCGGCTGCACATCCTGGGGGACTGGCAGCGTCTGTCTCCCGATCTCGTCCGGCTGATCGAGGATGCGATCGCCCGCACCGCGCACAACACCGGCAGCCAGTTGGCGATCGCCCTGAACTATGGCGCGCAGGCGGAGATCGCCGCGGCAGCGCGAACGCTCGCCCGCCGGGTGCGCGACGGCGAGATGGCGGTCGAGGCGATCGACGAGGCTGCGATCGAGCGCCAGCTCACCACCCGCGAGCTGCCGCCGCTCGACCTGATGATCCGCACCTCGGGCGAAGTGCGCCTGTCGAACTTCCTGCTGTGGCAGGCGGCCTATGCCGAGCTGCTGTTCGTCGACACGCTGTGGCCCGACTTCGGCGCCGACGCGCTCGCCGACGCCATCGGGCGCTTCGGCCAGCGGCAGCGCCGCTTCGGTGGCCTGTGACCGACCAGCCGCCGCCGCCGCGGCGCTCCGATCTGGGTATCCGCGCGGTCGCCGGGGTCGCGATGATCGCCATCGCTGGCGTCGCGCTGTGGGCGGGCGGGTTCGTCTACTGGCTGCTGATCGCGGTCGCTGCGCTGTTCATGATGGCCGAATGGGCGGACCTGCACCACGTCGCTTATAACGACAAGCGGCTCGCCCAGTTCGCGCTGTTCGTGCCGGTCTCGATCATGGCGCCGATCGCCGCCGGGCCGGGGTTCCTGGCGCTCGGCATGATCGCGGGCGCGGCGTTCTTCACCGTCATCATCACCCGCCGCCCGGGGCTGGCGCACGGCCTCCTCTATGTCGGACTGCCGGTGCTGGCGCTGCTGCTGCTGCGCGGTCAGCCGGACGGGCTGCTGCTGAGCTTCTGGGCGATGGCGCTGGTCTGGGCGTGCGACATCGGCGCCTATTTCGCCGGCCGCAGCATCGGTGGACCCAAGCTCGCGCCGACGATCAGCCCCAACAAGACCTGGGCCGGGCTGATCGGCGGCGTGCTGGCCGCGACCGTGTTCGGCGCGGCCCTTCAATATGCAGGGTTGCCGCTCCACCTGGTGCTGGCGACGCCGCTGCTCGCGGTGCTCGCGCAGATGGGCGATCTCTACGAGAGCCAGCTCAAGCGCCGGGCGGGGGTCAAGGACTCTGGCAACGTCCTGCCGGGGCATGGCGGCGTTCTGGACCGGCTCGATGGGCTGGTCCCGGTCGCGTCGGCCGCCGCGCTGATGGTCGAGCTCGCAAAGATCACGCCATGAAACGCGTCACCATATTGGGGGCGACGGGGTCGATCGGCACCTCGACGCTCGACCTGATCGTCCGTGCGCCCGACCAGTTCGAGGTGCTGGCGCTTACCGCCCATCGCGACGTGAAGGGGCTGGCGGAGGCTGCGCTCCGGACTCGCGCCCGTCGCGCCGTGGTCGCCGATCCCGCGTGCTTCGATGCGCTGCGCGACGCGCTCGCCGGTAGCGAGGTCGAGGCGGCGGCGGGCGCGGAGGCGGTTGCCGAGGCCGCGGCGATGCGCGCCGACTGGACGATGGCGGCGATCGTCGGCACCGCGGGGCTCCGCCCGGTGATGGCCGCGCTCGAAGCCGGCGGCACCGTCGCGCTTGCCAACAAGGAGGCGCTGGTGTCCGCCGGCGACGTCGCCACCGCCGCTGCGCGCACCCACGGCGCGACGCTGCTGCCCGTCGATTCCGAGCACAACGCGATCTTCCAGTGCTTCGACTTCGCCGCGCCCGAGCGGGTGCGCCGCGTCGTGCTCACCGCCAGCGGCGGGCCGTTCCGCGAATGGCCGGCCGAGGCGATGCGCGCGATCACGCCCGAGCAGGCGGTGGCGCATCCCAACTGGTCGATGGGCGCGAAGATCTCGGTCGATTCCGCGACGATGATGAACAAGGGGCTGGAGCTGATCGAGGCGTACCACCTCTTCCCGGTCGCGGCCGAGCAGCTCGACGTCATCGTCCATCGCCAGTCGGTGGTGCATTCGATGGTCGAATATGTCGACGGATCGGTGCTGGCGCAGATGGGCACGCCGGACATGCGTACGCCGATCGCCCACACGCTCGCCTGGCCGGACCGGATGGCGACGCCGTGCGCGCCGCTCGACCTCGCGGCGATCGGCCGGCTCGACTTCGAGCCCGCCGACTTCGCGCGCTTCCCGGCGCTGGCGCTGGCGCGCGCCGCGCTTGCTGCCGGCGGCGCCCGCCCGGCCATCCTCAACGCCGCCAACGAGGTTGCGGTCGCCGCCTTCCTGCAGGGACAAATCGGGTTCCTCGAAATTGCCGCAATCGTCAGCGATACGCTGGAGCGCTACGACCCGGCCGCGCCGGAGACGCTCGACGCGGTGTTCGCCGTCGACGGCGAGGCGCGGCGATTGGCGGGAGAGCGTGTGAAGGATCGCGTGATTTGATCGAGAGCCCGGGCTTTCTGCTGAGCGTGCTCGCCTTCCTGCTGGTGCTGGGACCGCTCGTCTTCGTCCACGAACTCGGCCACTATCTCGCGGGCCGGCGGTTCGGGGTGAAGGTGGAAGCCTTTTCGATCGGTTTCGGCCGCGAGATCGGCGGCTTCACCGACCGGCACGGTACCCGCTGGAAATTCGGATGGCTGCCGCTGGGCGGCTATGTCCGCTTCGCCGGGGACATGAACCCCGCCGGCCAGCCCGACGCCGAGTGGCTGTCGCTGCCCGCAGCCGAGCGCAGCCGCACCTTTCAGGCCAAGCCGTTGTGGCAGCGCGCGATCATCGTCGCGGCGGGCCCCCTCATCAACTTCGCCGTCGCGATCCTGATCCTCGCCGGCTTCGCGCTCGCCTATGGCCAGAGCCGCACGCCGCCGACGATCGGACTGGTTGCACCGGGCAGCGCCGCGGCGACCGCCGGGCTGCAGCCGGGCGACCGCATCCTGTCGATGGGCGGACGCGGCGTCGACACCTTCGACGACATCGCCCGCTATACCCGCATCCGTCCGGGGGCGGTCAGCAGCGTTCGTCTGGAGCGCGATGGCGAGACCCGCGCGGTCGAGGTGACCCTGGGCACGACGATCGAGAAGGATCGGTTCGGCCACGTCTTCAAGCTCGGGCAGCTCGGGATCGGCCCCGCCGGTCGCGTCGTAGAGCCCGTCGGCGTATTTGAGGCGCCGGTCGTGGCGGTGCGGCAGACCGGGCAGATGCTCGGCATGATGGTCGACACGCTCTGGCAGATCGTCAGCGGTCGGCGCTCGGTGTCGGAGCTCGGCGGGCCGATCAGCATCGCGCGCGCTTCGGGCGAGCAGTTCGTGCTGGGGCCGCAGGCGTTCGTCTTCCTCATCGCGCTGATCTCGATTAATCTGGGATTCATCAACCTCTTGCCAGTTCCGATGCTGGATGGCGGCCATCTCCTGTTCTACGCGATCGAGGCGGTGCGTCGGCGGCCGACCGACCCGCGGGTGGTGGAATGGGCGTTCCGTGGCGGGGTGATGGCGATTCTGGCATTGATGCTTCTGGTGACGGCGAACGATCTCGGGTCGCTGGGATTGTGGCGCGGCTTGATCGGGTGAACGGGTTAGGGCAGGGCGGACGCGATCCGCATGCCGTGTGTTGTACGGCTTACCGACTGGGGTGGGATGTGACGAAGGTTTCCAACTACGGCGTGCGCGCGACCGTACTGATGGCAGGGACGATGCTGTCGGGTGTTGCGATGGCGCAGACGACGCCGGCTGCTCCCGGTCGTGCTCCGGCAGCGCAGGCCCCGCAGGCCGCGCCCGCGGGCTCTCCCCCGGTCGTGGTGGCGGCGCCGGTGCGCACCATCCGCACGCTCACCGTCCGCGGTTCGCAGCGCATCGAGCCGGACACGGTGCTTTCCTACACGAAGCTGCGCGTGGGTCAGCCCTACACGACCGAAAGCCTCGACCAGGCGATCGTCGACCTGCTCGCCTCGGACCTGCTCGCCGACGCGCAGATCGAGGGCGTCGAGACCGGCGACATCGTTGTCGTGGTGCGCGAGAACCCGATCATCAACCGCGTGGTGCTGGAGGGCAACAAGCGGCTGAAGGACGACAAGATCACCAAGGAGATCAAGCTCGCGCCGCGGCAGATCTTCACCCGCACCGCCGTTCGCGCCGACGTGGCGCGCATCGTCGAGCTGTATCGCCGCCAGGGCCGCTTCGCCGCCTCGGTTGAGCCGCAGATGGTCATGCTCGACCAGAACCGCGTCGACGTGGTGTTCGAGATCAACGAGGGACCCAAAAGCAAGGTCCGTCAGATCAACATCATCGGCAATGAGGAATATTCGGACGACGATCTCCGCAAGGAGATGTACACCAAGCAGTCGCGTCTGTTCCGCATCTTCAGCTCGAACACCAGCTACGACCAGGACCGGCTCGCCGCCGACCAGCAGAAGCTGCGCCAGTTCTATCTGACCGAGGGTTATGCCGATTTCCGCGTGATCTCCGCGGTGGCCGAGCTTACCCCGGACAAGCGCGACTTCATCATCACCTACGTGGTCGAGGAAGGTCCGCGCTACAAGTTCGGCGACGTGACCGTCGACAGCGCGATCCGCGACTTCGACGGTGAGAAGCTCGCCAAGACGCTGCCGATGAAGAAGGGCGACTGGTACAACGCCAAGCTGGTCGAGGATTCGATCGACAGCCTGAGCGAATATACCGGCCTCTACGGCTACGCCTTCACCGACGTTCGCCCCGAGTTCCAGCGCGACCGCGAAGCGCTGACGATGGGGATCAACTTCTTCGTCGGCGAAGCGAACCGGACCTATGTCGAGCGCATCGACATCACCGGCAACACGCAGACGCAGGACAAGGTGATCCGGCGCGAGATGCGCGTCGCCGAGGGCGATGCGTTCAACGCCTTCCTGGTCAAGCGCTCGCAGGATCGCATCAACTCGCTGGGCTATTTCCAGGACAAGTTCGAGATCAAGCAGCAGCAGGGCTCGACCCCCGACCGGATCGTGCTTGCCGCGAACGTCGAGGAGAAGTCGACGGGCGAGCTGTCGCTGTCGGCAGGCTTCTCCAGCCTGGAGCGCTTCATCCTTCAGGCATCGATCCGGCAGAACAACTTCCGCGGCAAGGGGCAGACGCTCCAGGCCAGCGCGCAATATTCGAGCTATTCGAAGTCGATCGAGCTGGGCTTCACCGAGCCCTATCTGTTCGACAAGAACATCGCGCTGGGCGGCACGCTGTTCCGCCGCGACTACAACTCGTTCAACTACTACAACAGCGATCGCAACACGACCTACTCGAACGTGTCGACGGGCGGTACGCTGGTCATGGGCGTGCCCCTGACCGAATATTGGCAGCTGTCCGGCCGCTACACGCTGTCGCAGGACGACGTGTCGCTGGACGAGGGCACGTTCTTCACCAACGGCGCCTGCGATCCGTTGAAGGCGGGCCGCTACCTCTGCGAAGCGATCGGCAATCGCCTGACCTCCTCGGTCGGCGTGTCGCTGATCTACGACAGCCTCAACAGCCGGCTGCGTCCGACGCGCGGCAGCCGCCTGGTGCTCGGCGGCGACTTCGCCGGTCTCGGCGGCGACGTGCGCTACATCCGCGGCCGCTTCGACGGCGACAAATACTGGAATTTCGGCGGCTGGGTGCTCTCGGCAGGGCTTGAGGGCGGCTACATCCACGCGCTGCAGAAGAGCCCGGGCGAAGGCATCGATGCGATCCGCATCACCGATCGCTTCCTGCTCGGTCAGCCGCAGTTCCGCGGCTTCGACATCCGCGGCGTCGGTCCGCGCGTGCGGCGTACCTATCTGACCGGCGATGTCGGCTCGGGCACCCAGATGATGGATACCGAGAACCGCTACGACGACGCGCTGGGCGGCAAGGCCTATTACCTCGGCAAGCTCGAGCTCGAGCCGCCGCTCGGCTCGGGTATCTCCGAGCTCGGCCTGCGGCCGTCGATCTTCATGCAGTTCGGTGCGCTGTTCGACCTCAAGCGGCCGCGCCCGACCGCAGAGTTCGAACAGGCGACCGACGCGAGCGGAAACCTGCTGTTCAACAAGGACGGCTCGCCGTCGCTGCTGCCGCTGGCGCAGCCGATCAAGACCAACGACGGACAGCAGTTGTACCTCAACAGCTTCACCAACTCGTCGGGTCAGCTCGCGACGCGGTACACGACCTGCTCGACCGGCTATTCGGCCACCTATGGCGGGGCCTGCGCCGGCGGCGACACCAACACGATCGCGGTCAACCCCATCTCGCCGTTCATCGAGGAGTATCTCGGAGACTCGTGGAAGCCGCGCCTGTCCGTGGGCGTCGGCGTCAACTGGAACTCGCCGTTCGGCCCGCTGCGGATCGACGTGGCCAAGGCGTTGCTCAAGGAGAAGGGCGACGACGCCCGGCTCATCACCTTCAACGTAGGGACTCAATTCTGATGCGTAGCTTCACCAAGGCGGCGCTCGCCGCACTCGTCACCGTGTCCGCCACCTCGGTCGCCTCGCCCGCGTTCGCGCAGGTTCAGGGCCTCGGCGTCGTCGATCTGCAGGAAGCGGTGCGCCGCTCCAACGCCTTCACGACGGCGATGACGCAGATCCAGACCACCTACAAGGCGCAGATCGACCAGGCGAACACCCGCCGCACCGCGATCCAGAACGAGCTGAAGCCCCAGGTCGACGCGTTCGAGGCCGCGCGCCGCGCCCCCAATGCCAACCAGCAGGCGCTGCAGACTCAGTATCAGGGCATCCAGCAGCGCGAGCAGACCGCGCAGCAGGAGCTGGGCCGCATCCTCGAGCCCGTCCAGCGCGCCCAGGCCTATGTCAACGAGCAGATCGTCCGCCAGCTCGAGCCGGCGCTCGACCGCGTGATGACCAAGCGTCGCCTGTCGGTGATCCTGCCCCCCGACGCGACCGTGAAGTCGCTTCCGGCCGCTCAGGTGACCAACGACCTGATCGCCGAGCTCAACAGCTCGGTGCCGAGCGTGCAGATCACCCCGCCGGCCGGCTGGCAGCCGGGTGGCCAGCAGGCGGCACCGGCAGCCGCCGCAGCCCCGGCGGCTGCGCCCGCGACGACGAAGCCGCGGGGCCGCTGATCGTGGCGGCAGAGGGCGTCATGACCGAGCCGTACGACGTCAAGCGGGTCATGGCGGCACTGCCGCACCGCTATCCGATGCTGCTGGTCGACCGGGTCGAGGAACTCGTCCTCGACCAGCGCATCACTGCCGTTAAGGCGGTGTCGATCAACGAGGAGTTCTTCCAGGGGCACTTCCCCGGCCGGCCGATCATGCCGGGCGTGCTCCAGGTCGAAGCGCTGGCGCAGGCCGCCGGCGTCCTCGCGGTCGAGAGCCTCGGCCTCGCCGGCTCGGGCAAGCTGGTCTACTTCATGTCGATCGACGGCGTGAAGTTCCGCAAGCCCGTGGAGCCGGGCGTGCTGCTCAAGCTCGAGGTCGAATTCGTCCAGAAGCGTTCGCGCGTCTGCAAGTTCGCGGGCAAGGCGCTGCTCGATGGCGAAGTCGCGACCGAGTGCGAGTTCACCGCGATGATCGCGGACCCGCCCAAGGCATAACCTTTCCGGCACCTTCCGCACGATCGGCGGCGCGCTGCTTGCGGCGGGCCGCCCCTCCGTGTAGGGGCGCCCTTCGTTCCGGCTGGTCGGAAACCAGCCATTCACAGGAGCTCGACGATGAAGAAAGAAATCCACCCCGACTATCACACCATCAAGGTGCAGATGACCGACGGCACCGTGTTCGAAACCCGCTCCACCTGGGGCAAGGAAGGCGACACGATGCAGCTCGACATCGACCCGCTGGCGCACCCGGCGTGGACCGGCGGCAACCAGCGCCTGCTCGACGCCGGTGGCCAGGTCGCGCGCTTCAACAAGCGCTTCGGCGGCCTCACGCTCGGCAAGAAGTAAGCGACGGCGGGACACGGTCCCGCCTTCGGCTGCTACGACGCCCGTCCGCTTCCGAGCGGGCGGGCGTTCGGTTGTCCGGGCCACCGCGCTCGCCGATATCGTAACGGATGCGGAACCGCCGCCGTTCGGCGCGGTTCTGCTGTCCAATGACGCGCGCGGTTCCTCGCCGGCTCGCGATCGGTGCGACCGCGCTCACCGCCGGATCCGTGCTGCTCGTCGGAGCGCTCCCGGTGCAGTTCGCACGCGACCTCGTCGCCGATCGCCTCAGCGCCGACCTCGGCCGGCCGGTGACGATCGGCAGCCTCGGCCGCGCCGAGGTCTTCTCCTTCACCCCTACCATCCTCGTGCGCGACATTCGAATCCCGCAGGCGGCGTGGGCTGGATCGGGAACGCTGGCGTCGGTGCGGGAAGCGCGCGTACGCCTTCCCGTGCTGCCGCTGCTCGTCGGCCGGGTGTCGCCGCGGTCTATCGTGCTCGACGGCGGGCGGATCACGCTGGTTCGCGCCGCAGACGGCCGCGAGAGCTGGTCCAACGGCGCCGGGGGGAACGACAGCGGCGGCGGGGGGCTGCGGCTGGAGCAGCTCGAAGTCCGCGACACCCAGGTGACCTATCGCGACGCCAAGCAGGACCGCAGCATCACGCTTCGGGTGGAGGCGCGCCCGAACAGCGGGGTCATCGCCCGCGGGAAGGGGCGCATCCACGGCGCCGAGGTGGACGCGAGCCTCTGCGGCGCGGCGATCGTTCCGGGAAAGCCCTGGGCGTTCGCGGCGCTGCTCGACGGTCCGGCGCTCCGCTTCGAGGCCAAGGGGAGCATGGCGCACGCCTTCGACACCTCGGACATGCGGGCGCATGTCGAGACGCGGGCGGCGGACCTGCGGCTGGTCGATGCGATCATCGAGGCGGGATTGTTCGGCAGCCAGCCGGTGCGCCTGTCGGCCGACGTTCGCCACGTCGACGATCGCTGGGAGGTGCCGAAGATCGGCGGCACGATCGGTCGTTCGCGCTTCACCGGCAAGGTGACCGTGTCCGATGACGGCGATCGCAAGCGTCTCGACGGGGAGGTGACTGCCGCCCGCCTCGACTTCGACGATCTCTCCTCGGACGCCGGCCAGGCCGAGGCAGCGGCCAAGCGGAAGCGCATCGGTTCGCGATTGATCCCCGACAGCCGGATCGACCTGTCGAAGATGCAGCAGCTCGACGGCGAACTGCGCTTCCGCGTCGAGCGGCTGCTGTGGAAGTCGCCGACGCCGTTCCGTTCGGCGAGCGGTACGCTGACGCTGGATCACGGACGGCTGACGCTTTCGCCGGTAGAGGTCGCGCTGGTGCGCGGGCGGATGGGCGGGCGGTTGGTCGTCGACCAGCGCGACGGCGCGCGGGTGCCGACCTTCACCGCGGATCTCCGCGTCGATCGCAGCACGCTCAAGAGCTTCGTGCCCGACGCGCCGATGGACGGCGCGCTCACCGCGCGGGCGGAGTTGCGCGGCCCAGGCATCACGGTCCGCCAGGCGATCGCCCGTTCCGATGGCCAGGTCGGGATGGTAGCGCGCGACGGGGCGATCCCGGCGCGGCTCGCGTCGTTCCTGGGGCTGGATGTCGGGCGGGGGGCGCTGGCCGACGAAGCGAGCCAGGCGACCCTGCGCTGCGTCGTGATGCGGCTCGACGTCCACAACGGGCTCGGCCGCGCGAACCCCATCGTGATCGACACCTCACGCAGCCGCAGCGACGTCACCGGGACGGTGCGCTTCGGGCCCGAGACGCTGGCGATGCAGGTCGCCGGCGCCCCCAAGCACAAGAGCCTGCTGCGGCTCGAAACGCCGGTGCGCGTCGCGGGAACGATCAAGAGCCCGGAGATCGACATCCCGCCGCGCGTCAAGACCGTCGGCAACGTCTTCAAGATGCTGGGCCGCGCGATCGGCGGCAAGCAGGCGCCGCTGGCGCAGGATGCCGATTGCAATATCCTCGCAAAGCGCGCGCTTGCCGTCGGATCAACGCGTTAGAAGCGGAAGCTGACCCACCCGGCGAAGAAGTCCGAATCCGTATAGCCGGCGCGGGCGAGCACCGGGCCGGTGTCGAGATGCTCGTAGCGGCCGGTGAACGACAGCCGCGGCGAGACGCTGTACACCGCCTGCAGTCGGGCGACGTCGCCAATCTTGTGGCCGTCCGCCAGCTCGGTCCCGGCAAAACCGGTGCCGTTGGCGCGGTAGACACTGTCGCTCTCGCTGTCGCGCCAGCTGAACTGATATTCTGCCGTCACTCGCAGCTTCTTGAGCGGCGTCACCGTGACGTTCGGCGCGAGGGCAACGAGGTTGGTGGGGGTCAGCGACAGCTGGTAGCTGTAGTAGATGTTGTTGCCGTAGGGCGCCGCGGCGTTGTGCAGCGTGCCGTCGCCATAGGCGCCGCCGCCGCTGGCATAATCGGCGTGGAGGCCGATCCGCGGCGCCGTGCTGGCGGCACCCAGGCGATAGGTCTGGGCGAGAAACAGCTGCCACGCATCGATGTTGCGGTTGCCGAAGCTGCCGCCCTGATGGTTGACCGTCCAGTCCAGCGTCAGTCGATCGACATCGCCCCAGAAGTGCACGCCCTGATAGTGGCGCTCCTCGCGCGCGGTGACGCCCCCCCAGCTCGCCGCGTCGCTGCGCAGCCGCCAGAGGAAGGGATCGACGTAGAGCTTGCTCCCCTCGGCCACCGGCGGCAGCACGAACCCCGCGGTCACGCCGGAGAAGCGCCGCGTGTCGTCGACGCGATCGTCCCCGGTGCCTTCGGTGCCGTAGCGGGTGAACTTGAAGTCGAACACGTCGCCGCGCACCCGGCTGCCGCGCGCCCAGCCGCGGATGCCGTTGAGCACGAAGCGGATGGTGTTGTTGTCGCGCTGCGAGATCAGCAGGTTGGCACCGTCGGTGAACTCCTGGCGGCCGTAGCGGGCGCCCACCGCGACGTCGCCGATCGTGGCGTTTCCTTCGACGAACGCCTGCTGGACGATCAGGTCGTTGCGCAGCGTCGCGGCCGGGGTGCCGAGGTTTCGCCCGGCGATGCCGCCGTGGGCGACTTCGCCATAGGCGCGGAAGTGCGGGCCGACGTGCAGGTCGGCACCGGCAACGATGCGGTTGATGTCCTGCCGTTGCGCTGGGCTCTCGCGCAGGTTGGGGTTGGTGGTCTCGTTGACGCGCAGTCGCAGCTCGCCCGACAGCGTCAGGTAGACGTCGCCGTCGCTGTCGATCGGGAGATATTTGAGCCGGTCGAGCGGATCGTCGCGCTTGGCGGGATCGCGGTAGGCGCGCCAATCCTCGGCCCAGCGCGACAGGTTGTAGCCCGCCGTCGTGGGGCCGTCGCCGGCCGCGGCGGAGGGGTAGGCGGTGACGGTCGGCGTCGCCGGATTGCGGGTCTCCCCCGCCTCGACCGGCGCGACGCTGGTCTGTGCCTGGGCGGCGGTGGAGAGCAGGGCGAGGATGGCCGCGCAGGTCGCGTGCCGCAGCAACAGGGTCATGGGCGGAGTTCCGGAAAGCAGGAGAGGCGGGCGGAGCATGGGCCCCGCCCGGCGTGTCATTGGGCGGGGATGGCTTCGGGATCGACCTGGTCGACCCGCGGTGCCTCGCCACGCAGCGCCGCATCGAAACGCTCGCGGTCGAGCGCGCCTTCCCAGCGCGACACCACGACGGTGGCGACCGCGTTGCCGATGAAGTTGGTGAGGCTGCGGCACTCGCTCATGAAGCGATCGACGCCCAGGATCAGCGCCATGCCCGCGACCGGCACCGACGGCACGATGGACAGCGTTGCGGCGAGCGTGATGAAGCCCGCGCCGGTCACGCCTGCCGCGCCCTTCGACGAGAGCATCGCCACGCCCAGCAGCAACAACTGCTCGCCCAGCGACAGGTGCACGCCGGTCGCCTGCGCGATGAACAGCGCCGCCAGCGTCATGTAGATGTTGGTGCCGTCGAGGTTGAACGAGTAGCCGGTGGGGACGACCAGGCCGACGACCGACTTCGGGCAGCCGGCGCGCTCCATCTTCTCGATCAGCGCGGGCAGCGCGCTCTCGGACGACGACGTGCCGAGCACCAGCAGCAACTCGGTCTTGAGATAGCCGATCAGCCGCAGGATGGAGAAGCCGCACAGCCGTGCAACCAGGCCCAGCACGCCGACGACGAACAGGATCGAGGTCAGGTAGAAAGTGCCGACCAGCATCGCCAGGTTGGCGAGGGTGCCGACGCCATAGGCGCCGATGGTGAACGCCATCGCACCGAACGCACCGATCGGCGCCGCCTTCATCACCAGCGCGACCAGCTTGAAGAAGGCGGTCGAGAACTGGTTGAGCAGATCGAGGATGCCCTCGCCGCGCTCGCCGATCATCGCCAGGCTGACGCCGAACAGGATGGCGACGAACAGCACCTGCAGGATGTTGCCCTGCGTCATCGCCGAAAACACCGTGTCGGGGATGATGCCGACGAGGAAGCCGGTCAGCGTGCTCTCGTGTGCCTTGGCGGCATAGCCGGCGACCTTGGACGTATCGAGCGTCGACGGATCGATGTTGAGCCCGGCGCCCGGCTGGACGACGTTGGCGACGATCATCCCGACGATCAGCGCCAGGGTCGAGAAGAACAGGAAATAGGCAAAGGCCTTTCCGGCGACCCGTCCGACCGAGGCGAGGTCGCGCATCCCGGCGATGCCGGTGACGATGGTGAGGAAGATCACCGGCGCGATGACCATCTTCACCAGCTTGATGAAGGCGTCGCCGACCGGTTTGAGCGCCTCGCCCGTCTCCGGGTAGAAGTGGCCGAGCAGCACGCCCGCGAAGATCGCGATCAGCACCTGCACGTAGAGGTGCTTGTACCAGGGCTTGTGCACGACAGGCGGCGTTTCGCCCGGAGCCGTAAGTGGCAGCATGATCGACCTTTCATCCTCTTGCCGCGGCCGCATCTGCTGGTGCGGTCCACAGCCATGCGGAGTCGCACGAACCTTGATCCGCAACAAGGAAAGGCGGAACTGCCAATGAAGCGGCGCCAAGACAGGCGGTTACGGTCTGTAGTGACAATCTGACATCAATTACGCCGGGCTGGTTTATGGACAACCGAAACGGCCGTTGTGTCACTTCTTGCCCATTGGAGTGGCGGTCCGTAGATTTCGGGCATGGCTCACCGCTTCCGAACGTTCGGCTGGCTGCTCGCCGCGCTGCTTCTTCCGGCGCTCGCCGCGTGGGCGGTGGGGGCGGTGGCGCAGCGTCGTGCGTGGGAGCGGCTTCGCCACGACGCCGCCATCGCCGCGCAGCTCCGGCAGGCCTTGCTGACCAGCGAGCTGCAGCGCTTCCAGCTGCTGCCGCTCGCGCTGTCCGACGACGCACTGCTGCCCGCGGCGATGCGGCGCGACCCGGCCGCCTTGCGGGCGCTAGACGAGAAGCTGGAGGTGCTGGCGACGGAAGCCGGCGCGGCGACCATCTATGTGCTCGCCCCCGGCGGGGTCGCGATCGCGGCGAGCAACTGGCGGACGCGGGAGAGCTTCGTCGGCCAGGATTACGGCTTCCGGGACTATTACCGCGAGGCGGTCCGCCGGGGCGTCTACCGCCAGTTTGCGCTGGGGACGGTGAGCCGGACTCCTGGCCTCTACCTTTCGCGCCGGATCACGGGCGGCGGCGTGGTGGTCGTGAAGGTGGCTTTCGACGGACTCGAGCGCGGCTGGGCGCAGGCCGGCGGCATCACCTTCGTCACCGACCCGCGCGGGATCGTGCTCATCACCAGCCGGCCGGCCTGGCGCTTTGCGGCCGCCCGCCCGCTCGACGCGGCGGCGATCGCGCAGGAGCGAGCCGCGATGCAGCTCGATACCCAGACGCTGGCGCCGCTGCCGATCGCTGCGGCGCGTCCTCACGAGGCTTCGCTGGTGACGGTCGAGGGTGCCCGGATGCTGGCGACGACACTGCCACCGGGACGCGACGGCTGGGCGCTGTCGCTGCTGCTGCCGACGTCGGAGGTCGGGACGGAGACGCGCAGCGCGCAGCTGGCCGCCTGGTCTGCGGCGCTGATGCTGGTCGCGCTGGGCTGGATCCTGCGCGAGCGCGGCCGTCGTCGCGCGCAGGCGGCCGGCGTGGCCAAGGCGCGTGCTGCCGAACTCTCGGAGCTCGTCGAGCAGCGCACCGCCGCGCTCCGCCGCGAGATGGACGAGCGTGCAGAGACCGAGGCGCAGGCGGACGTGCTGCGCGAGGAACTGCGCCAGGCCAACCGCCTCGCAACGCTCGGCCAGGTCACCGCCAGCGTCGCACACGAGACGGCGCAGCCGATCGCCGCGATCCGCAACTATGCCCGCGCCGGCAAGACGTTGCTCGACCGCGGTCGGCTGGAGGAGGTCGGCGGCAACCTCTCGGCGATCGAGCGGCTGACCGACCGCGTCGGCGCGGTCACTGCCGAGCTCCGCGGCTTCGCGCGAAAGGGCAGCCACCCGGTGGCGCCGATGCCGCTTGCCGCCCCGGTCGACGGCGCGATGCTGATCCTGCGCGAACGGCTGTCGCGGGTCGCGCTGGCCCGGCCGGAGATCCCGTCGTCGCTACAGGTGCTGGGCGATCCGGTGCGGGTCGAACAGGTGCTCATCAACCTGCTCCAGAACGCGCTCGACGCCACCGCCGAGCAGGACGCGCCGACGATCGAAGTGGCGCTGACGATCGAGGAGACGCAGGTGCGGATCGACGTGCGCGACAACGGCCCCGGGGTCGATCCGGCCATCGCCGAGCGCATCTTTACCCCCTTCGTCACCAGCCGCCCCGCCGGGCTCGGGCTGGGGCTGGTCATCGCACAGGACATCATGATCGATATGGGCGGCAGCTTGCGACTGGTGCCGAGCGCGCGCGGCGCGTGGTTCGAAGTCGTGCTGAGGCGCGCGTCGTGAGCACGGATACCGTCGGTCTCGTCGCGCTCGTGGAGGACGACGCCGATCTTCGCGCCTCCATCGCGCAGGTGCTCGACCTCGCCGGCTACGATGTCCGAACCTTCGCTGCGGCCGAACCTGCGCTGCCGGCGATCACGGCCGAGTTCGCCGGCGTGGTGGTGAGCGACGTGCGCATGCCGCGGATGTCGGGGATCGAGCTGTTCCACCAGCTGCGGGCCCGCGACGCGATGCTGCCGGTGATCCTGATGACCGGCCACGGCGACGTGGACATGGCGGTCGATGCGCTCAAGCATGGGGCGTGGGATTTCCTCACCAAGCCGTTCGATCCCGACGCGCTGGTGGCGGCCGTCGGGCGTGCGGCGTCCTCGCGCAGCCTCGCGCTGGAGAACCGGTGGCTGCGAGCCCTGGTGGCGGCGCCGGAAGCATCGCCGCTGATCGGCCGCTCGCCCGCGATCGCGCGGCTGCGCGACACCATCGCCGCGCTCGCCAACGCCCCGATCGACGTGTTCGTGGAGGGCGAGACCGGCACCGGCAAGGAACTGGTCGCGCGGCTGCTCCATTCGAGCGGCGCCCGGGCGCGGCATCGCTTCGTCTCGGTTGCGTGCGCGGCGCTGCCCGACGCGCTGGTCGAAAGCGAGCTGGTCGGCGACGGCGGCGGCGAGGGGCGGGTGATCGCAGCGGATCGCGGCACGCTGCTGCTCGACGACGTCGACCGCGCGTCGCCGCTGCTCCAGGCGCGGCTGACCCAGATCGCCGAGGAGCGGCAGGTCCGCCCGGCCGGGGCGCGTGCGCCGATCCCGGTCGACGTCCGCATCGTCGCGACCGGCGGCGACGGGGCGGGGCCGGGGGCGATCGACCCCGCGCTGTTCTACCGCCTCGCCGGTGTCCAGCTGCGCGTGCCGCCGCTGCGCGAGCGGCTGGAGGACGTGCCCCTGCTGTTCGCGCATCTGCTCGACGCGGCGGCGGCGCGACTGCGCGTGCCGGCACCGCCGCTCACTGCCGAGGTCCGCCGCCACCTCGCCGAGCATCGCTGGCCCGGCAACGTGCGCGAGCTGGCGCATTTCGCCGATCGCTGCCTGATGGGCCTGGATGGTTCGAGCGATACCGAACCCTCGGCGGACGGGACGCTGCCCGAGCGCGTGGCGGCGTTCGAACGGCGGGTGATCTGCGACGTGCTCACCGAAACCCGGGGCGAGGTCGCCCGCGCGATCGAGCAGCTCGGGCTGCCGCGCAAGACCTTCTACTACAAGGTGCAGCGCCACGGCATCGACCTCGCCCGCTTCCGGCGAGCATCCGCTTGAGCCGCTTTTGCTCGGGCCAAGCATCCGCTTGAGCCGGTGGCCCTTCCGCGGCTAGGCACGGCTTCCTATTTCGACAGGTGAATCGATGCCCGGTGGACTGGTAGCCCTTCTCGACGATGTTGCCGGCCTCACCAAATTGGCGGCGGCCTCCCTCGACGACGTTGGCGCCGCTGCGGGCAAGGCGGGAACGAAGGCCATCGGCGTAGTGGTCGACGACGCCGCGGTGACGCCGCGCTACGTGACCGGCCTCACGCCCGAGCGCGAGCTGCCGATCATCGCCAAGATCGCGTTGGGGTCGGTCCGCAACAAGCTGTTGATCCTGCTTCCAGCCGCGCTGCTGCTGAGCGCCTTCGCCGATTGGGCGATCACGCCGCTGCTGATGCTCGGCGGCGCGTTCCTGTGCTTCGAGGGGGCCGAAAAGGTGCTCGGCGCCCTGAAGGGCGAGCATCACGAAGCGACGCCGGTGGACGAAGGCTTCGCCGACGCCGCTGCGCTGGAGAAGGCCAAGATCGGCGACGCGGTCCGCACCGATCTGATCCTGTCGGCCGAGATCATGGCGATCGCGCTGTCCGATGTCGCCGAGTCGCCGATCCTCACCCAGGCGCTGGTGCTGGCGGTGGTCGGGCTCGGCATCACCATCGGCGTCTATGGCGTGGTGGGGCTGATCGTGAAGCTCGACGACATCGGATTGCACCTCGCGCAGCGCCCGTCCGCCGGCGTGCGCGCGCTCGGCCGGGGCATGGTCAAGAGCATGCCGGTGATCATGCAGGTGCTGGCGGTGGTCGGCACCGCGGCGATGCTGTGGGTCGGCGGCGGCATCCTGCTGCACGGCGCCGAGGTCCTGGGCTTCGCCGCGCCCGCGCACTTCGTCCATCACCTGGCCGAGGCCGGGCACCACCTGCCGCTCGGCGGGGTCGTGAGCTGGGCGATCGGCGCGCTGCTGTCGGGCGTGCTCGGCGTCGCAATCGGCGCGGTGATCGCCACCGCGCTCCACAAGATCCGCCACTGAGCAGGCGCGGCCCGCCGATCAGCGGGCCGGCGTCGCCGCGGTAGACCAGCCGAGCCCCAGCGCCTTCTGCAAGGCGACATAGTCGGTGGTGAGGCCGGCGGTGGCGACCGACAGCTGCTGCTCGGCAGAGACACGCTGGCGCTCGACGTCGAGCGTGTCGATCAGCGTCGCCGCACCCGCGCGGAAGCGCTGCTGCATCAGCGCGGACGAGCGATCGGCAGACGCCTTCGCGCGCACCAGGCTGGCGAGCGTCTGCCGGCGGGCGCCGAAGCGGGCGAGCGCATCCTCCGCGTCGCGCAGCGCGCCGAGCACCGCCTGGCGATAGTTCGCCTCCGCCTCGTCGCGTTCGCCCTGCGCCTGTTCGACGCGGGCGCGGCCGCGGCCGAAGTCGAGGAAGTTCCAGCGCAGCATCGGCGTCGCCAGCGCGACTAGATTGTCCGGGTCCACCACCGCGTCGATCGAGGTGCCGCCGAGCCCGAGCATGCCCATCAGGCTGAGGCTGGGGAAGCGCGCCGCTTCCGCGGCACCGATACGGGCGGTCCGCGACGCCAGCTGGCGCTCGGCCGCGCGGATGTCCGGCCGGCGCTGGAGCAGCGCGGCGGGATCACCCACCGCGACCTGCGCCGGCACCAGCGGCACCGGGGCGGGCGGCTGGAGCTCGGCATCGAGCGCCCCGGGCGCCTCGCCGACCAGCACCGCCAGTGCGTTGAGGTAGCTCGCCACCTCGGCATTGAGCGGCACCAGCTCGGCGTCGGTATTCTCGACCTGCAGGCGCAGCCGCTCGACGTCGAGGGCCGAGACGGTGCCCTGCGCATAGCGCTGCTCGGTGAGCGCCAGGATGCGCCGCTGCATCTCCGACGAGCGCTGCGACAGCGCGACGCGGGCCTGACGGTCGCGCAACGCGACATAGGCCTGAGCGACTTCGGCGGTGAGCTGGACCTGCGCGTCGGCGAGGCTCGCCTCCGCCCCCTCGGCGGCGGCGCGCGCCGCCTCGATGGTGCGGTGCTGGCGGCCGAACAGGTCGACCTCCCAGCTCGCGTCGAACCCCAGGTTGAAGAAATCGACCCCGGTGCCGCCGCCGTCCCCGCCGCCGCTCTGCTCGCCGCCGCCGTCGCCACCCTCTTCGGAGCCACCGGTCAGCGAGCCGAGATCGATGCCGGGCAGCTCCGCGTGGAGATAGCTGCCGCTGGCGTTGGCGCTCGGCAGCCGGTTGGCGCGCTCTAGCCGCAGCGCGCTGCGCGCCTGGCGGACCCGCGCCTGCGCGACCGCGATCGACGGATTGGCCGCGAGCGCACGCTGCTCGAGCGAGTCGAGCCGCGCATCGCCGAGCGTCGTCCACCAGTCGGCGACGCTGGGCGCGACCGGCAGCGCGGCGTCGCCGGCGCGGACGAACCCCGCGCCAGGTCGGGTCGAGAGCGTCGCCGGCGGGCCCGCGTAGTCGGGGCCCATCGTGCAGGCCGCAAGCGACAGGGGAAGGGCGAGGAGGGGCAGGGTGCGCATCAGCGAGCCTCTAGTGACCGGCGGCAAGGGAGACGTCCTTGGGAAGCGGACGGAGGAACAGGACCAGCGGCAGCACGCACAGGATGCCGACCGCCAGCAGCCAGAACAGGTCGTTGTAGGTCATGACGAAAGCGTCGCGCTGGATCGTCTGCGCGACCAGCCGCAGGGCCAGGTCCGGGCCGCCCAGCGCCTGTCCCAGCCCGGCGAGGTAGCTCTGCACGTCGACCGAGTTGGCGCGGAACGTCTCTTCGATCCGGCGCATGTGGAAATAGCTGCGCTGGTCCTGGAGCGTCGCGATTGCGGCGAGCGCCAGCGACCCGCCGATGTTGCGCGCGGCGTTGAAGATGCCCGCTGCGTCGCCGGCGTATCTCGGCGCGACCGACGACACCGCCGCCTGGTTCAGGAACAGAAAGCCCAGGATCGTGCCGACCCCGCGCAGCAGCTGCGAGTCGACGAACGCGCCGCCGGTGGATTGCGCGGTGAGCTCGGTGTCGATCCAGCAGCTCGTCGCCAGAATCGCGAGCCCCGCCGCCACCGCGATACGGATGTCGACGTGCCGGATGAGCAGCGGCGTGAACGGCATCAGGAGCAGGCTCGGGATGCCCGACAGCAGCACGACCTTGCCCGCCTGCAGCGCGTTATAGTCGGCGACCGTCGCGAGGAACTGCGGGATGACGTAGGAGGTGCCATAGATCACCATCCCGATCACAACGCCCATCAGCGCAACGCTGCCGAACTGGCGATCGAGCAGCAGCCGCAGCCGGATCACCGGACGGTGGGAGAAGAACTGGCCGGCGAACAGCAGGCCGAAGCCGAAGACCGAGAGCGCGGTGAGCTGGAGGATCTCGCTCGACTGGAACCACTGCTCGCGCTGTCCTTCCTCCAGCACGACCGTCATGCCGCCGAGCCCGAGTGCGAGCCCGGCGATGCCGAACCAGTCGGCGCGCAGCAGGTCGCTCAGCTGCGCCTTCTGGTGCGGCAGCCCGATCAGCAGCAGCGTGATCAGCAGCGCGCCCACCGGCAGGTTGAGGAAGAAGGCATAGTGCCAGCTGATGCTCTCCGTCAGCCACCCGCCGATCAGCGGTCCGAGCACCGGCCCCAAGATGGCGGTGACGCCGAACATCGCGGTACCGATCGGCTGCTGGTGCGGCGGCAGGCGCGTCGCGATGATCGTCATCGCGGTCGGGATCAGCGCGCCCCCGGTGATGCCCTGGCCCGCGCGGCCGATGATCATCATCGTGAGGTTGGTCGAGATGCCGCACAGCATCGAGAAGGCGGTGAACAGCGTCGCCGCGATCAGCAGCAGCGTGCGCAGGCCGAGCACCCGCTCCAGCCAGGCCGACAGTGGGATGATGATGATCTCGGCGACGAGATAGGAGGTCGCGATCCAGGTCCCCTCGGTGCCGCTGGCGCCGATCTCGCCCTGGATCGTCGGCAGCGCCGAATTGACGATGGAGATGTCCAGCGTCGCCATCAGCGCGCCGAGGCTGCCGGCGAACACCGCCAGCCATGCGGCCGTATCGGCTTTCGCCGGTCGCCCGCCGCCGTTCCCGGCGCTGGCCTCAGTCATGGCCCCGCTGCTCGTTGTAGCGCTCCTGCTCCTGCCGGATCCGCTCGCGCGCGTCGCGGGCGCCGCGGGTGTCGACGGTCGGGCTGACCGACATGCCCGGCACCAGCAGCTTGAGCGTCTCCGGGCCCGCGTCGATGGCGATGCGCACCGGCACGCGCTGGACGATCTTGGTGAAGTTGCCCGTCGCGTTCTGCGGCGGCAGCACCGAGAATTGCGCGCCGGTTCCCGGCGACACGCTCTCCACCCGGCCGTGGATCTCGACCCCCGGCAGTGCATCGACCTCCAGCTCGACCGGCTGGCCAACGCGCATCAGCCCGAGCTGAGTCTCCTTGAAGTTCGCCTCCACATAGAGCTGCGTCGTCGGGACGATCGACATGGTGCGGGTGGCCGGCTGGAGATACTGGCCGACGCGCACCGTCTTGTCGCCGATGCGGCCGGCGATGCTGGCGCGGATCAGCGTCGAGCCGACGTCGCTCTGCGCGGTTGCGAGCTGGGCCTCGGCGCCCTTGCCTTGCGCCAGCGCCTGATCGACCTGCGCCTCCAGCGTGCCGACACGGCGGCGTGCGCTGGTCACCGCCGCATTGGCGCTCGCCACCTGAGCGTTCGCCTGCCGCGCTTCGTTCTCCAGCTGCGCTAGCCGCTCGCGGCTCTCGGCGCCGCTCGCGGCGAGCGGGCGGTAGCGGGCGACCTCTGCATTGGCGAAGGCGGCACGGCTGCGCGCGGTGGCGAGTTCGGCCTCCGCCCGCGTGATCGCCGCCTGCTGCTCGCGGATCTGGGCGCGCACCCCCTCGGCATTGGCCTGGGCGACGGCGATCTGCGCGCGATACTGCTCGGCCCGCGCGCGATAGTCGCCCGGATCGATCTGCAGCAGCGGCTGGCCCACGCGGACCTGCTGGTTGTCGGCGACGAACACGCGCTCGACATAGCCCGCCACCTTGGGCGACACGACGACCGCATCCGCCTGAACATAGGCGTCGTCGGTGGTCTGCATGTAGCGGCCGGTGTTGCGGTAATGAATGAACCACAGCAACCCGCCGACCAGGATGATCGCGCCGACGACGATCAGGACGATGCGGATCGTCCTTTTCCTGGCGGGCGACATCGGCTTGGAGCCGTTCTTCTCCTCCTCGCGCTCCGCGTCTTGCTGCTCGTCGGTCGGCTGCTCGGGTCGATCGGCCATATACCTGCCTTCGATATTCGGTGTTTGCGGCGCCACTGCTCGCACTTGCAGCGTAATGCAAGGCAAATTAGGAGGGCCCTCACCAAATGCCCGTGACAGAGAGCCTCCTCAACGACTTCGGTCGCCTGTTCCTTCGCCTGCGCCGCATCGCCGATGCGGAGCTGGCGCGGGAAGGGGCGTCGCTCGCCCGCATGAAGCTGCTGATGTACGTCCAGAGCCAGCATCCCAGCGTGCGGGCGGCCGACATCGCCAGCTATTTCGGCCATTCGCCGCGCACGGTGAGCGAGGCGATTGAGGGGTTGGAACGCGACGGGATGATCCGCCGCACGCCGGACCCGAGCGACGGCCGGGTCAAGCGGATCGCGCTGACGCCGGCGGGCGAAGCGGTGATCGCGTCTGCCGAACCGCTGCGGACCCGGCTCAACGAAGCGATTTTCGGCGTGCTCGCGCCGGAGGATCGCCAGCGGCTGCGCGAAACGCTCGCGCAGCTGGATGCGGCCGCCGACGCGCTGGAGCAGCAGGGCGGCCTGGGCGCCGAGCCACCGCCGCCCGGGGACGGCGGCGGCTGACGCAGTCGCTCAGTCGAGCGAGTCCTCGCGCATCGGCTGGCGCGCGATGGTCAGCGGATCGGCGGTGACGTGCAGCGTGCGGGTGGGGAAGGCGATCCCCAGGCCGGCCGCCTCCAGCCGCTCCATGATGGTGAGCATCAGCTCCTGCCGGATGCCCAGCGACTCCACGAAGTCCGACGCGAGGATGTAGGAGAACACCTCCACGTCGAGCGAGCTTTCCCCGAAGGTCGTGAACCGGGCGCGCGCGCCCTCGTGGTCGATCGCGGCGTGTTCCTTCAGCGTCCCTTCGATGATCGCCACGCCTTCGCGCATCTTGTCGGCCGAGATGCCGTATTCCAGGCCGATCACCGGGTTGAACAGGAAGCGATCGCGCTTGGAGTAGTTCTCGATCTGCAGCGACGAGAAGGCGCCGTTGGGGATGGTGACGACGGTGCGGTCATTCGTGCGGATGCGGGTGGAGCGCATGCCGACGTCCTCGACGGTGCCGAGCACGTCGCCGACCTTGCAGAAGTCGCCGACCTGCACGGGCCGGTCGACGATGACGGTGACGCTGCCGACGAGGTTCTCGATCGTCTTCTGTGCGCCCAGCGCCAGCGCGATACCGCCGATGCCGAGGGCGGCGATGCCGGTGGTGACGTCGATGCCCAGCGTATCGAGGATCGCCACGATCACGAACGCCAGCAGCAGCACCTTGGCCGAGCGGCGCAGCAGCGTGATCACCGACACCGCCTGGCGCCGCTGCGAACGCTGCATCCGCGCGATGATCAGCCGGCTGATCGAGTCGACCAGACGCAGGGCGAACCACGCCAGCGCGATCCACAGGACGATCGCGGCGTAGCGCAGCAGCGTCTGTCGCGCGACGATCGAGACCGGCAGGGCGTCGGCGTAGACGTAGAAGCCGATGACCGCGAGGAACAGGCTGAGCGGCGGCAGCGCGGCGTGCGAGAAACGATAGGTCGGGCTCTGCTCGGGGTCGCGCACCACGCGTCCGATCGCGAAGAGCGCCATTGCGGCGAGCACCCGCAGCGCGACGAAGCTCGCCGCGGCAAGCCCCAGCAGCAGAGCCCAGTCGAGCACCGGCGCGCCGGCGATGTTGGTCGCGGCGATGCCGCCTTGCTCGGTGGCCTCTTCTGGTGCGGGGGCGTGGGCGCGCAGCAGCTTGATCGTCTGGCTGGAGATCCGCCACAGCTGCTTGCCCTCGTCGCCTTCGCCTCGGACGAGCAGGATCGGTTCGTCCTGATCGTCCAGTCGGAGCGTGCCGACCTGCTCCTGCTCGGGCGGCAGGCTGTCGTCGATGCGGCCGGTCGCCTCGTTGGAGAGGCCGGCGAACGGGATCAGCGATCCGCCCGCGTCGAGCGCGGCCTGCAGGCGCTTGGCGAGATCGCCGGCCGCCTGAGCGGCCCGCGGCGAGCTCGGCGGCGCGAGGTCGAAATAGTTGGCCGCGCGGGTATAGTCCTGCTCGCCGAGTGCCTGGACGAGACCGGTCACCGCCGAGCGGGGGGTTTCCCGGCCGTAGGTGTCGGCGAGGACGGCGGGCGCCGCCTCGTTTCCGGCGGCCGCGTCCTGCGCCTGCGCGGGCGCGACCACCGCCATCGTCAGCAATATCGCCGTCAGAATCCGTTTCACTGCCCGCATCGACAACCCTTTTTCGTCATCCCGGACCGGGACTTAACGTGCGATGCCCCGCGGGAACACCCTCAGCGCGGTCAGAGGAGCCACTCGATCGGCAGCTTGGCCACGGCCGCCAGCGAGAGCCGAGGGAGCAGCCCCATGCCCGGCTCCTCGCGGTGGATGCACTCGCCGCTGCCGTCGCGCTCGACCCATTCGAGGTCGCCGTCGGCATCGAGCCGAACCTCATAGGCGAGGTCGACCACTTGTTCGGCGAACATGTCGGCGACCTGCGCCGCGAGCGACGGGCTTTCGATGAGGAAGCCGAGCTCGGTGTTGAGCGCGATCGAGCGCGGGTCGAGGTTGAACGAGCCGATGAACAGCCGCTCGCGATCTACCGTGAACGTCTTGGCGTGGAGCGTCGACGCGCCCGAGCGAAGCGCCGCGGTCGAGCCGGTGCCCGAACCGCGGAAGTTGCTCGCGACACCCAGCCGCACGCCGCGGCGGCGCTCGCGCCGCTGCTCGCGGCCGCGGCGGGGTACGTCGCGCGCATCGCGGCGCATCTCGAACAGCCGCACGCCCGCCTCCAGCAACGGCTTGCGATACGGCGCGTAGCCGGCGTGGACGATGCCGACGTCGGTCGCCTCATAGGCGTTGGTGAGGACCGACACCGACACGCCGTCGCGCGCCAGCCCGCCGAACTGCGCGCAGCCGCGGCGCCCCGGCACGAAGTAGCTGGAGATCAGCCCGAGTTCGCGATCGGGACGTCCGAGCGCCTCCTGGAGCTTGCCGGCGAGCAGCGACTGCTCGTGCGCCTTGCCCAGCGCCTTGGCCGGATCGTCGCTGATCATGCGGATCTGGGTCCATTCGAGCGGCAGCTGCCCCTCGATCAGCTGATGGACCAGCGGCAGCTTGCGAAGCGCCTGAACATATCGCTTGGCCGAGGGATCGCGCTCGACGATCGACGCCCGCCGGTGCAGGCGCCGCCGCTGGCGCTCGCGGACGATCGGCAGGATGGCGGAGGCGGGATAGGCGGAGCCGCACGACCAGTAGCGGTCGAAATCGGCGGAGACGTCGGCGACGATCGGGCCGATCGCCAGCGCGTCGAGATCGGCGAACAGCCCACCGTCGGCCGCGCCGAAATACTCGTCGCCGATGTTGCGCCCGCCGACGATGGTGACGCTATTGTCGGCGGTGAAGCTCTTGTTGTGCATCCGCCGGTTGAGGCGGTGGAAGTCGGTCAGATAGCCGATCGGCTTGGGCCAGCGGATGCGGAAGGGATTGAACAGCCGAACTTCGATGTTGGGATGCGCGTCGAGCGCGGCGAGCACCGCGTCCAGGCCGGAAATGCCGTTGTCGTCGAGCAACAGCCGCACGCGCACGCCGCGCTCGGCGGCGGCATGCACCGCCTCCAGCAGCAGCGTGCCCGAGCGGTCGCCGTGCCAGATGTAATATTGCAGGTCGAGGCTGCGCTCGGCGGCGCGGGCCAGGGCGGCGCGCGCAGCGAACGCCTCGTGCGCGTCGGCGAGCAGTTGCACGCCGGACAGGCCGGGATGCGCGGCGCTCTCGCGGGCGGCGCCGCGACCCAGCGGGGTTTCGCCGCCGTCGGGGATCACCCGCGATTGCGGTCGGTCGCAGTTGGCGGGCAGCCGAGTGAGCCACCACAGGCCGAGAGTCGCCGCCGCAGCCCCCGCGGCGATCCACGCGCGCTTGTTCCTGCTCATCACCGCGGCCCTCCCGGATACGGGGAAGCCAACGGTTTCGCGCTCCAGACGATCCGCTCAGTCAAGGTCGCAGGCTTCGGCGATGGCGGCATAGACGCGGTCGAGGTCCGCCTCCTCGATGCTATAAGGCGGCATGACGTAGACGGTGTTGCCGAGCGGGCGGAGCAGCAGGTCGCGGTCGCGGAAATGCGCCAGCAGCCGCGGTGCGAGCGTCGAGAGGTAGCCGTCGACGCCGCCGATCTCCAGCGCGGCGATCGTGCCGAGCCGCCGGGCGTTGCGCACGCGCGGGTGTGTGGCAAGCGCGTCGAGCCGCGCCTGCTGGCGTTGCCCGAGCGTCGCGATCCCCTCGCGCACCGGCTCGTCGCGCCAGATCGCCAGATTGGCGTTGGCGGCCGCGCAGGCGATCGGGTTGGCGGTGTAGCTCGACGAATGGAAGAACATGCGCTCGCGCTCGGGCCCGTAATGCGCGGCAAAGATCGGCTCGCTCGCCATCGTCACCGCCAGCGGGATCGCGCCACCGGTGAGCCCCTTCGACAGGCACAGGATGTCGGGCACAACGTCTGCGTGCTCGCAGGCCAGCAGCGTGCCGGTGCGGCCCCAGCCGGTCATCACCTCGTCCGCAAGGAACAGCACGCCGTGGCGCGCGCAGATCGCCCGCATCTCGCGCAGCACATGCGCCGAGTAGAAGTGCATGCCGCCCGCGCCGAGCGCGAGCGGCTCGACCAGAAACGCGGCGGCCCCGGCGGCGCAGGCCTGCTCCAGCGCGTCGAGGGTCGCCTGCTCGCGACCGGCGACGGGGAAGGGGATGGTGCCGACGTCGAACAGCAGCGGCTCGTACGCACGGTTGAACACGCCGCGCGCGCCGACCGACATCGCCCCGATCGTGTCGCCGTGATAGCCGTGTTCGAGCACCAGGATGCGGTGCCGCGCCGGATCGTGCGCGCGCCAATAGCCGAGCGCCATCTTGATCGCGACCTCGACGCTGGTCGAGCCGGAGTCGGAGAAGAACACCCGCGTCAGTTCGGCCGGCATCAGTGCGCGCAGGCCGCGGGCGAGGTCCTCGGCCGGCTGGTGGGTCCAGCCGGCGAAGATAATCTGGTCGAGCGTCTCCGCCTGCTCGCGGATCGCCGCGACGATGCGCGGGTGCGAATGCCCGTGGGTGGTCACCCACCAGGAGGAGATCGCATCGACGATCCGGCGGCCGTCCGAGGTGTGGAGGATGGCGCCTTCGGCACGGTTGACGAGCGGGATCGGCTCGCCGAGGCCGTGCTGGGTGAAGGGGTGCCAGACGGGAGAGGTCACGCGAAATCCTCGAGATCGAAATGGGTGTGGAAGGCCGCGGCGAGCGTCTCCGCGTCGAGCGGATCGAGCCGCGGCAGCCGGCCGAGCCGGCGGACGCATCCGAGTTCGGCGACGATCGCCTCGCTGTCCTCGACGGCATCGCCGACGAAGGCGACGCCGAGGATCGGCACGCCGCGTGCCCGCAGCGCCTCGATCGAGAGTAGGCTGTGGTTGATCGTGCCGAGGCCGGTGCGCGCGACCAACACCACCGGCAGATCCCAGCGCGCGAACAGATCGGCGAACAGCAGCGTGCGGGTGACGGGCACCAGCACGCCGCCGGCGCCCTCGATCACCAGCGGCCCTTCGCCGGACGGCGGCGTCAAGAGGTCCGGGTCGATCGTCACGCCATCGATTTCCGCCGCCAGATGCGGCGAGCAGGGCGTGGCGAGGCGATAGGCCTCGGGAAGGATGTGCTCGGCCGGCACGCCGAGCGCCGCGACCCGTGCCGCATCGGTGCCGTCGGCAAGTCCGGACTGGACCGGCTTCCAGTAGCGCGCGCCCAGCGCGGCGGCGAGACCGGCGGCGAAGACGGTCTTGCCGATGTCGGTATCGGTGCCGGTCACGACGATGCTCATGCGAGCACCTCGTGCAGCAGCGTTGCCAGCCGGTCGACGTCGGCCGCGGTCGCGTTGAGCGTCAGCGAGATCCGCAACCGCGACGTACCGCGCGGGACGGTCGGCGGGCGGATCCCGCGCACATCGAAGCCCGCCGCCTGCACGGCGTCGGCCACGCGCATCGTCTCCGCGTCGTCGCCGATCACCAGCGGAAGGATCTGCGATCCCGTCGCCCGAACGCCGACCGGCGCCAGCGCCTGCTCGGCATGAGCGAGCAGCGCGTGGAGCCGTTGGCGCCGCTCTGGCTCGTCGGCAAGGATCCGCAGGCTCTCACGCACCGCGCGCGCCATCAGCGGGGAAGGGGCGGTGGAGAAGATGAAGCCGCGGCCGCGGTTGACCAGAAAGTCGTGCACGACCTGCGGCCCGCAGATCAGCGCGCCCTCGCATCCCAACGCCTTGCCGCAGGTGCGCAGCGTCACGACGTTGTCGCGTCTGTCGAGCGCCTCGGCGAGCCCGCGCCCGTCGTGGCCGAACACGCCCGTCGCGTGCGCCTCGTCGATCAGCAGGATCGCGTCGTGGCGGTCGGCGATGGCGGCCAGCTCGGCAAGCGGGGCGCGGTCGCCGTCCATGCTGTAGAGGCTCTCAACCGCGATCCACGGCGTTCCGGTGCCGCCCTTGCTGCGCCAGCGGCGGATCGCATCCTCGAACGCGCCCGCATCGTTGTGGGCGGCGGCAAGGCAGGTCGCGCGGCCGAGCCGCATGCCCTCATGGGCGCTGGCGTGGATCAGCGCGTCGTACACCACGAGGTCGCCGCGCTGGGGCAGGGTCGCGAACAGCGCTGCATTGGCGGCAAAGCCGCTGGAGAAGAACAGCGCCGCCTCGCTGCCGAAGAAGGCGGCAGCCGCCGCCTCCAGCGCCTCATGCTCGTCGCCGTTGCCGCGCAGCAGCCGCGACCCGCCCGAACCGACCGCGACACCCTCGGCGAGCGCCGCCGCGACGGCATCGCGCAGCCGCGGCGCCGAGGCGAGCGCCAGATAATCGTTGGAGGCGAAGTCGACGCCGCGGCGCGGCTGAAGCCGGCGGGCGCGGTGCTGCTCCGCCAGCTGCGCCAGATCGGCGCGATGGGCTTCGAAACTCGGCATGGCGGGGGCTGTAGCGGCATCGCGCGACGATGCCGACCCCCGCCATGCGCAAGCCTCAAGTCCGATCGACACTCAGCTCAGGCACACACTCCCTATCCGTTCGCCTCGAGTAGCTGTCGAGCTTGTCGAGACGGCGTATCGAGAGGTCGCTCGCGTAGGCTCTCTCGATACGGGCTCTCGACAAGCTCGATCCCTACTCGAGACGAACGGCTGGGAATGGAGGTGGATCGGCTCTAGTGGTTGTCGCGCGGCAGGCCCTGGGTCTGAGCGATGCGCTGGTACTTCTCCGAGCCTTCGAGGATTGCGCCGGTGTTCATCTGGCCGACCACCGAACGCTGGATCTCCTGCCACGGCGTCTGCGAGGCGGGGTATCGGTAGCCACCTTCGGCCTCCAGCTTGGTCCGGCGCTCGGAAAGCTCTTCATCGGAGATCAGCACGTCGGCGGTCCCCTTGTTGAGGTCGATGCGGACGCGGTCGCCGGTCCGGATCAGCGCCAGGCCGCCCATCGCCGCCGCCTCGGGCGAGGCGTTGAGGATCGAGGGGCTGCCGCTGGTGCCCGACTGGCGGCCGTCGCCGATGCAGGGGAGGGCGTGGACGCCTTCGCGGATCAGATAGGCCGGCGGACGCATGTTCACCACCTCGGCCGCGCCGGGGTAGCCGATCGGGCCGGCTCCGCGCATGAACATCAGCGTCTCGGGCGTGATCTTGAGCGACGCATCGTCGATGCGGTGGTGATAGTCCTCCGGTCCGTCGAACACGATCGCCGGCCCTTCGAAGGCGTTGGGATCATTGGGGTTGGAGAGATAGCGCGCGCGGAATTCCTCGCTGATGACGCTGGTCTTCATGATCGCGGCGTCGAACAAATTGCCCGACAGCACGATGAAGCCGGCCTCTTCCTTCAGCGGCTGGTCGTACGGGCGGATGACCTTCTCGTCCTCGATGGCGACATCGCGGCAGTTCTCGCCCATCGTCTTGCCGTTGGCGGTCATCACGTCCTCGTGGATCAGCCCCTGACCCATCAGCTGCGACACCACGGCGGGAACCCCGCCGGCGCGGTAGTAATCCTCGCCGAGATATTCGCCGGCCGGCTGGAGGTTGACCAGCAGCGGCACCTTATGGCCGTGCTCCTGCCAGTCGCGGATGTCGAGTTCGACGCCCATGTGGCGCGCCAGCGCGGCGAGGTGGATCGGCGCGTTGGTCGAGCCGCCGATCGCCGAGTTCACGACGATCGCGTTGAGGAACGCCTCCCGCGTCATGATGTCGGACGGCTTGAGGTCCTCGCGGACCATCTCGACGATGCGCTTGCCGGTCTCGTAGGCGACTTCCTGGCGATCGCGATACGGGGCGGGGATCGCGGCCGATCCCGGCAGCTGCATGCCCAGCGCCTCGGCGAGCGAGTTCATCGTCGTCGCGGTGCCCATCGTGTTGCAATAGCCCGTCGACGGCGCCGACGAGGCGACCAGCTTGACGAAGCCCGCGTCGTCGATCTCGCCGGCCGCCAGCATCTCGCGCGCCTTCCACACGATCGTGCCCGATCCGGTGCGCTCGCCCTTGTGCCAGCCGTTGAGCATCGGCCCGACCGACAGCGCGATCGACGGGATGTTCACCGTCGCCGCCGCCATCAGGCAGGCCGGCGTGGTCTTGTCGCAGCCGATCGTCAGAACGACGCCGTCGAGCGGATAGCCGTAGAGCACCTCGACCAGCGCCATATAGGCGAGGTTGCGGTCGAGCCCGGCGGTCGGGCGCTTGCCGGTTTCCTGGATCGGGTGGACCGGGAATTCGAGCACGATGCCGCCGGCTTCGCGGATGCCTTCGCGCAGCCGCTCGGCCAGCACCAGGTGGTGGCGGTTGCAGGGGCTGAGGTCGCTGCCGGTCTGGGCGATGCCGATGATCGGCTTGCCCGATTGAAGCTCCGCCTGGCTCAGGCCGAAGTTCATGTAGCGCTCGATGTAGAGCGCGGTCATGTCGATGTTCTCGGGGTTGTCGAACCAGGCGCGCGAACGAAGCTTGTTGGCAGGCGTAGCAGTCATGGGGAGTTTCCCGTCAGCGGGTCGTGGAAAGGCGATAGACCATGACATGCCGATAGGGCGTGTCCGGATCGATACGGGCGGAAACGAAGTCGGGGCGGTTGGGCGAATCGGGGAATTTCTGCGGTTCCAGCGCGATGCCGTCGCCCATGCGGTAGAGATGTCCTTTCTTTCCCGGACGGGTCCCGTCGAGATAGTTGCCGGTGTAGAGCTGGATGCCCGGCTCGGTGGTCAGCACGTCCAGGACGCGCCCCGAGGACGGGTCCTCCACGCGCGCGGCCGGTTCTGGCGCCGCCGTATGCCCCTTGTCGAGCGCGAAATTGTGATCGTAGCCGCGGCCGTAGCGGATCTGCGCGTCCCGGCCGTCGCGGATCGCGTCGGCGACGACGCGCGGGCTGCGGAAGTCGAAGGCGGTGCCCGCGACCGGGCGGCACTCGCCGGTCGGAATGCGGGTCGGGTCGACGGGGGTATAGGCGGCCGCGGGAATCGTCAGCCGGTGCCCGGAGGTTCCCGCCGCAGCGCCTTCGCCCGACAGGTTGAACACCGCATGGTTGGTCAGGTTGACCATCGTCGGCTTCGTCGTGCGCGCCTCGAACGCGATCGTGAGCGCGCCCTCGTCGTCGAGCGCATAGCAGACGGTGACGTCCAGTTCTCCGGGATAACCCGAATCGCCGTCGGGGCTGCGATGTGCCAGCACGACCCGCGCCGGCGGGCCGTCCTCGACCGCCTCGATCCGCCAGACCTGCTTGTCGAAGCCGCGATCGCCGCCGTGCAGCGAATGGTCGCCGTCGTTGCGCGGCACTTCGTAGCGGACGCCGTCGAGCGTGAAGCCGCTTCCGCCGATGCGGTTGGCGACCCGGCCGACCGTGACGCCGAAATAGTTGGGACAGCCGACATATCCGGCGGCGTCGTCATAGCCGAGCACGACATCGGCGGGCTGCCCGTCGCGATCGGGCGCGATCAGCGACTGGAGCGTGGCGCCATAGGTGAGGATCCGCGCCGAAACGCCATTCGCCGCCGTCAGCGTCACCGACTCGATGGCCGTGCCGTCCGGCAGCGATCCCGCTGGCGCGCGCGTTGCCCCGGCCGAGCGGGCCGATACGAGCTTTGCCGCTGCCGTGGTCATGCGCGCGAGTCCTTCGGCTCCACCTTCCGCAACCCCTCGTCCTTGTGTATCGACGCCGTTGACGCGCCGTTGGGGCGCATATAGTCAGACAATATCCATCAGGGCAAGCCGCGCGTCAGATGCTGGCCAACAGCGCGATCGTCACGGCTTCCATTCAGGAGACAGGATGCATGGCGTTGCCGCCAACCTCTTCCGTCGGGTCGCCCGCCGGCCATCACGCGCCCAGCGGTAGCTACAAGCCGGCGCTGACGCTGCTCGCCAGCCTCTTCTTCATGTGGGGCTTCATCACCGTCATCAACAACACGCTGCTGCCGCATCTGCGCAGCGTGTTCGAGCTGGACTATACGCAGACGACGCTGATCGAGTCCGTGTGGTTCATCGCCTATTTCGTCGCCTCCATCCCGTCGGCCAAGCTGATCGAGCGGATCGGCTATCAGAAGTCGATCGTGACCGGCCTGTCGATCATGGCGGCGGGCGCGCTGCTGATGATTCCGGCCGCCAAGCTGCCGTCCTACGGCGTCGTGCTCACCGCGCTGTTCATCGTCGCGAGCGGCATCACGCTGCTGCAGGTCGCCGCCAACCCCTATGTCGCGGTGATCGGCCCGCCGGAGACGGGCTCGTCGCGGCTCAACCTGATGCAGGCGTTCAACTCGCTCGGTACCACGCTGGCGCCGCTGTTCGCGGGCTATCTGATCCTGGGTCGGTCGAAGGGCGGCACGGCGGAAGCCGGCGTCACGCTGACGGCGGCGGAGCGCTATGCCGACGCGCAGTCGGTGATCCTGCCCTATCTGATCGTCGCCGTCGTGCTGGTGGCGATCGCCGTCGTGATCGCCCGCTTCCCGCTGCCGGCAATCGGTCAGTCGACGCAGCGCGTGTCGCGCGAGGAACGTCGCGGCCTGTCGCTGTGGAGCCACCGCAACCTCGTGTGGGGCGTGCCGGCGATCTTCATCTACCTGATCGCCGAGATCGGTGTCGCCAACCTGTTCATCAACTTCGTGTCGCAGCCCGACATCGCCGCGATCACCCATGCGGAGGCGTCGCGTTATCTCGCGCTGCTGTGGGGCGGGATGATGGTCGGCCGCTTCGCCGGCAGCTTCATCATGCAGAAGGTGCCGGCCGAAAAGGTGCTGGCCGGCTTCGCGATCGGTGCGTTCATCGTCATGCTGCTCGCGACCTTCACCACCGGCCCTGCCGCGATGTGGTCGCTGATCGCGGTGGGTCTGTTCCACTCGATCATGTTCCCGACCATCTTCACGCTGGGCATCAAGGGCCTGGGGCCGCTCACCGAGGAAGGCTCGGGGCTGCTGATCATGGCGATCGCCGGCGGCGCGCTGGTGGTGGTGCAGGGATGGCTGGCCGATACCGTCGGCCTCCAGAACTCGTTCCTGCTGACCGCAGTCTGCGAGCTCTACATCCTGTTCTACGCACTGTGGGGTTCGAAGCCGACCCATGCGCTGCCGGATCCGGAAGTGGCGCAGTAACGCCGCTTCCGTCCGACGCGTTCGGGCGCTCCTGCCGACGGGTGGGAGCGCCCTTTTTTATTGCCCCATCGCGCCGCGGGTGTCCTCCAGCGCCAGATCGACCAGCGCCCGCATCGCAGCGCCAGCCTCGTCAGGGTTGCCGGCAGCGATGCCGTCGTAGACTCGGACGTGATCGGGGACGGGATCGCGCGGCAGCGCGCGCGAGCGCTGCTTGAACTGGGTGGTCCAGTTGACCGCCGCGCCAATGCTGGCGCTCAGCACCACCAGCGCATCGTTGCGCGTCGCGCGCAGGATCGCGTCGTGGAACTCGCGATCGGCAGCAAGCCCGGCTTCGTTGGCGAGCGTATGTCGCCGCATCGACGCGAGCGCGTCGCGCATCGCCTTCAGGTCTGCACGCTCGCGGCGTTCGGCCGCCAGCCGCGCCGCCGCCGGCTCGACGATCGCGCGCAATTCGAACAGGCTGCGGACCAGTTGCAGATCGGGTTCGCCGGCGAAGGCCCAGGCCACCACGTCGGGATCGAGCAGGTTCCAGCGGTCGCGCGGCAGCACGCGGGTGCCGGCCTTCGGTCGGCTCTCGACGAGCCCCTTGGCGGTCAGCACCTGGACGGCTTCGCGATAGGCGCTGCGCGACACGTCGAGCGCTTCCGAAAAGGCGATCTCGCCGGACAGCGTGTCGCCGGGCGCATATTCGCCCGAAACGATCGCCAGCCCCAGCTTGTGCGCGATCGCGCCGCGCAGCCGTCGGCCGGTCCCGCGCGGCGGACGGGTCGCGGTAGCGGTCGGAAGTTTGCTTTCGGGCTCGCCCTTGCCGCCGGTCATCCCTATCTCCCCCTCGAACTTCTGTTTCCTGATGAATGCCGACGGAGCAGGCGATTGCCAAGCGGGCATGGCTTCCATATGTCGGAGTAAATAGCGAGGTGCACTCATGACGAACAACACCGCAACTCTCGATCGGGCGAACGACGCCGGCTTTCGCGCGATCGCAGCAGACACTGCCGAGCCGTTCGGCGAGGCGTTCGACGTGCATGGCCCGGCCGATGTCGAGGCCGCCTGCGCCGCTGCCGAAGCCGCGTTCGACACCTATCGCGCGACCGACCGCGAGACCCGCGCCGCGTTCCTGGAGAAGATTGGCGACGAGATCCTGGCGATCGGCGACGACCTGATCGTCGCGGCGATGCGCGAGAGCGGTCTGCCGCGCGCCCGCCTCGAGGGTGAGCGCGGCCGCACTGTCGGCCAGCTCAAGATGTTCGCGGGCGTGGTGCGCAAGGGCGGCTGGCTCGGCCTGCGCATCGACCCGGCGCTGCCCGAGCGTCAGCCGCTGCCGCGTCCGGACCTGCGCCTGCGCATGATCCCGCTCGGCCCCGTCGCGGTGTTCGGCGCGTCCAACTTCCCGCTCGCCTTCTCGACCGCCGGCGGCGATACCGCCTCGGCGCTCGCCGCCGGCTGCCCGGTGGTGGTGAAGGGCCATCCCGCGCATCCGCACACCGGCGCGCTGGTCGTAGAGGCGATCCGCCGCGCGGTCGCCGCTTCGGGGCTGCCCGAGGGCGTGTTCTCGCATCTCGTCGGGCCGGGCAACGAACTCGGTTCGCAGCTGGTGCAGGATCCGCGCATCGCCGCGGTCGGCTTCACCGGCTCGCGTGCCGGCGGTCTCGCGCTGATGAAGCTCGCGCAGGCGCGGGAAGTTCCGATCCCGGTCTATGCCGAGATGTCGAGCATCAACCCCGTGCTGCTGATGCCGGAAGCGCTGAAGGCGCGCGGTGCGGCGCTCGGCACCGCCTTCGTCGCGTCGCTGACGATGGGGGCTGGCCAGTTCTGCACCAACCCCGGCCTGCTCCTGGCGATCGAGGGCGAGGGGCTCGACGCGTTCGTCGACGCCGCCAAGACCGCGCTCACCGAAGCCGGCGCGAGCACGATGCTCACCCCGGGCATTCACAAGGCGTATCAGGCCGGTGTCGAGGACCTCGCCGGCCACGACAAGGTCGAGACGATCGCACGCGGCAAGGTGGGCGAGGGCGTGACCCAGGGCCAGGCGGCGCTGTTCTCGACCACCGCGGAAGCGTTCCTCGCCGACCAGGCGCTGGGCCACGAGGTGTTCGGCGCGTCGTCGATCCTGGTGCGCTGCCGCGACGAGGAGGAACTGCGCAAGGTGCTGGTGGCGGCCGAGGGGCAGCTCACCGCGACGCTGCACATGGACGCGGGCGACACCGCGCTCGCCGCACGCATGGTGCCGGTACTCGAGCGCAAGGCGGGCCGCATCCTTGCCAACGGCTGGCCGACCGGCGTCGAGGTGACCCACGCGATGGTCCACGGCGGGCCGTTCCCGTCGACCTCCGACGGTCGCACGACCTCGGTCGGCAGCCTGGCGATCGACCGCTTCCTGCGGCCGGTGTCGTACCAGAACCTGGCGGCCGAGCTGCTGCCGGAGGAACTGCGCGACGGCGGTCAGGCGGGCCTGCCGCGGCTGGTCGACGGTCAGCTCCACAACGATTGATCAATCCCGGCGACCGCAACCGCGGCGTTTGACGAGGGGAGGAAATGATGACGTTGCGTTTGTTGCAGCATCGGGCGCCGGACGGCACGCGATCGGTAGTCGCGGCTGAAGGCGACCGGGCTGCGGTCGTTCCGGGGATCGACAGCGTGCGGGCGCTCGCCGCCCGCGCGATCGCCGAGGGCATCGGCCTCGCCGAGGCGGTGGCGGCGTGCGGTGAGGGAGCTTCGGTCGATCTCGCCGCCGAGTTCGCCGCCGGCCGCTTCGTGGCGCCGATCGACCACGACGATCCGGCGCACGTCGTGATGACCGGCACCGGCCTTACCCATCTCGGCTCGGCCGAGGGGCGCGACAAGATGCACCGCGAGGCGGCGGCTGCCGAGAAGCAGACCGATTCGATGCGGATGTTCCTGGAAGGCGTCGAGGGCGGCAAGCCCGCCGCCGGCCAGACCGGCCAGCAGCCCGAGTGGTTCTACAAGGGCGACGGGTCGCAGCTGGTCGGCCCTGGCGCACCGCTGGCGATGCCGGCGTTTGCGCAGGATGGCGGCGAGGAGCCGGAGCTCGCGGGCATCTATCTGATCGGTCCGGACGGCACGCCGCACCGGCTGGGGCTGTGCCTCGCCAACGAGTTCAGCGATCACGTTACCGAGCGCCACAACTATCTTTGGCTGGCGCATTCCAAGCTGCGCCAGGCATCGCTCGGGCCGGAGATCGTCGTCGGCGCCGCGCCGGCCGACGTGCGCGGCACCAGCCGCATCGTCCGCGACGGCGAGACGCTGTGGGAAAAGCCGTTCCTGTCGGGCGAGGACAACATGTCGCACAGCCTCGCCAACCTGGAGGCGCATCACTTCAAATATGCGCTGTTCCGCCGTCCGGGCGACATCCACATCCACTTCTTCGGCACCGCGACGCTGTCGTTCAGCGACGGAGTGAAGACCGAAGTGGGCGACGTCTTCGAGATCGAGGCGGCACCTTTCACGCTGCCGCTGCGCAATCCGCTGGCGCGCGACGCCGAAGCGCCGGTCACGGTCCGCACCCTCTGATCCTGCGGCCCCGCGCGGCGTGCGCGGGGCCGTTTTTTCTTGGGCTTGCGGAGCGGCCGCGCAGCCGCGACGAGGGGGCCGGCGCGGCGATGGTCGCGTGTCCCAGCACAGGATCCCCGATGGCCGTCACCGACATCGCCACGCGCACCTACGACCATAATTTCCGGCTCGACCCGATCGTCCGCAGCCTGCTCGACACCGATTTCTACAAGCTGCTGATGCTGCAGATGATCCGGCACGTGCACCCGGACGTCGACGCGACCTTCTCCGTCATCAACCGCACCACCGCGGTGCGGCTCGCCGACGTGGTCGACGAAGGCGAGCTGCGCGCCCAGCTCGACCACGCCCGCACGCTGCGCTTCTCGAAGAAGGAGCTGATCTGGCTGGCCGGCAACAGCTTCTACGGCAAGGCGCGGATGTTCAGCCCGGACTTCATCGCCTGGCTCGCCGACTTCCGCCTGCCGCCCTACCGGCTGGAGCGGCAGGATGGCCAGTTCTCGCTCCAGTTCGAGGGGCCGTGGACCCACACGACGATGTGGGAGATCCCGGCGCTCACCATCCTCAACGAACTGCGCGCGCGTGCGGCGATGCGCGACAAGGGGCGGTTCGCCCTCGACGTGCTCTACGCGCGCGCAAAGGCGCGGCTGTGGCAGAAGGTCGAGCGGCTGCGGCTGCTGCCGGACCTGGTGCTGTCGGACTTCGGCACGCGCCGGCGCCACGGCTTCCTGTGGCAGCGCTGGTGCGTCGACGCGTTGAAGGAGGGGCTGGGCGATCGCTTCATCGGCACCTCCAACGTGCTGCTGGCGATGGACGCCGACCTGGAGGCGATCGGCACCAACGCCCACGAGCTGCCGATGGTCGAGGCGGCTCTGTCGGACAGCGACACCGAGCTCGCCGGCGCACCCTATCGCGTGCTCGAACAGTGGCGCCAGCATTATGGCGGCAACCTGCTGGTGGCGCTGCCCGACGCGTTCGGCACCACCGCCTTCCTCGCCAACGCGCCCGCCTGGGTCGCGGACTGGACCGGCTTCCGACCCGACAGCGCCCCGCCGATCGCCGCGGGCGAGCAGATCATCGCCTGGTGGCGCGAGCACGGCGTCGACCCGCGCACCAAGTTGCTGATCTTCTCCGACGGGATGGACGTCGACACGATCGAGCAGGTCTATCGCCACTTCCACGGCCGCGTACGGATGAGCTTCGGCTGGGGCACCAACCTCACCAACGACTTCCGCGACTGCGACCCCGATGGCGAGACCGGGCTCGAGCCGATCTCGCTGGTGTGCAAGGTAACGCGCGTCGACGGCCGCCCCGCCGTCAAACTCTCCGACAATCCCGCCAAGGCGACCGGCGACCCCGCCGAGATCGCCCGCTACCTGCGGGTGTTCGGGGGTGCGGATCGGGTGGCGACGGCGGTGGAGGTGTAAGGGGCGGGGAAGAATGATCTGTAAAACCCCCTCGCGAGGGGGTGTGGCCTGTTCAAGGCGGTCTGCTCGCCTTCTGTTGACCATCCAGGTCTTTGAGCATCCAAGTCGGTCAACACTTAACGGCTTGAAGACCTGATCGAGTGAAGTTGATTCGCTGGGTTGCCCTTTCTCCACCTCAGTGGTCAAACCCGGCGTTCGAAAGTATACATTGGCGATGAGCCGGTCGGATCCCTTCTCCATCCCTGAATGGAATGCATTGCACCGCGAAGCGTCGCTGGTTAGCCAGATACTTGGTTCGGGAGCCACCGCCCTAGGGCGCGCGACTTATGGCAGCGGTTTCGGCGAGTACTACACCGCGTTCTTCGGACTCTCAATTGGCATCGAGCGTTTAGCAAAACTCATATTGGTTGCTGACTACGCGCTTGATAACGCCGGCACGCTGCCCAATCAGCAGATGGTCCGGAAAAGTGGTCATCGATTAAAAAAGCTGATTGGGAAGGTGGATGAAATTGCGACGAAGCGTGCCATAGTAGTTCCTCATATCGGACCGGAAAACGCTATCTGTGCTGCGGTTATCGGCTGCCTAGACGCATTCTCGGATGCCTCCAAAGGGCGCTACGCCAACTTCGAAGCGATAGGTAATCCGTCGTTTGACCCTGCGAACGAGCCTGTCACTAAATGGTGGACAGAAGTGGTCGAGTTAATACTGGATACTGATTATCGCGGTACCAAAAGGGAAGTTGGTGTTAAAAGTCGTGCCGCCTTGTTCGAAGCGATCGTTGGGCGCGTCACGCTCGTGCGGTTCCGGGATGAGTCTGGTAACAGAATGACAGACGTCGCGACTGCCTCCGAACGCACTGGGCAGTCGGAGTGGGCGCAGAAATATGGGCGGTTCTACTCGCTCGCTGTAGTTAGATGGCTCGCCCATATTTTCGATGAAATGACCCACGCGGCTGGATACCAGCCTGGTCTAGAAAGCCTGTTTGGCCACTATGAGTACTTCCAGACCTACACGGTAGATGATCGGCTGTTGCTGACACGCAAGATTTGGCCCCTTACGTAACGGGAGCGAACACCGTGACCTCACCGTCAGACTCGTCGCCCCGCCTGTTGCCGGTGCACAGAAGCTGGCGGAAAGGGTGGGATTCGAACCCACGGTGAGCGTGAACCCACGGCGGTTTTCAAGACCGCTGCCTTAAACCACTCGGCCACCTTTCCTTCGGCGCCCGCTTACGGCGGCTGGTCGGGTTTGTGCAAGCCTCTCGGCACTTGGGGGTTTCGCGCGGGCTCTCGGCTGTGGCACAGAGCCGGTTCACGTGCGGGAGCCGGGTATGCGTAGATGGGGCAAGGGGCTGCTGGCCCTTGCGGCGATGATGACGGTCAGCGGTTCGGCCGCGGCACAGGACGAAGCGGGCTTCCAGGATTATCTCCAGGGGGTGGCCGCCAAGGCGCGCGCCGGCGGGGTGAGCGAGCGGGCGATCGCTTCGGTGCTGAACGGGCTCACCTACAACCCGCGCGTGGTCGAGCTCGACCGTGGCCAGCCCGGCGGCGGTCCCGCTAGTACCAGCATCCCGGCGTTCGCGCCCTACAAGGCGAAGCACGTCGACGCGGCGCGGATCAGTCGCGGCCGCGACGCCTATCGCGCGCAGCGGCCCAAGCTGATGCGGATCGAGCAGGAGACCGGCGTCCCCGAGTCGATCATGGTGGCGATCTGGGGGCACGAGACCAACTACGGCGGCTATACCGGCAACTTCGACCTGCCGCGCTCGCTGGCGACGCTCGCCTACGAGGGGCGGCGGCGCGCGCTGTTCGAGCCGGAGCTGATCGCGACGATGAAGATGGTCGATCGCGGCGTGCCGCGCGACAGCCTCAAGGGCAGCTGGGCGGGCGCCACCGGCTATCCGCAGTTCCTGCCATCGATCTACCTGCGCCTCGCCCGCGACGGCGACGGCGACGGCCGCGCCGATATCTGGAACAATGCGGCGGATGCGCTCGCGTCGATCGGCAACTATTTCGTCAACGCCGGCTGGCGGCCGGGCCAGCCCTGGGGCGTCGCGGTGACCGTCCCCGCCGGCCTCGATCGCGGAGCGCTGACCGCGCCGACGCGGTCGCCGCGCTGCCCGCGGGTGCACGAGCGGCATAGCCGCTGGCGCTCGATGGCCGAGTGGCGCCAGCTGGGCGTGGTGCCACAGTCGGGTCGCTGGCCCGACGACAGCATCCAGGCGACGCTGCTCGAGCCCGATGGTCCGGGCAAGACCGCCTATCTGTTGACCGGCAATTACCGCGTGATCCTCGATTACAACTGCTCGAACTTCTACGCGCTGTCGGTGGGGCTGCTGGCCGATGAAGTGGCACGCTAGCGGCTTGCCGATGCTGCTGCTGGCGGTCTGCGCCAACAGCGCGCCGGCGCCGCAGGACGCCTCGCTGCAAGCTCCGCCACCGGCCGACGCCGGGGAAGCGCGGTACGATGCAGTCGGCTGGGCGGGCGCGGCGCCGTCCGAGGCGACGGGCGTGTTCGTCGTCCATCCGACGCTGCCGGTCGGCAGCTTCGTCGAACTGACCCGGCTCGACGTCGGTCGCGTCCTGATCCTCAAGGTCGGGGCGCAAGGGCCGGTCGCCCCCGGCTATCTCGTCGCGCTGTCGCCAGTTGCCGCGCAGGCGTTCGGCGTCGGCAGCGAGCCGGCCGCCGTCCGCATCCGCCAGGTCATGCCCGCGCCCGGCGAGCGCGCCGCAGCAGAGGGTGGCAGCCTCAACCGGCTGGACGCGCCGCAGGTGCTGCTCGCCGCGCTGCGCAAGCGCTTGCCCGTCGCGCCGACGGGAGCACCGCAGCCGGTCACACCGTCCTCCAATGCTGCCGCCCCGCCGCCGGTCCCCGGCCCGCAGGCGATAGAGACGGTCGAGCTGCCGCCGAGCAAGCCAACAGCGCTGCCGGGAACCCAGCCCGCTCCCGCATCGCCGCCGCCACCCCCCACAGCACTTGCCGCGCCGCCTGCTGCCACGCCGCCTGCGACGGGCGGCTGGGTGGTGCAGGTGGCGGCCCTGTCCGACGCCGACCGCGCGGAGGCGCTCGCGCGCCGGCTCGGCGGCTTCACCGTCCGCGCCGGCAGACTGGTGCGCGTGCGGATGGGCCCCTATCCGAACACCGCCGCCGCCGAACGCGGGCGTGCCCAAGCCGCCGCGAGCGGCTATGGCGACGCAACGATCCTTCGCAACGACTGACCTCAAGGCCTCCACACGATGAAGAAGCTGCTTACCGCCGTCCTGCTCTCCGCCGTTGCGATCACCCCGTCGGTCGCGGCAGCGCCGCCGTTCGACACGCCGGCGCCCGTCGCCTACCTCCAGGACCTGTCCTCGGGCGCGATCCTCTATTCGAAGGATGCCGACCGGCGGATGCCGCCGGCGTCGATGGCGAAGATGATGACCGCCTATGTGGCGTTCGACCTGATCAAGAAGGGCGATCTGAAGCTCGACCAGAAGTTCCAGGTCCGCCCGGAGACGTGGGAGCGCTGGCACGGGCCGAAGGCGGGATCGACGATGTTCCTGTCGGTCAACGAGCAGGTCAGCGTCGACGATCTGCTCAAGGGGATCATCACCCTGTCGGGCAACGACGCCTGCGTCGTGCTGGCCGAGGGCGTGGCGGGCACCGAGGAATCCTTCACCAGCCTGATGAACCAGCGCGCGAAGGAACTGGGGCTGACCAACAGCCACTTCGGTACGTCCAACGGCTGGCCGGACGAAGGCCGCACCTACGTCAGCGCGCGCGATCTGGCGAAGCTGGCCTCGGCGACGATCCAGAACTTCCCCGATCTCTACAAGCGCTTCTACTCGCTGGAGAGCTTCACCTGGGGCAAGACGCTGGGTGCCGGCAACGACATCACCCAGGCCAATCGCGATCCGCTGCTGGGCCGCGTCGCCGGCGCCGATGGTCTGAAGACCGGCCATACCGAGGAGGCCGGCTACGGCTTCACCGGATCGGCGGAGCAGAGCGGCCGCCGCCTGGTGATGGTGCTGGCGGGGCTCACCAGCTTCAACCAGCGGATCAGCGAATCGGTGCGCTTCATGGAGTGGGGCTTCCGCGCATGGCGCGCACGTCCGATCGCCAAGAAGGGCAAGCGGATCGAGACCGCCGACGTCCAGCTGGGCGACAGCAGCACCGTCGGGCTGGTCGCGCCGCGCGACCTGACCGTCACCGTGCCGGCGGGCGCCGCCACCGAGCTTGCCGGCACCGTCGTCTATCAGGGACCCATCAAGGCGCCGATCCAGGCCGGCCAGCACATCGCCGACCTGGTGATCACCTCGCCCGGCATGGAGCCGCAGCGGCTGCCGCTGGTCGCCGAGAAGGCCGTCGACGAGGCAGGGTTCTTCGGCCGCGCCTGGGCGGGGCTGATGGCGCTGTTCGGCGCTTGAGCGGCCGGTTCGTCTCGCTGGAGGGCGGGGAGGGCGTCGGCAAGTCGACCCAGACCGCCCGCCTCGCCGAAGCGCTGGAGGCGCGCGGGTTGCACGTCGTGGTGACGCGCGAGCCCGGCGGCAGCGAGGGCGCGGAGGCGATCCGCGGGCTGCTGATGCAGGGCGAGGTGACGCGCTGGAGCCCGCATGCCGAGGCGCTGCTGTTCGCAGCGGCGCGCGCGGACCATGTCGAGAAGCGCATCCGCCCGGCGATCGAGGCGGGGCACTGGGTGCTGTGCGATCGCTACATCGACAGCACCCGCGCCTATCAGGGCGGGCAGGGGATCGATGACGCCGCGATCCTGGCGCTGCACGGCTTCGGATCGAAGGGGCTGCTGCCCGACCGCACGCTGTTGCTGACGCTGCCGGAGGGGGCGGGGGCGGACCGGGCACTGGAACGCGATGGCGGCGTCGCCGATCGCTTCGGCGCGCGCGGGCCCGAGTTCCACGCCGAGGTCGCCGCCGCCTTCGCGCGCATCGCCGATGCGGAGGGCGACCGGGTCCGCCGCGTCGATGCGCGCGGCACGCCCGAGGACGTGACCCAGCGGCTGATCGACGCGCTGGCCGACCTGCTGCCGTGAGCGAGCCGGTCGGCAACGCCGCCGCGCACGACGCCTTCTTCGCCGCCGCCGAGCGCGGCGGGCTGCACCACGCCTGGCTGCTCGCGGGACCCGAGGGCGTCGGCAAGGCCAGCTTCGCGCGGATCGCGGCGATGCGGCTGCTCGCCCACGCCGCCGACCCGCGCGTGCCGGTGCGCGGCGGCAGCTTGCCGGCAGAAGACCGCACACACGCGCTGATCGCGGCGGGATCGCATCCCGACTATCGCGAGATGGCACGTCAGCCCAAGGATCCGGCCAAGCCCGATGAGAACCTCGCGCGTAGCATCCCGATCGCACAGGTCCGCGGCCTGCAGCCGCTGTTCGCGACCAAGCCGTCGCTGTCCGAGCGGCGGGTGGTGCTGATCGATGCGATCGACGATCTGGAGACCGCGGCGGCCAACGCGCTGCTCAAGAACCTCGAAGAACCGCCCGCCGGCACGATCTTCCTGCTCGTGAGCCACGCGCCCGGCCGGCTGTTGCCGACGATCCGCTCGCGCTGCCGGCTGCTGCGCTTCGAGCGGCTGCCGGATGCCGAGGTCGCCGCGGTGATCCGCCAGACGACGCCGGAGGTCAGCGACACCGAATGCGATGCGCTGGTGCGCGGCGGCGAAGGCTCGCCCGGGCGGGCGCTCGCCTTCGCCGGGCTCGACATCGCCGCGCTGGAGCGCGCGATGGCGGCGATCGCGCGCGAGGGCGATCCCGGCAACGCGCAGCGCAGCCGGCTCGCCAAGGCGCTCGGCAGCAAGGCTGCGCAACCGCGCTACGAGGCGTTCCTGCAACGCGCCCCAAGCTTCATCGCTGCCACCGCGCGCGATCGCCGCGGTGCCGAGCTGCGCACCGCACTCGACGCCTATCAGGCCGCGCGCGCGCTCGCCTCGGCCGCCCCGGCACTGTCGCTCGACGCGCAGGCGACGGTGTTCGAGATGGCCGGCATTCTCGCACGGCTCGCACTGCAGGACGGGCTTCAATCGCGCGGGGCGATGCACTAGGGACACGGCATGGCCGAGCCCTATTACATCACCACCGCGATCCATTATCCCAACGGCAAGCCGCACATCGGCCACGCCTATGAGATGATCGCCGCCGACGCGATCGCGCGTTTCCACCGTCAGGCGGGCCGCGACGTCCGCTTCCAGACCGGCACCGACGAGCATGGGCTCAAGATGGTGCAGACTGCGCGCACGCGGGGCATGGAAGTGCGCGCGCTCTCCGATGAAATGTCGGGCCATTTCCACGAGATGGCCGACAAGCTTGATATTGCGTATGATCGCTTCATCCGCACGGTCGAGCCGACGCACTATGCCGCCAGCCAGGCGATCTGGCAGGCGATGGCCGATGCCGGCGACCTGTATCTCTCGCGCTACGAGGGCTGGTACTCCGTCCGGGACGAGGCCTTCTACGAAGAGAAGGAACTGACCGACGGGGAAGGGGGCGTCCGCCTCTCGCCGCAGGGTACGCCGGTGGAATGGACCGCGGAGGAGACCTGGTTCTTCCGCCTGTCGAAGTACCAGCAGCCGCTGCTCGATTTCTATGCGGCCAACCCCGAGTTCATCCAGCCCGAAAGCCGCCGCAACGAGGTGCTGCGCTTCGTCGAGGGCGGGCTTGCCGACCTCTCGGTGTCGCGCACCAGCTTCGACTGGGGCGTGCCGGTGCCGGGCAGCCCCGGCCATGTGATGTACGTGTGGGTCGATGCGCTCACCAACTATCTGACCGGTGCGGGCTATCCGGACGGCGGCGATACCGCGCGCTTCTGGCCGGCCGATCTGCACCTGATCGGCAAGGACATCGTCCGCTTCCACGCGGTCTACTGGCCGGCGTTCCTGATGTCGGCGAAGCTCGCGCTCCCGAAGCGCGTGTTCGGCCACGGCTTCCTGCTCAACCGCGGCGAGAAGATGTCGAAATCGACCGGCAACGTCGTCGATCCGATGGCGCTCGCCGGTCTCTACGGCGTCGACGCACTGCGCTATTTCCTGCTGCGCGACATCAGCTTCGGCCAGGACGGCACCTTTTCCGACGAGGCGATCGTCACCCGCGCCAACGCCGATCTCGCCAACAGCTTCGGCAATCTGGCGCAGCGTACGCTGTCGTTCATCGCCAAGAACCTGGACGGCGCGCTGCCATCGCCGGGCCGCAGCGATCCCGCCGACGCCGCGCTGCTGACGCAGGTTGCCGAGGCGAGCGCTGCCTTCCGCGCCGAGTTCGCCGAGCTGTCGCTCAGCCAGGCGCTGGAAAGCTGGATGCGCGGCGTCTTTGCCTGCAACCAGTACATCGACGTGCAGGCTCCCTGGGCGCTGCGCAAGACCGATCCGGAGCGGATGCACGCCGTGCTCGGCACGCTGGTGCGCGCGATCCGCGACCTGGCGATCACGATCTGGCCGGTGATCCCGACCTCCGCGGGGCGCGTGCTCGACCAGCTGGGGCAGGAGGCGCGCGACCATGCCGCGCTTGCCGACGCCGGGTGGTACGATCGCGCGGCCGCGGCGGACTTCCGGATCGCGCCGCCGACCCCCATCTTTCCCAGACTGATGCTCGAACCGGTCGCGGAACCCGCATGAAGCTCGCCGACAGCCACTGCCACCTCAACTACAAGGGGCTGATCGAGCAGCAGCAGGAGGTGCTGGCGCGCGCGCGCAGCACCGGCGTCGTGGCGATGCTCAACATCGCGACGCGCGAGAACGAGTGGGATGCGGTGATCGCCACCGCCGAGCGCGAGCCCGACGTGTGGGCGACCGTCGGCATCCACCCGAACGAGGCGGACCGCTATCCGGACGTCGACACCCGGCGGCTGGTCGAGCGGGCGGCGCATCCGCGGGTGGCCGGGATTGGCGAGACAGGTCTCGACTATTATTACGAGCACTCCGACCGTGAACGCCAGCAGACGAGCTTTCGCGCGCATCTCGCCGCCTGTCGCGAGACCGGACTGCCGGTGGTGGTGCATACCCGCGATGCGGAAGACGACACGCTGGCGATCCTGCGAGACGAGCTGGGGAAGGGGGCCTTTCCCGGCGTGATCCACTGCTTCACCGGCACCGCCGACTTCGCGCGCCAGGCGCTCGCCCTCGGCTTCTACATCTCCATCTCGGGCATCGTGACCTTCAAGAACGCGCGCGATCTGCAGGATACCGCGCGCTGGCTGCCGCGCGAGCGGCTGCTAGTCGAGACGGACGCGCCGTTCCTGGCGCCCGTGCCGCATCGCGGAAAGCTGGGCGAGCCGGCCTATGTCGCCGACACCTGCCGGTTCCTGGCCGAACTGCGTGGCGAGGATGGCGACGCGCTCGCCGAAGCTACCCGCGCCAATTTCCACGCGCTGTTCGCGAAAACCGCCGCGTGAAGATCCGCATTCTCGGCTCGGGCACGTCCTCGGGCGTGCCGCGGATCGGCGGCGACTGGGGTGCCTGCGATCCGGGCGATCCGCGCAACCGCCGCACGCGGGTGTCGGCGCTGGTCGAGACGGCCACCACGCGTATCCTGATCGATACCGGCCCGGACATGCGCCAGCAGCTGCTCGACGCCGACGTCCGCGACGTCGATGCGGTGCTGTGGACGCATGACCATGCCGACCATTGCCACGGCATCGACGATCTCCGTCAGCTGTTCCACCTGCGCGGGCAGCCGGTACGGGGCTATGCCCGGCCGGAAACACTGGCGGTGCTGCGCGAGCGCTTTGGGTACGCCTTTTTCGGCCGCAACGGCTATCGTGCTACGGTGCAGGCGGAGGAATTGCCCGATCGCCTGCGCATCGGCGACATCGACGTATCCGCGACCGATCAGCCGCATGGTCATATCCATTCGGCCGGGCTGCGCTTCGACAGCGGCGGCCGTTCGATCGTCTATGCCACCGACTTCAACGTCGTTACCGACGCAATGGTCGCGCTCTACCGCGGCTGCGACCTGATGGTCGTCGATGCGCTGCGCGAGGCGCCGCACCCGACGCATCCGACCGTCTCGGAAGCGCTGGCGCTGGTGTCGGCATGCGGGGATCCGCGTTCGGTGCTGATCCATATGGACCACAGCATGGACTATGCGACGGTGAAGGCGCGGCTGCCCGAGCATGTCGAGCCCGGCTACGACGGATTGGAACTGGTCGCGTGAACTTCGACGACTCCGCGCAGCTGCTCTGGGGCGTCGGCGCGTTGGTGCTCGCGCTGTCGGCGCTCACCGCGCGACGGCCGAGCTTCGGCGCGATCCTGCGGTCGCTGCTCAGTTGGATTATGATCGGCGCGCTGGCTTATCTGGTGGTGACCCATCGCCACGAACTCGGCGCGCTCTTCGACGGAATCAAGAACGATCTGGGTCTTCAGGAACAGACTGTGGAGGGCGACACCGTGCGTATCCGCCAGTCGCCGGACGGGCATTTCTGGGCGCGCGTCGATCTCAACGGCTATCAACGGCGGATGCTGATCGACAGCGGCGCGACGATGACCGCCTTGTCGAAGCAGACTGCCGCACGCGCCGGGGTCGAGACCGGCGGGCTGCCGGTGCTGCTGACCACCGCCAACGGAACGATCCCGGCAGCGCGCGGTCGCGTGCAGCGGCTGACGGTCGACGGCCTGGATGCGCACGATCTGCCGGTGGTCGTATCGTCGAGCTTCGGCGACTTCGACGTGCTGGGGATGAACTTCCTGTCGCGGCTCGGATCGTGGCGGGTCGAGGGGAATACGCTGATCCTCGAACCTCCCCGCAATGATACCCGCGATTAACATAATGCATATTACCGGACTAACACAGTGTATTCGAAGGGGGCCCTGCCATGATCGGACGGCTGGTTGCGATCATGGCGCGGCTGCGCGACCCCGAACACGGTTGCGAATGGGATCGTGCGCAGAGCTTCGCGACCATCGCGCCGTACACGATCGAGGAAGCCTATGAGGTTGCCGACGCGATCGAACGCGACGACATCGCCGATCTTAAGGACGAACTCGGCGACCTGCTGCTCCAGGTCGTCTTCCATAGCCGCATCGCCGAGGAAGCCGGAAAGTTTGCGCTTCCCGACGTAGTCGCGTCGATCAGCGACAAGATGGAGCGTCGCCACCCGCACATCTTCGGCGGCGCGGACGCGAGCCCCGGCTGGGAGACGATCAAGGCGGCCGAGCGCAGCGCGAAGACGTCGGACGCGCCGACCGGCGCACTCGCCGGCGTCGCGCTTGGGCTGCCAGCCCTCGCGCGCGCCGAAAAGCTGCAGAAACGCGCCGCACGCGTCGGCTTCGACTGGCCCGATGCGAGCGGACCGCGTGCGAAGATCGATGAGGAACTCGTTGAAATCGCGGAGGCAAGCGATGCCGAGCGTGCTGGCGAGATCGGCGACCTGCTGTTCGCAGTCGTCAACTGGGCGCGCCACCTGGGCGTCGATCCCGAAGCGGCGCTGCGCACCACCAACGCCAAGTTCGAGCGTCGGTTCGCGGCGATGGAAGCGGAGGCCGGCGACACCTTCGTGGGGCTGTCGCTGGAGCAGAAGGAAGGCTTGTGGAGCGACGCAAAGGCGGCGGAGCGAGGGTGAGGAACGCCCGCGCGGACCGATCCACATCTCTCTTCGCAACCGTTCCGCCACCCCAGCGAAGGCTGGGGTCTCCCGCGGCTCCTGCCCGGGCCGATCGCCTGAGATCCCAGCTTTCGCTGGGATGACGGGATCGGCCGGTGCAGCACCCGCCCCTCAGCGTGTCAGGAAGCGATCGTAATCCGCCGGTGCCATGCGCACGTCGTACAGCGCGCGGTCGTCCTGCATCCAGTGATCGACCACTTCGCCGTGCGCGTGCAGCCAAGCCGCGCTGGCGCCGTCTTCGGGTCCGAGCGCGATCCGATAGCGGCGATGGCCCATCGTCAGACGGTCGGCGATCGTCCGCAACAGCGTGTCGACCCCTTCCCCGCTCAGCGCTGAGAGCGCGACCACATCCTCGCGGTGCGCGGCCTCGCCTTCCAATTCGGTGCGATCGTCGCCGTCGAGCAGGTCGAGCTTGTTCCAAGCCTCGATCCGCACCGTCGTCTCGTCGACGCCGATCTCCGCCAGCACCGCCTCGACGTCGTCGGCCTGTGCCTCGGTATCGGGATGCGCGATGTCGCGCACGTGGACGAGCAGGTCGGCCGAGACCACCTCCTCCAGCGTCGCCTTGAACGCCGCCACCAACTGCGTCGGCAGATCCGAGACGAAGCCTACCGTGTCGGAGAGGATCGCCTTGTCGATCCCGGGCAGCGAAATCTGGCGCAGCGTCGGGTCGAGCGTCGCGAAAAGCAGGTTCTCGGCCATGACGTCGGCGCCGGTCAGCCGGTTGAACAGCGTCGACTTGCCCGCGTTGGTGTAGCCGACGAGCGCCACCACCGGCCACGGCGCCCGCTGGCGCCGATCGCGATGCAGGCCGCGCGTCCGCGACACGCTTTCGAGTTCGCGCCGCAGCCGGGCCATCCGGTCGCGGATCAGCCGGCGGTCGGCCTCGATCTGGGTTTCGCCCGGGCCGCCGAGGAAGCCGAAGCCACCGCGCTGTCGCTCCAGGTGAGTCCAGCTGCGCACCAGGCGGCCCGCCTGATAGTCGAGGTGGGCGAGTTCGACCTGCAGCCGTCCCTCGGCGGTACGCGCACGCTCGCCGAAGATCTCCAGGATCAGACCGGTGCGGTCGATGACCTTGCAGCCGAGCGCCTTTTCCAGGTTCCGCTGCTGGATGGGCGTCAGCGCGGCGTCGAACACCGCAAGCTGGAGTTCGGCGTCTCTTACGGTCTCCGCAAGCGTCTCGACCTGGCCGCTGCCGAGCAGCGTCGCGGGCTTGGGCTGGCGGACGCGGAACGCGATGCGCTCGTGCACCTCCACCCCGATCGCGAGGGCAAGCCCGGCTGTCTCGGCAAGCCGCGCGTCGGCATCGCGGGCGGAGCCGCCCATGTCGGGCAGCACCACCACCGCGCGGGCACCGCGGGCAAACTCTTCGGCGTCGCGTTCGAACCCGGTGCTCAATCCGCGTCCGTCCCGGCCTGTTCCTCAGCCAGGTTCAGCGGATGCGCCGGCTGGATCGTCGACACCGCGTGCTTGTAGACCAGCTGCGACACGCCGTCGCGCTGGAGCAGCATGCAGAACAGGTCGAACGCGGCGATCTGCCCCTGCAGCATCACGCCGTTGACCAGGAACATGGTGACGCTTTCCTGGTTCTTGCGCACCGCGTTGAGGAAGATCTCCTGCAGCAGCGCGTTGCGCGAACTCTGTTCGGCGGCGGCCGCGACGATCGGGTCGAGATCGACCTGTCCGGCGGGCATGATCGTCGAGATCGCGTGCTTGTAGATCAGCTGCGACTGTCCGTCGCGCCGCAGCAGCACCGAGAAATTGTCAAACCAGGTCACGATCCCCTGCAGCTTGACGCCCTTCACCAGGAACATCGTCACCGGGGTCTTCGATCGGCGGAGCGCGTTGAGGAAGAGGTCCTGCAGCGAGCTGTTCTTTTCGGCCATTGTCCTGCCCTTGTTTTTGGCGGCATTTCCGCTTGGCCCCGTCACCACGACGGTGCGGGGGTGATTTAAGGCGCGGATCGTGCCGCGTCCACCATGCTACTCGTCGCCGCTACTCGTCGCCACGCGTTTCGGTGATTCCGAGCAGCTTGAGCTTGCGATGGAGTGCCGAGCGCTCCATCCCAATGAAGCTCGCGGTGCGCGAGATGTTGCCCGAAAAACGCCGGATCTGCACCCGCAGATACTCGCGTTCGAACGACTCACGCGCTTCGCGCAGCGGTGCGCCCATGATCGCATTGGCGCCGATCCCCGCGCCCCCTTCCCCCGGCGTGCCGAGCACTTCGGGCGGGAGCAGGTCGACGTCGATGCGGCCGATGCGGTTGCCCGGTGCCAAGATAACGGTTCGCTCGACGACGTTGCGCAACTGGCGGACGTTGCCGGGCCATTCGTAGGATTGCAGCGCCACCATCGCGTCGGGCGCGATCTCGGGCGTCGGCACCCGGCGTTCCGAGGCGTAGTGCGCGACGAAATGCTCGACCAGCGCAGGAATGTCCTCGCGCCGGTCGGTGAGCGCGGGGATCGCGACCGGAACGACGTTGAGCCGGTAGTAGAGATCCTCGCGGAAGCGGCCCTCGGCGATTTCGTCCTGCAGATCGCGCGAGGTGGCGGAGACGACGCGCACGTCGACCTTGACCACGCGCTGCCCGCCGACGCGGGTGAAGCTCTGGTCGGTCAGCACCCGCAGGATCCGCGCCTGGGTTGCGACCGGCATGTCGGCGATCTCGTCCAGGAACAGCGTGCCGCCATGCGCCTGTTCGAGCAGGCCAGGGCGGACCAGCTCGGCCCCCTCCTCCACGCCGAACAGTTCCTCCTCGACGCGCTCCGGAGTCATGCGCGCCGCGCTGACGATCACGAACGGCGCGTTCGCGCGCTGGCTCCAGCCGTGGAGCAGCCGCGCGGCCACTTCCTTGCCCACCCCCGGTCCGCCGGTGATCAGCACCCGGCTGCCGGTCGAGGCGACGCGCTTGAGCGTCGCGCGGACGCCGTTGATCGCGGCCGAACTGCCGGTCAGATCTTCCTCGCGGCCCGCCGACACGCGCAGCGTCGCCACCTCGCGGCGCAGCCGTTCGGTTTCGGTCGCGCGCTGAACCAGGAACAGCAGCCGCTCGGCCTCGAACGGCTTCTCGATGAAGTCCACCGCCCCGCGCCGGATCGCCGCGACCGCGGTGTCGATGTTGCCGTGACCGGAGATCACGAGCACCGGCAGCGTCGGGTCGCGCTCCTTGATGACGTCGAGCAGTTCGAGCCCGTCCAGCCGCGAGCCCTGCAGCCAGACGTCGAGCAGCACCAGTGACGGCCGGCGTGCGGCGATCGCCTCCAGCGCGGCGTCGCTGTCGGCCGCGCCGCGGGTCTCGTAACCTTCGTCCTCCAGCACGCCGGAGACGAGATCGCGGATGTCGGTTTCGTCGTCGACGACGAGGATATCGAGCTTCATGGGCGAGCCGTTCCGTTCCGGGTAAGCATGGCTTGGCGCTGAGTACCTTCCGGGCCAGTGAAATCATTGTCTGCGCCCGCGCCCTCCAGGGCGGCGAGTACGTTCAGATCGAGGGTGATGGTGACGACGGTGCCTCCTCCTTCACGGTCTCCAAAGTCGATGGTGCCGAAATGTTCCTCGACGATCTTCTTGACGATCGCCAGACCCAGACCGGTACCCCGCGCGCGAGTGGTCATGTAGGGCTCGACGATGCGGTCGCGCTCGACCGGCAGGCCGATGCCGTTGTCGGCGACATGGAGCTGCAACTGATCGCCCGCGAGCCTGCGGAGCGCCACCGCGACGCGACCCTTGGGCGCATCTTCGGGCCGCGCACCGACGGCCTCGACGGCGTTCTTGACGATGTTGGTGAGTGCCTGGCCGAACTGGCGGCGATCGCACACCACCGGCGGGATGCACTCGTCCGCGTCCATCACGAAGTCGATCTCTGGATGCGCGACTTCGTGCAGGAACACGGCCTGGCGCGCGATGTCGACCATCGACTCCTCATGGAACACCGGCTTGGGCATCCGCGCGAAGGAGGAGAACTCGTCGACCATCCGCCGAAGGTCGCCGACCTGCCGCACGATCGTGTCGGTCAGCTTGGCGAAGGTGCCGTCGTCGTTCTCGATCTGCCGTCCGTAGCGGCGCTTGAGCCGTTCCGCCGCGAGTTGGATCGGCGTCAGCGGGTTCTTGATCTCATGCGCGATCCGGCGCGCCACGTCCGACCACGCGGCGCGGCGTTGATCGTGCAGCTGCTGGGTGATGTCGTCGAAGGTGAGGATCAGGCTGCCGTCGTTCCGTGTGACCTTGACCGCCAGCGTCTTGGCCTCGCCTCGCACCTGCAACTGAACGATGGCCTCCCGCGTGCCCCCGGCGACCGCCGCGTCGAGTTCGGCCGCGACGTGCGACAGCGGCTGGCCGACCGCTTCGGTCGCCTCGGTACCTAGAAGCTCGGCGGCGGAGGCGTTGACCACGCGGATCGTGCGGTCTGGTCCTATAGAGATGACGCCGGCACTCACGCCCGACATCACCGCCTCGATCAGCGCGCGGCGGCTGTCGATCTGCTCGTTCGCGGCGACCAGTTCGCTGGTCTGGGCGCTGAGCTGCTCGGTCATCATGTTGAACGCCGATGCCAGCACGCCGACCTCGTCCCGGCTGCGCGGTGCATCCACGCGCGCGGTGAGATCGCCGCTGGCCACCTTGCGGGCGGCGTCGACCAGTTGGACGATCGGTCGAACCAGCCGGTCGGCAACCGCAAGTGCCGCGAGGACTGCCAGGCCGACGATGAGCAGGGAGATGATCAACAGTGCGGCATTGAACTGGATCTGCAACGAGCGCGAGCGGCTGAGCAGCGTCTGATAGTCGCGGAGCACTGCTGCCGAACGCGTGCGCGCGAGCGTCATTTGCGGGTCGAAGACCCGCGCGGTGTAGAGATAGGCGTTGCGCTCGCCCGGAAACGGCACCAGCGCCTTGAAGCGGCCGTCGACCTCGTCGATGACCTGCGGTTCCCCGGCACGCAGCTTGCGGACCGCCGCCAGGCTGATCTGCTGCTCGATGTCCCGATCATAGGGATTCACGAGCGCGAACGTCTGTACCTGATTTCCCGTCACGCGCACTATCGCCGCTTCCGACAGCGATCGGGCGTAGGTCTGCCACGCGAAGTAGTTCTGAAAGTCGATGCTGTCGAGGGACGACGCCTTCAGGGTCGCCGCGAGATCGGTGGACATGGCAACGGTGTTGCTCGACACGCCGTCGCGCATCTGGACGTAGCTGTCCTGGGCGATCGCATTGGCGTTTTCGAGCATGCTGCGGGCGCGGTCGGAGAACCAGAACTCGACGCCGTATTGAAACAGCAGCGATGCGAAGATCGTCACCACCAGCATCGGCACGCTGGCGAGAAGCGAGAAGCTCGCCACCAGCCGGACGTGCAGCTGCCCGGTCGCGCCCAGCGACGAGCGTGCCGCGCGCCGCATCGCCGCCCGGCGCCCGAGCAGGACCAGTAGCGCCATGTTGGGGATGAGATTGGCGACGAGCAGCAGCGCCACGAGCGGCGGCGTCAGCAGTCGCTGCCGCTCGCCGTCTCCGGAAAGGATGAAGTAGCTGCCGATCCCGATCGCAACCGCTAGCGCGAGGACGGCAACCTCGATGGCAGGCACGAAGCGGGTCGGAAGCGTGAAGCTCCGTCTCTCGCCGATCCTCGTTCCACCGATCATTCCCCGATGCGTACAACGTTACTGTTGCCAAGAAAACACATAATTGGAGGAAACGGCGTGTCGAAGTGGCCTACCGACCCGGTGCGCGCACTGCTCCCGGCTCGATCGCGAGCAGATCCAAGCGCTTACGCAACGTGTTGCGGTTGATTCCCAGCGCACGCGCCGCGCGCAGCTGGTTGTTGCCGTGGCGTTCGAGCATCGCCTCGATCAGCGGCCGTTCCACCTCGGCGATCACGCGATCGTACAGCGTGCCGTCGTCGAGTGCCTGCGGCGTGTCGTTGGCAAGGCGGCGGAGGAATGCACGCACCGCGGCATCGATCGCATCCGGCGCTTCGGCGACGGCAATGGCCCGCCCCCCCTCGCCGATTGCCGCGCGCAATTCCTCGGCCCCGATCCGGTCGTCACGCCCCAGCACGGCGCACCGGCGCATCAGATTCTCCAGTTCGCGGACATTGCCGGGCCAGTCGTGCGCTTCGAGGCTGGCGATAGCCTCAGGACCTAGCGACCGGCGCGGCAGCCCTTCTTCCGCGGCGCGGTTGAGGAAATGGCGTGCGAGCAGCGCAACGTCCTGGCGTCGCTCGCGCAGCGCGGGAAGTGCCACCGGTACGACATTGAGACGATAAAATAAATCCTCGCGGAAGCCGCCTGCCTGGACGAGCGCGGCGAGATCGCGATTGGTCGCAGCCACGATGCGCACGTCGGAGCGGATGGTGCGCGCGCCGCCCACGGTGGTGAACTCGCCGGATTGCAACACGCGCAACAGCCGGGTCTGCGCCTCCATCGGCATGTCGCCGATCTCGTCGAGGAACAGCGTACCGCCGGCTGCCTGCTCGAACTTGCCTGCCACCCGTTGCGCCGCGCCGGTGAAGGCGCCGCGCTCGTGACCGAACAACTCGGCCTCGATCAGTTCGCGCGGGATCGCCGCCATGTTGAGCGCGATGAACGGCGCGGCGCGGCGCGGGCCGAGATCGTGCAGCGCACGCGCGACGAGCTCCTTGCCCGTCCCGGATTCGCCCGAGATCAGCACGGTGAGATCGCTCGACACCACCCGCGCAATAATGCGGTAGACGTCCTGCATCGCCGGCGAGCGGCCGATCAACGGCAGCGTCGCGTCGATCGCCTCGCCGGTTTCGACCGGCGCACTGCTGCGGCGAGCGAGCGCGCCGCGTACCGCCAGCGCGAGCGCGTCGAGGTCGAACGGCTTGGGCAGATATTCGAAGGCGCCCGCTTCGTTGGCGCGAACCGCGGTGGTCAGCGTGTTCTGCGCCGACAACACGATGATCGGAAGATCGGGATGCTCGGCCTGCAACGCCGCCGCGGATTCGAGGCCGTCGCCGTCCGGCAGCACCACATCCGTGACCAGCACGTCCGGCACCGCTACCGCAAGCTCCGCGCGAAGCTGCGCCAGGGTGGCCGCAGTCGAGACGCGGTGCCCCTCGCGCCGCAGCGCCTGCGACACCACCGTGCGGATGCCGGCGTCGTCGTCGACGACCAGGATGGAGGCATCGGTCATGCGTCGGGCGCTCGCGGCAGGAGGATACGGAACACGGTCGAGGGCGGGTCGCCCTCGCGGGAATAGCGGATCACGCCACCCAACTCGCCGACGAGCTTCTCCACCAGCGGTAGTCCGAGGCCCCTTCCCTCGCGCTTGCCGGAGACGAAGGGCTCGAACAGATGCTCGGCGAGCTCGGGCGGCGCGCCTGGACCGTTGTCTATGACGCACAGCTCGATCGGCAGCGGGCGGCGCGGCTGCCCGCGCCCGCCGCTCACCGAAACGCCGTGGCGATAGGCGGTTGCCAAGGTGATCCGCGGCGCCTCGACCCCGTCGAGCGCTTCGGCGGCGTTCTTGAGCAGGTTGAGCAGCATTTGGAGGAAGGCGTCGCGGTCAAGCAGCACCTCGGGAAGCGAGGGATCGAACCGCTCCTCGATCGCGATTTCCCGTGCGAAGCCGGCGCTGGCGAGCTGCCGGGCGTGGGCGAGCAGCGGGTAGATGTTGCCCGGCGACAGATCCCGCGGCCGCTGGTCGGTGAAATCCTCCATGCGGTCAATCAGCGCGGCGATGCGATCGACCTCACTGGTGATCAGCGCGGTGAGTTCCCGGCGCTCTTCCGGCTCGGCGAGGTGCGCGAGCAGTTGCGCCGCACCGCGGATCCCGGACAGCGGGTTCTTGATCTCGTGCGCCAGCATCGCCGCGGCGCCGACTGCGGCTCTCGCGCCGCCGCTGCGCTCGGCCGCGCTGGCGAGGCGCCGCGACGCGCCTTCGGGATGGATTGTGACCAGCCGCCAGCCCGGCGGCTCGGGAAGCGCACTCTCGACGTAATCGGCGCGCACCGGTCCCGTCCGGTCGAGTAGCAGGTCGACATCGTAGGCGGCGAAGCCGTGCCCGTCGCGCCGGGCGGCAGGGCCCGGCGGCAGCTGCACCAGCGAATCGAGCGGCTGCCCCTGCATGCTGCGCTCCGAATGGTTGAGCAGCGCTTCGCAGGCGCTGTTGGCGTGCGCCACCCGGCCGTCGGGCCGTACCACCAGCGCGGCGACCGGAAGCGCCGCGAACCACTCGGCGGGCCCGGGCGCCGGCGCGTCCTCCGTCGCAGGCGTCAAGCGGCCGCGCGGGTGCGCCACGGCGCGTAGAACTCGGCGAGCATCCGCCGCACCACCGCCGGGTCGGCTTCCTGGTTGACCTTGTTGCGGAACTCGGCCGATCCGTGCAACCCGCGCGTGTACCAGCCGATATGCTTGCGCATCATGTTCACGCCGACTTCGATGCCGTAATGTTCGAGCATCATCTCGTAATGCTCGGCGATCAGGGCATATTGTTCGTCGAGCGTCGGGTCGTCGCGCTCGCTGGCGCCGCACAGCGCGTCCATCACCTGGCGCAGCAGCCACGGCCGGCCATAGGCGCCGCGTCCGATCATCACCCCGTCCGCGCCCGACTGCGCCAGCGCGGTGCAGGCATCCTCGACCGAGCAGATGTCGCCATTCGCGATCACCGGGATCGATACCGCGTCCTTGACGCTGCGGATGAAGCCCCAGTCGGCTTCGCCCTTGTACATCTGGTTACGGGTGCGACCGTGGACCGTCACCATCTTCGCCCCGAGATCCTCGGCGATGCGGGCAAGTTCGGGGGCGTTGAGGCTCGCATGGTCCCAGCCCATCCGCATCTTCACCGTCACCGGCAGCGCCACCGCCTTCACCGTCGCGTCGATCAGCGCTGCGGCGAGCTTCAGGTCGCGCATCAGCGCCGAACCCGCGTCGCCGTTGGTCACCTTGCGGACGGGGCAGCCCATGTTGATGTCGATGATCGCCGCCCCGCGCTCCTCGCTGAGCTTGGCGGCTTCCGCCATCTCGACCGGGGTGCAGCCGACCAGCTGCATCGACACCGGCTCCTCCGCCGGGTCCCACGCCGCCTTCTGGATCGACTGGCGGGTCTCACGGATCGCCGCCTGGCTGGCGATCATCTCGGTGACGTTGAGGCCGGAGCCGTAGCGGCGGACGATCCGCCGAAACGGCAGATCGGTGACGCCGGTCATCGGCGCCAGGATCACCGGCGCAGATACGGTCACCGGACCGACCTGAATGGGAGCGAGCGTCTGCATGGGATGTGCCTGAAAAACGGGCAGCGTGTACCCGAGGCCGCGCTCCGAGGCAAGGCTGGCGGCGCGGACCGGGTTGCGCTAACCGGCGCGCCATGAACGGCCATCGCACGGTCGCGCTGATCGTTGCCGCCGGACGCGGCGAACGATCGGGCAGCGCGCTCCCCAAGCAATTCGCATCGGTCGCCGGTCGGCCGATGGTGGCGCACAGCCATGCCGCCTTCGTCGCGCATCCCGCGATCGATGCCGTCGTCGTCGTCACCGGCGGCGATCAGTTCGCATCGCTGGAGGCGGCGCTCGGCCCGGTGACGGCGGTCGCCGGCGGCGAGACCCGCCGCGAATCGGTGTTGGCGGGGCTGGAGGCGTTCGCCGCCGACGGCGGCGCCGCGCGCGTGCTGATCCACGACGCCGCCCGCCCCTTCCTTTCCACAGCGGTGATCGACCGGCTGCTGTCGGCACTCGACACGGCGCCCGGTGCGGTGCCGGTACTGCCGGTCGCCGACACGCTGGCAACCGCCGGCGAGACGCTCGGTGCCGTCGTCCCGCGCGATGCGTTGGTGCGGGTGCAGACTCCGCAGGCGTTCGCCTTCGTCGACATCCTCGCCGCGCACCGCAGCTGGACGGGGGCCGAGCCGACCGACGACGCCCAGATGCTGCGCGCGGCCGGCGGCGCGGTGCTGCCGGTGATGGGAGACACGATGCTCGAGAAGGTCACCTACCCCGCCGATTTCGCCACCGCCGAGGCACGGGCGGGCGGGCGCTTCCGCGTGCGCAGCGCCACCGGCTACGACGTCCACCGGCTAGAGGCCGGCGAGGAGCTGTGGCTCGGCGGCATCCATATTCCCCACGACCGCGGCCTTTCCGGCCACAGCGATGCCGACGTGGGCCTCCATGCGCTCACCGACGCGCTGCTGGGGACGATCGGCGCGGGCGACATCGGCACCCATTTCCCGCCGAGCGACGCGCAGTGGAAGGGCGCCGCCTCGGACCGGTTCCTGGTCCACGCCGCCGAGCTGATCCGCGCGCGCGGCGGCATCGTCGACTTCGTCGACCTGACGCTGATCTGTGAGGCTCCCAAGGTCGGGCCGCACCGCGCCGCAATCCGCACGCGCATCGCCGAGCTGCTGGCGATCGGCGAGGACCAGGTCAGCATCAAGGCGACCACCACCGAGCGATTGGGCTTCACCGGCCGCGGTGAAGGAATCGCGGCCCAGGCCATCGCGACCGTCCGAATTCCGGAGGCATCATGACCCGTTCCTTCTTCGCCACCGCGCTCGCCGCGTTGCTCGCCACCGGCGGTACCGCACAGGCGCAGACCGCCGCCTGCGTGACCCGAACCGAGGCCGAGGCGCTGGTGCTGTTCGTCGCCCCCGACCTCATCCGCCAGACGGGCCAGCGCTGCGCCGCCGCGCTTCCGGCGACTGCGATGCTCCGACAGCCTTCGGGTGCATTGCTCGCCAAATACGAAGCCGAATCGGAGCGGGCCTGGCCGCAGGCACGCAAGGCGCTGCTCAAGATCGCCGGCCCGGACGCCGCGCAGATGCTCGATTCGGCGTTCGCCAAGCCGATGATCGGCACGCTGGTGGCGCCGCTCGTCACCGGCAACCTGCAGGCCAAGGACTGCCCCACCGTCGAGCGCGCGCTGACGCTGGTGCAGCCGCTGCCGGCGCGCAACACCGCCGCGCTGCTGGTCCTGATCGCCCAGGCAGATGCGGCGAGCCCGCAGCCGATGATGCGGCTGCCGATCTGCCCGGCGGGGAAGGACTGATGGACACGATACTCCCGCCCGAGCTGGTCGAGCGCGCGCGCCGCGTCGTCGAGGAAAACCGCGCCGCCGGCCGGCGCATCGCGGTGGCGGAAAGCTGCACCGGCGGGCTGGTGTCCGCCGCCATCACCGCGATCCCCGGATCGTCGGAAGTGTTCGAAGGCGGCCTGGTCACCTATTCGAACGGGCTGAAGGCGCGGATCCTCAACGTCAGCACGGACGTGCTCGAAACGTTCGGCGCGGTGTCGATCGCGACGGCGTGGAGCATGGCGCAGGGCGCGATCGAGGCGACCGACGCCGACGTGGCGGTGGCGATCACCGGCGTCGCGGGTCCGGGCGGCGGGACCGACAAGAAACCGGTGGGAACCGTGGTTTTCGCGCGGGCAGAGCGCGGCGCCGATCCGCAGCACGTCGTGGCCGACTCTCGGCACTTCGCCGTGGAAGGCCGCGGCGGCGTCCGGCTTCAGGCGGCGTTGTGTGCGCTCGAACTGCTGCTACCGGGGGCGTCCGGGCTGGAGGAGGCGCCGGTCGCGCCGTAGAGCGCGGCCGCACGTGCCTCGAACGCGCCGATCATCTTGCGCAGCGCACGGTCGAACACCTGGCCGGCGAGCATCTCGAACACGCGGTTTTTGAACGCGAAATCGACGCAGAACTCAACCAGCGTGCCGCCCTGCCCGTCCGACCGGAAGGTCCAGTCGTTGTTGAGGTACTTGAGCGGCCCGTCAAGATAGTCGACGCGAATATGCTCGGGGCGCCGCTTGGCGACCTTCGAGGTGAAGGTCTCGCGCAGCCCCTTGAAGCCGACGATCATGTCGGCGACCATCTCGCTGTCGCTGTCCGACCGGATGCGGGTGGCGGTCACCCAGGGCAGGAACTCGCCGTAGCGGCCGACGTCGGCCACCAGCGCGAACATCTGTTCGGGCGTGTAGGGAAGGTGGCGGGTCTCGGAGTGACGCGGCACGCGGTCAGCCTCGCGCCGCGCCCAGCTTCGCCTCGCGCGCCGCCCGCATCTTCTCGAAGTCGTCGCCGGCGTGATAGCTCGACCGGGTGAGCGGCGACGAAGCGACCAGCAGGAAGCCCTTGGCGCGCGCGATCGCGGCATAGGCGTCGAACGCCTTGGGCGTCACGAACTCGGCCACCTTGGCATGGCGCGGGGTGGGCTGGAGATACTGGCCCATCGTCAGGAAATCGATGTCGGCCGAGCGCATGTCGTCCATCACCTGATGGACCTCCAGCCGCTCTTCGCCCAGGCCCAGCATCACGCCCGACTTGGTGAAGATCGACGGATCGAGCTTCTTCACGCTCTCCAGCAGCCGCAGCGACGCATAATAGCGCGCGCCAGGGCGGATCGTCGGGTAGAGCCGGGGCACCGTCTCGAGGTTGTGGTTGTAGACGTCGGGGCGCGCCGCCACGATCGCCTCGACCGCCGCCTCGTGCTTGTTGCGGAAATCGGGCGTCAGAATCTCGATCGTGGTGGTCGGGCTGGCACGGCGCACCGCCTCGATCACCTTGACGAACTGCTTGGCGCCGCCGTCCGGCAGATCGTCGCGATCGACCGAGGTGATGACGATGTGCTGCAGGCCCATCTGCACCGCGGCGTCGGCGACATTCTCCGGCTCCATCGGATCGACGGCGCGCGGCATGCCGGTCTTGACGTTGCAGAAGGCGCAGGCCCGCGTGCAGGTGTCGCCCAGGATCATCACGGTCGCGTGCTTCTTGGACCAGCACTCGCCGATGTTCGGGCAGGCCGCTTCCTCGCACACGGTCGTCAGGCTCTTCGACCGCATCAGCGCGCGCGTCGCCGCGAAGCCCGTCGAGGTCGGCGCTTTCACGCGAATCCAGTCGGGCTTGCGTTCGCGGGGCGGACGGGCGAGCGGCGTCATCTCGTTCATGCGCGCCAGATAGCGCTCGCCGGGCGCTCCCACAACCACCGAGCACCTACGGGACAACCCGGATAGGCGCCGAGGGACACGCTTTGTTACTCGCCTCCGACGGCCGCCTTTGATACCTCGACATCATGACACGCATGACCGATCTCATCGAAGGCTATTACCGCTTCCGCGGCGGCGAATGGCAGGAAGAACGCGAGCGCTGGGCGGAGCTCAAGACCGGGCAGTCCCCGCGGGTGATGATCATCGCCTGCTCCGACAGCCGCGTCGATCCCGCGACCATCTTCGGCACCCGCCCGGGCGAGGTGTTCGTGGTGCGCAACGTCGCCAACCTCGTCCCCCCGTTCGAGACCGGCGGCGGCCGCCACGGCGTCTCGGCGGCGCTGGAGTTCGCGGTGACCAAGCTGGAGGTCGAGGAAGTCCTCGTGCTCGGCCACGGTGCCTGCGGCGGCGTCCATGCCTCGCTGACCCGCAGCCTCGAGAACGCGGCCCCAGGCGAAGGCGGTTTCGTCGCCCACTGGATCGACCTGCTCGACGAAGCGCGCGATCGCGTGGTCGCCGAACATGGCGACGGCCCCGAGGGTCAGGCCGCGCTGGAGCAGGAAGGCGTCCGCGTCTCGATGGCGAACCTGCTCAGCTTCCCGTTCGTCAAGGAGCGGGTCGAAGACGGTCGCCTCTCCATCCACGGTGCGGTGTTCGCGATCGCGGACGGCAAGCTGCGCGTCCGCGACGAGAGCGACAGCTTCTCCCTCGCGTGATCGAGGTCAGGCTGGTTCCGCCGCGGCGGAGCCGGCCCGCCTATCCTCCTGGTGCCGCTAACTGGCATCGACTGGTGCCTTGCGGCGGCACCCCCGGCCCGCCAGACTCGTCAGTCTTCCAGCTGCGTCCGCAACTTGGCGAGGTCGTCGGTCATTGGCGGCGGCTGCATCGAGACGGCCGCTTCCAGCCGCTCGGCAATGGCGGTGAGCGCGGCGATGCGCGCCGCCTTCTTGTTGTTGCCGTCGATCGCGATCCACGACGCTTCGGCGGTGTCGGTCCGCGCGAACATCTCCGCCATCGCGTGGAGATAGTCGGCACGACGGCTGCGGTTGTGGAAATCGTCTGCCCCGGTCTTCCATCGCTTCCACGGATGGTCGATCCGCGCGCGCAGCCGCTGGTCCTGTTCCTCCTGCGTCACATGGACGAACAGCTTCACCAGCGTCGTCCCCGCCGCGACCTGCTGCGCCTCGAACGCGTTGATCTCGTCGTAGCCGCGCCGCCATTCGCATTCGCTGGCGAAGCCCTCGACCCGTTCGACCAGCACCCGTCCGTACCAGCTGCGATCGAACAGCGCGATCGAACCGGTCGGCGGAAGATCCCGCCAGAACCGCCAGAGGAAATGCCGCGCGCGCTCCTCGTCGCTGGGCGCGGCCACCGCGTGGAGACGGAAGTGACGCGGGTCCCAGCGCGCGGTCAGCCGCTGGAGGATACCGCCCTTGCCGGCAGCATCCCAGCCTTCGAGCATCACGATCGCACGGGCACCGTGGACGATGTGCGCGACCTGGATGCGCTGCAGCCGCTTCTGAAGAGCGGCGAGGTCGGCCTTGTAGTCGCCGTCGTACTTGGCGCCGGCTTCGTAGTCGCTGAGGCGGATCGTCATGCCGGGATAGCGCGCGAGCCCGCCGGCCGTTCCGCCGCCCGCGGGACCGCGGGCGGCGGAATGCGGATCAGGCCGCCGCGTCGGGCGCGACCACCTCGGCCACGTCCTTCTTGGCCGTGTCCGCGGTCACGCGAATGTTGAGCTCGCGCAGCTGCTTGGTCGACACGAAGCTGGGCGCGCCCATCATCAGGTCCTCGGCCTTCTGCGTCATCGGGAAGGTGATGACCTCGCGGATGTTCGGCTCGTCGGCCAGCAGCATGACGATGCGGTCGACGCCCGGTGCCGAGCCGCCGTGCGGCGGCGCGCCGTACTTGAACGCGTTGATCATGCCCGCGAAGTTCGCGTCGACATCGGCCTGCGAATAGCCGGCGATCTCGAACGCCTTGTACATGATCTCCGGACGATGGTTCCGGATCGCACCCGACGACAGCTCGATGCCGTTGCAGACGATGTCGTACTGATAGGCGAGGATGTCGAGCGGGTCCTTGGTCTCCAGCGCCTCCAGCTCGCCCTGCGGCATCGAGAAAGGATTGTGGCTGAAGTCGACCTTCTTCGCGTCCTCGTCATACTCGAACATCGGGAAATCGACGATCCAGCAGAACTCGAAGCGGCTGTCGTCGATCAGGCCGAGCTGTTCGGCGACGCGGGTGCGGGCGAGGCCGGCGAGCTTGGCGGCCTGCGCGGCCTTGCCGGCGGCGAAGAACACGCCGTCGTCCGGGCCGAGCCCAAGCGCCTCGGCGATCTTTGCCATGCCTTCCTCGCCGTGGTTCTTGGCGATCGGGCCACCCCACTCGCCGCCCTTGCGCGTGGCATAGCCCAGACCCGCGAAGCCTTCCGACTGCGCCCAGGCGTTCATGTCGTCGAAGAACTTGCGGCTCTTCTCGGCCGTGGCCGGTGCCGGAACCGCGCGCACCACGTCGCCGGCCTCGACGATCGAGGCGAAGCGGCCGAAGCCCGAACCCTGGAACAACTCCGACACGTCGGTGATGATCAGCGGATTGCGCAGGTCCGGCTTGTCGTTGCCGTACTTCAGCATCGACTCGCGATACGGGATGCGCTGGAACGGCAGCGCGCTGACGGTGCGGCCCTTGCCCTGCCAGTCGGCGAACTCCTCGAACACGCCGTGCAGCACCGGCTCGATCGCGGCGAACACGTCGTCCTGCGTGACGTAGCTCATCTCGAAGTCGAGCTGGTAGAACTCACCCGGCGAACGGTCGGCGCGCGCGTCCTCGTCGCGGAAGCAGGGTGCGATCTGGAAATAGCGGTCGAAGCCGGCGACCATCAGCAGCTGCTTGAACATCTGCGGCGCCTGCGGGAGCGCGTAGAACTTTCCCGGATGGACGCGGCTCGGCACCAGATAGTCGCGCGCACCCTCCGGCGACGAGGCGGTGAGGATCGGCGTCTGGAACTCGGTGAAGCCCTGCTCGATCATCCGCTGGCGCAGAGACGCGATCACCTTCGCGCGCAGCACGATGTTGGCGTGAACCTTTTCGCGGCGCAGGTCGAGGAAGCGATAGCGCAGGCGGATGTCCTCGGGGTACTCGGCGTCGCCGGCCACCGGCATCGGCAGCTCCTGCGCCATCGACTGGACCGTCACCGCGCGGGCGAACACCTCGATCTCACCGGTGGCGAGGTTCGGGTTCACCGTCGCCTCGCTGCGGCGCTTCACCACGCCGTCGATGGTCACGACCGACTCCGTGCGCAGCGATTCGAGCACCGGCAGCGCCGGCGAATCGCTGTCGGCGACGATCTGGGTGATGCCGTAATGGTCGCGCAGATCGATGAAGAGCACGCCGCCGTGATCGCGCTTGCGATGCACCCAGCCCGACAGGCGAACGTCCTGACCGTCGCTCTCGGCGTTCAGCTGGCTGCAGTTGTGCGTACGATAGGCGTGCATGATGCAATCTCTGATTGCGCCACCGCAGCGGAAGCTGGGAAGTCCCGCGGGGTGACGGTGAAAGGCAGGCCGCCGCTTCCCTTCCCATCCCTCTTTTGTCAACCCGCAGCACCGCCTATGGGCGTGCGATGCACATCCATCCGTTGATCACCGATAGCGCCGCCCTCGCCGATCTGTGCGCGCGCCTCGCCACCGCCGACTATGTCTGCGTCGACACCGAGTTCATGCGCGAGAACAGCTACTGGCCCGAGCTGTGCCTGATCCAGATCGCCGACGACCGAGAAGCCGCCGCGATCGACCCGATGGCACCGGGCATCGACCTCAAGCCGCTGCTCGACCTGCTGGTCGACAACGAGGACGTGCTCAAGGTCTTCCACGCCGGCGGCCAGGATCTGGAGATCGTCTATAACCTGACCGGCAAGACCCCCCACCCCCTGTTCGACACGCAGATCGCGGCGATGGCGCTCGGCCAGGGCGAGCAGGTCGGCTATTCCAACCTCGTCGACGCGTATCTCGGCATCACCGTCGACAAGGGCGCGCGCTTCACCGACTGGAGCCGTCGTCCGCTCGATTCGCGCCAGCTCGACTATGCCATCGCCGACGTGACGCACCTGTCCAAGATCTTCCCGAAGATGGTCGCGCGGCTGCGCAAGACCGGCCGCGGCGACTGGCTCGACGAGGAGATGGAGCGGATCGCCGATCCGGAGAACTACTTCAACGACCCCGATGCCGTGTGGCAGCGGGTGCGGATCAACAGCCGCAAGCCCGAGGTGCTCGGCCGCCTGAAGGCGCTCGCCCGGTGGCGCGAGCTGGAGGCGCAAGGCAAGGACCTGCCGCGCGGTCGCATCGTCAAGGACGAGACCATCGCCGATCTCGCCGGCAATCCGCCGAAGAAGCAGGCCGATCTCGCCAAGGTCCGCGGCCTCTCGGGCGCCTGGGCGGGCAACGACATCGGCGGACGGCTGATGGCAGCGCTGGCCGAGGCGGCGCCGCTGCCGGCCGCCGAGATGCCGAGCCGGGACGAACGCGGGCCTGCGCTCGGCAAGGAGGGCGCGCTGGTCGCCGACCTCCTGAAGCTGCTGCTCAAGATCCGCGCGCGCGACATCAACGTCGCCGCACGGCTCCTCGCGCGGTCCGACGAGCTGGAGGCGCTCGCCGCCGGCCAGCGCGACAAGCTGCCGATCCTGCGCGGCTGGCGCTACGAGCAGTTCGGCCGCGATGCGCTGGCGCTGGTCGAGGGGCGGATGGCCTTCTCGGTCGGTGGCGGCAAGCTCAAGATGACCCTGACGGAGACCGCCGAATGATCAAGAAACTGCTCCCGCTGCTGGCACTCGCCGGCTGCACCCCCGCAATGACGGCCGAAGCGCCCCAGACCGGCAGCGATGTCGACGCCGGCATGAAAGGAACGTGCCGGATCGAGCCGATCGCCGATCTGGTCGGCAAGCCCGGCAGCAGCGAACTCGCCGCCGACGCGCTCAAGCGCTCGGGCGCGAAATCGATCCGCTGGATCAATCCCGACTCGATGGTCACGATGGACTATCGCGTCGACCGGCTGAACATCGAGCTCGACGCCTCGGGCACCGTGACCCGCTTCCGCTGCGGCTGAGCCTCAGCCGCCCGCGACCGCCTTCCAGCCGAAGGCGGTCGCCAGCGCCTTGTGGCGCTTCTCGACAGCCTCGCCATAGAGCGCCGCATCTACCGGGGCGTAGCGCAGGCGAACCGCTTCGCCGTCCGCCTCCAGTCGCGTCCGCTCCAGCGGCCCTGCGACGCCGCCGCTCAGCCGCTGGCCGAGCCGCATCGCGAGCCCCCAGCGCCGCCCGACCTCCAGCATCGCACCGTCCGACAGCGTGCCCAGCGGCTCCGGCGTGCCGCTGCCGCCGAGGCAGGTGTGGAGCGCCTGCGCCACCATCGCCCGGCCCGCGGCGTCGATCCCGACCCAAGCACCGTGCAGCGCCACCTCGACGCCTCGTTCGGCCCGGAAATCGGGGTTGGCGTGCCAGCCCACATCGGCGAGCAGGCAGGCGGCGTGGCGCAGCCGGGTGCGCGCCGGCGGTTCGTCCCCGAACAGCGGCGCGATCCAGTCGTGGAGCAGGTCGCCATGCGCCTCGAACCGCGACAGCCGCCGCGCCTCCTCGCGCACCGCGGCGAGCAGCGGGTCCTGTTCGCGGGTCTTGGTATCGAGCGCCTGGTAGAGCAGCCCCTCGCGCAGGCCGAACGACGAGGTGATCGTGCGATCGCAGCCGAGCGCCCCGAGCACGCTCGTCAGCAGCGCGGTGGCGTCGGCCAAGGTCGGAATACGCCCCGACGACAGGTTGGGCACCGCTCGCAGCTCCTGCTTGCCCGCGCTCGCCAGCATCGTGGCGAGGCTGCGGATCCGCGACGCGCGCATGCAATAGCCGTTGACGATCGGCAGCGGGTATTCGGTGAGGTGCATGTCGAGCTGGGTCAGCGCGCGCCACGATCCGCCGACGAGATAGAAGGGCAGCCGTTTGCCCTCCCCCGTCCAGCCGCTCTCCTTGAGCACCTGCGCAACGTGGCGGCCGAGCGCGTCCTTGCCTTGCTCGCGGATCGCCGCGAGGCGCAGGACGCCGAGCGGGAACGAGGTCCGCTCGCGCACCAGGCCGTCGGCGATGCGGACCAGTTCCAGGCTGCCGCCGCCCAGGTCGCCGACGATGCCGTCGGCATCGGGAAACGCCGAAAGCACGCCATAGCCGGCGCCGATCGCCTCGGCCTCCCCCGGCAGGATCTCGACCTCCAGCCCCTCGGCGGCGGCGAGCGCGATCAGGTCGGCGCCGTTGCTCGCATCGCGCACCGCGGCGGTGGCGACGGTGCGCACCTCGGGCACCGCCATCTCGCGGGTGAGCCAGGCGAAGCGCGCGAGCGCGGTCGCCGCCATCGCCATCGCCTTGTGGTCGATGCTGCCCGTGCGGCTGAGCGATCCGCCGAGCCCCGCCAGCACCTTCTCGTTGAACAGCACCGACGGCAGCCGCGGCGGGCCGTTGTAGACGACCAGCCGCACGGAATTGGAGCCGATGTCGATGATCGCGGTACGGGGTGCCACGGCGGGCAGGGTCGCTGCCGCGGGGGCACGAAGACGCGAAAGCAGCGCCATGATCAGACGTCCTGTTCGGTGAGGTGCTGCCGGAGCGAAAGCTCCTGGGGCATGGTATCGTCGACGGCGGCGCCGCGCCCGGACAGCGAGGGGTTGGTCATGAAGTAGCGGTGGAGGTTGAACCCCGCACCGTCGGCCTCGACGCGACGATAGCTGCCGTCGGGTCGCAGTTCCCAGCTCTGCTCGTCGTCGATCAGGTTGGCGAGCATCACCTGGTCGAGCACCTGCTCGTGCACCGTCGGATTGGTGATCGGCAGCAGATACTCGACCCGGCGATCGAAGTTGCGGGGCATCCAGTCGGCCGAGGAGATGAACAGCAGCGCCTCCTCGTTCGGGAGCACGCCGCCGTTGCCGAACGCCCAGATGCGGCTGTGTTCCAAAAAACGACCGACGATCGACTTGACGCGGATCGTCTCCGACATGCCGGGAACGCCCGGCCGCAGGCAGCAGATGCCGCGGATGATGAGTTCGATTGGAACCCCGGCCGCGCTCGCCTCATACAGCTTCTCGATCACGGCCGAATCGACCAGCGAGTTCATCTTCGCCCAAATCGCCGCGCCACGCCCGGCCTTGGCGTGGGCGATCTCCGCATCGATCAGCTCGATCAGCCGGTTGCGCAGGTTGCGCGGCGAGAGCGACAGCCGCTCCAGATGTGCCGGCTCGACGTAGCCGGTAATGTAGTTGAACACCTGTACCGCATCGCGCCCGATCACCGGGTCCGCGGTGAAGAAGCTCAGGTCGGTGTAGATCCGTGCCGTGACGGGATGATAGTTGCCTGTGCCGAAGTGGCAGTAGGTGCGCACGCCGCCGTCCTCGCGCCGCACCACCATCGAGATCTTGGCGTGGGTCTTCCAGTCGATGAAGCCGTAGACCACCTGCACGCCGGCACGTTCGAGCGCGGACGCCCAGTAGAGGTTCTGCTCCTCGTCGAACCGCGCCTTCAGCTCGACCACGGCTGTGACCGACTTGCCCGCCTCGGCCGCGGCGACCAGCGCATTGACCACCGCCGACTGCTTGCCGGCGCGGTAGAGCGTCTGCTTGATCGCCAGCACGTCCGGGTCCGCGGCCGCCTGCTTGAGGAAGGCGAGCACGACGTCGAAGGTCTCGTACGGGTGATGGACGACGATGTCCTTGGCTCGGATCGCGGCGAAGCAATCGCCGCCAAACTCCCGGATTCGCTCGGGAAAGCGCGGGCTGAACGGCGGGAACTTCAGCTCGGGGCGGTTCTCGTCGACCAGCAGCGAGAGGTCGCCGAGACCCAGGAAACCGCTCTTCTCGATCAGCAGCGCGTCGCTGCCGCCGAGTTCCTCCTTCAGCACGCTCAGCAGATCGTCGCTGATGGCGCTCTCGGTCTCCAGCCGGATGACCCGTCCGCGGCGGCGCCGCTTGATCGCCGAGCGGAAGTAGAGGACCAAGTCCTCGGCTTCCTCCTCCAGCTCGATGTCGCTGTCGCGCAGCACGCGGAAGTCGGCGGAGGCGCGGACCTCGTAGCCGGGAAAAAGCAGCGAGGAGAAGCGCTTGATGAGCGTTTCTATCGCCACATATCGCGCCGGCAGCCCCGGCAGGCGGACGAAGCGCGGCGCGGCGGCGGGGAGCAGCACCAGCTCGCGCAGCGCGACGCCGTCGGCGATGCGGACCAGGTCGAAGATCACGCTCGATCCCTGATTGGGAATGAACGGGAACGGGTGCGCCGGATCGAGCGCCTGCGGCGTGATCATCGGGAACAGCTGTTCCTGGAAGTGGCGCTGGAGCCATTCCTCCGCCTCGCCGACGATCGCGTCGCTTTCGAGCACGAAGATGCCCGCTTCGCCGAGCGCCTCGGCAAGATCGTCCCAAATGCGCTGCTGGCTGGCGACCAGCGCCGCGGCATCCTCGACGATCGCCGCGAGCTGCTGCGCCGGGGTCAAGCCGTCGATCGACTTGAGCTCCACCCCCTGGAGCATCTGCCCCTTGAGCCCGGCCACGCGGACCATGAAGAACTCGTCGAGGTTGCTCGCGGAGATCGACAGGAAGCGCAGCCGCTCGAGCAGCGGATGCGCGGTGTTGCAGGCTTCTTCGAGGACCCGGCGGTTGAAGGCCAACCAGGAAAGCTCACGATTGAAATAGCGTCGGCTGGTCTCGTCGATCGCTTCGGCCACGTTCAGGCTCCCTTGGGGTCGAGTTCCGTCGGCGGAGCGGCAACCACGAGCCCCGCCTTGCCGAGCGCAGGGCGGGCGGTCGAGAGCGAAAGACGTCGGTTCGACCGAAGCATGGCGTCCTCCTCCAGTGCTTCGACAACGCCGAGCACGGCGATGTAGCTCCGCTCGACCCGCCGCGTCAGCCAGTCGATCAGTCCCGGACCCGCCACCAGCTCGCGGCGGTCGAACAGATAGTCGAGCAGCGAGGCGACCAGCCGGTCGTCGGGCGGACCGAGCGTGAGCACGGGCGTCGCGCCGATCCGCGAGCGCAGGTCGGGAAGCGCGATGTCCCACCCGGGCGGTGGCGCATCGGCGACGATCAGCAGCGGGCGATGCTCGGCCTGCGCGCGGTTCCAAGCGTGGAAGATGTCGACTTCGGGCTGACGCTCGGCATCGTCGATCACGGTGCCGCCGGTGCGCAGCGCGAACATCCGCGACAGCAGCGACCGCCCCGACTTGCGCGGCCCCACCAGCAGCGCCGCCATGACCGGCCAGGTGCCCCAATGCTCCAGATGCTGGACGGCGCGCGCGTTGGTGTCGCTCACCAGAAACTCGTCCGCGCGCGCGCCTACCGGCTGACCGAGCGCCAGGTCGAGCTGGATCATCCGGCAGTCGGAGCGGCCGGTGCCGCCGCACTCGGGCTGGAGGTCGGTGCGGGTGCCGCGGCCGCCCGGCGGATGCGCAGCACGCCCCCGCCCTGCGTCACCTGCCAGCCGCGTGCCTCCAGCGATGCGGCGAGCACGGCGGGGTCGCCGTCGAACACGACGCGCATGATCGACACCCCGCCGAGTGCCAGGCTGGTGGTCACCGCGCTGCGCACGCCGGCGACCGAGCGCACCGCCGCTTCGGACGACGCCACCGAACCGACGCCGGGCGTGTCGAACTGGATCGAAAGCGTGACGCGAGTCTCGGGCGTGCCCGTCTCCGTCGTCGCCGTCTCGCCCTCGGGCGTCGGCACCGTCGGCGCCGGCTGGCCCGGCGGCGGTGCGGCGAGTGCGGCGTCGGTGCGCAGCTGCCCTTGGCGCAGCGCCTGCTGATAGGCTGCGTCGATCCGCCGCACGCCTTCGTCGAGCAACGCCGGCAGCGCCTCGGTGCGGTCGACCTGGAGGATAAAGCGGGTCAGCACGTGATGGTCGGGGCCGTAGCCTGCGGAAAAGTCGCCGATCACCGGCCCGCCGGGCCACTGGCGCCGCAGCGTGACCTGCGGGATCAGCACGTCGGCCGCGCCGTATTGGTCGAGGATCGTGCGCCACCAGCCGCGGCCACGGCGGCTGACCTGGCCGGCGTTGACCAGCAGCGCGTCGGGCCCGGTTCCGGTAAGCCGGACATAGTCGACGACGCTGTTGCCGGTGCGGAAGCGGGCCCATGCCTCCTGCCACGGCGTCGCCCGCTCGAACACGCTGCTCGCGCCGCCCGATATCTGCAACGGCACGACCAGCAGCGCCGGCGAGCGCAGCGTCTCGCCCGCGACGCCCAGGATCGAGCCGGCGCGGCCGCGGTTGAACAGCACGCCCAGCCGGGCGACGTAGCGGTTGGGGCCGATCTGCTCGTTCTCGACGACGATCCCGCTCACCAGCGAATCGAGCGCCGAGTCGGACAAGGATCCCGGCCGGCCGGTCAGCCGACGCGACAGCATGTCCCAGCCCTTGCGCTGCGCCAGGCGCCAGCCGCCGGTGCGCGCGGCCTCGGCATTGGGGCCGGATACGTCGACGCGCACGCCGGAAACCTCGAAGCTGCCGGAACTTGCGATCGGGGCGACACCGCGGTCGCCGCCTTCGATCTGCGCGATCACGGTGCCGCCGGTGGCAAGGAGCGCCACCAACAGGCCGGCACGCAGGGATCGGGGAAAGCGAGACATCGGCCGCCTTTTGACGAAGCGGGCGTGGAAATCCAAGCAGGATATGGCTAGTCGCTCGCGCATGAGCACCGAAGACGCGGGCGCGACGCCCTATACCTACGCCGGAGCCGGCGTTTCGATCGCCGCAGGCAACGCGCTGGTCCGCGCCATCGCGCCGCTGGCCCGCTCCACCCGCAGGAGCGGCGCGGACGCCGATCTGGGCGGCTTCGGCGGCATCTTCGATCCCAAGGCGGCGGGGTTCAAGGACCCGCTGCTCGTCGCCGCGAACGACGGCGTCGGCACCAAGCTCAAGCTCGCGATCGAGCAGAACGCCCACGACGGGGTCGGCATCGACCTGGTGGCGATGTGCGCCAACGACCTGATCGTCCAGGGCGCCGAGCCGCTGTTCTTTCTCGACTATTACGCCAGCGGCAAGCTGGAGGCCGAGGTCGCCGAGCGCGTGATCGCCTCGATCGCCGAGGGCTGCCGCCAGGCCGGCTGCGCGCTGATCGGCGGCGAGACCGCCGAGATGCCAGGCATGTACGCGGACAGCGACTACGACCTCGCCGGCTTCTGCGTCGGTGCGGTCGAGCGCGAGCAGCTGCTGACCAAGGGCCGCGTGCAGGTCGGCGACGTGATCCTCGGCCTCGCCTCCTCGGGCGTGCACTCCAACGGCTTCTCGCTCGTCCGCCGGCTCGCCGCCGACAAGGGTTGGAAGCTCGACCGCCCGGCACTGTTCGATCAGGAGCGGCTGCTGATCGACGCGCTGATGGCGCCGACCCGGATCTACGTGAAGAGCCTGCTGCCGCTGCTGCGTGCCGAGCGCATCCACGGCCTCGCTCACATCACCGGCGGCGGGCTGCTCGAGAACATCCCACGCGTCCTGCCCGACGGCTGTCACGCCCGCGTCGACGCCGACGCTTGGGAGCAGCCGCGCCTCATGGCGTTCCTGCAGGCGCAGGGCGCGATCGAGCCCGAGGAAATGGCGCGTACCTTCAACTGCGGCATCGGCATGGCGGTGCTGGTTGCGCCCGAAGAGGCCGAGGGTGTCGCCGCCGCCCTCACCGAAGCCGGCGAGACGGTGTTGCGCATCGGCACAGTCGAGGCGGGCGACTGCGGCTGCACGGTGACCGGCAGCGCCGGCACCTGGAGCGCGCGCGCGGACTGGTCGGCGACTCACCTTGGCTGACACCGGCCGCCGCAAGCTCGGCATCCTCATTTCCGGGCGGGGCTCGAACATGGCCGCGCTGGTGGAAGCCGCCCGGGCGCCCGACTGCCCCTATGCGGTGGCGCTCGTCGCGAGCGACAAGCCGGACGCAGCAGGGCTCGCCTGGGCGGCCGAGCGGGGCGTCGCCACCTTCGCGCAGAGCCCGAAGGGCATGCCGAAAGCCGACTACGAGGCGCGCATCGATGCGGCGCTGCACGACGCCGGTGTCGAGCTGATCGCGCTCGCGGGGTACATGCGACTGCTGTCGCCGGCGTTCGTCGAACGCTGGGCGGGCCGGATCGTCAACATCCACCCCTCGCTCCTCCCCAACTACAAGGGGCTCGACACCCATGCGCGGGCGATCGCGGCCGGTGACGCCGTTGCCGGCTGCTCGGTGCACCTGGTCACCGAGGAGCTCGACGCCGGCACCGTGCTCGGCCGGGCCGAGGTGCCGGTCCACGCGGACGACACCGCCGAGACGCTTGCGGCGCGCGTGCTGGTGGAAGAACATCGCCTCTACCCTGCCATGCTTGCGGAGTTCGTACGCACCATGACCGATAGCCCCCTCTCCCGTATCCGCAGCCTCGCGCTCGCGCTTCCCGAAGCCGCAGAGAGCGAGGAGGCGGGAGCGCCGAGCTTCACCGTCGGCGATGCGACGTTCGCGCGCCTGAGCGGCGACGACGCGCTGGAGGTCCGCGCCGAAAGCGGTTGGCAGACGCTGGCGCTGACCGGCGACGTCGACTGGACGCTGGTCGGCGACGCGATCGCGCGCGGCTGGGAACTGGCGGCACCGGCGGCGCTGCTGGAGGCGGGCGGCCGGTGAGCGAGGCCCCGCGCAAGCGCTGGCGCTGGCTGACGCTGGCGGAAGTGGTCGGCGTCGCCGCGCTGGTGATCTCGGCGCTGACGCTGTGGAACAACGTCTCGCTGCGCAAGGACGGTCAGGTCCAGCGCGCCGAAGAGGACGCGCGCAAGCAGGCGGCCGCCGATGCGGAGGCGCATGCCTCCCGCCTGGTGACGCTGGTCGGCACGCCCCGCAACGGCGGACGCCGCCTGGAGCTCAGCGACGCGAACCACCGGATCGAGCGCATCGAGATCGCCTTCCCGCCGTCGCTGAAGGTGCCGGGCCGCAGCGGCGTGCTCGACACGACGATCGACGGCGACTGGATCGCCGACCCGCTGCTCAAGCTCACCGACGGCGGCCCGGACAAGATCGAGGGGCGGCTCCCGATCCGCATCGTCAGCCGCTATTGGGACGGCGACGACCAGCGCGAGGACAGCGCGATCTACGAACTCGTGTTCGCGACCGAGGGGCATATGCTGAGCGGCCGCACGCTGCGGCTGGCCGGCGTGGCGCTCAAGCAGCGCCGTGCCGGCGCCAAGAGCGATGCCACGCTCGACAGCTTGTGGGCGGCCGAGCGCCGTCGGCTCGGCGTTCCGTTCAAGAAGTAAACGATTGCAAAAAGGGCACCGCTCCGGGTGGAGCGGCGCCCTTTTTCGCACCAGGATCGCCGCCCGAAGGCGGCGGTCCGGATCAGCCGACGATCTCTTCCGGCTTGAAGAAATAGTCGATCTCGATCTTGGCGTTCTCTTCCGAGTCCGAACCGTGGACCGAGTTCGCCTCGATCGACTCGGCGAGTTCCTTGCGGATCGTGCCGGCGTCGGCGTTCGCCGGGTTGGTCGCGCCCATGATCTCGCGGTTGCGCTTCACGGCGTCCTCACCCTCGAGCACCTGCACGACCACCGGGCCGGAGATCATGAAGGAGACGAGGTCGTTGAAGAACGGACGCTCCTTGTGGACGGCGTAGAAGCCCTCGGCCTGCTCCTGGGTCATCTGGATGCGCTTGGACGCGACGACGCGCAGGCCGGCTTCCTCCAGCATCTTGGTGACGGCGCCCGTCAGGTTGCGACGGGTGGCGTCGGGCTTGATGATCGAAAACGTGCGGGTCGCGGCCATGCCGTGCGGCTCCTTGGATGATGGCGGATTGGAAAGTCGCGGCTCCCTAGGCGCCCCGCCGGTTCGATGCAAGCCGCCGGCACGGCGGGTTCAGGCCGCCTGTTCCCAGCGCCCGCCCTCGTTCTGCTTCCAGTACCGACGCGACACCTCGGGCCGGTCGCCGAGCGCGCGCCACGCTTGGCGCGCCTCGACGATCCGCTCGTCGTCGAAGAAGTGGAATGCGCGATCGAAGTCGAGCGCCTCGTCGCGCCACACGCCGTCCGCCAGCGCCACGTTGCGCGCGCCGTTCGCCGGATCGACCGCGCCCGCGATCAGAACCGGCTGGCGCGCGTCGTGCTCGCCGCCGGCCTGGGCGTGCGGCAGGAAGCTCTCGGGCGCATAGGACCACAGGCAGCGGTCGAGCGCCTGGCGGGCCTCATCCGGCTCGGCGACCACCAGCAGGCGACCGCCACCGGCCACCACCCGCTCGGCGATGCGCGGCAGCGCACGCTCGAGCGGAAGCTGGGTCAGGTGATAGAAGTCGACCTGCATGGCGGTGCGCGATCAGCCCTCGAACTGGTCGCGCACGAAGCGGTCGAGCACGCGGACGCCGAAGCCGGTCGCGCCCTTGTCCCAGGCGGTGCCGGGCTTGTCGGCCCACACCATCCCGGCGATGTCGAGGTGCGCCCAGCGAACCTCCGGCTCGATGAAGCGGCCGATGAACTGCGCAGCGGTAATCGAGCCTGCGCCGCGGCCGCCGATGTTCTTCATGTCGGCGATCGGGGAGTCGATCAGCTTGTCGTAGGCCGGCGACAGCGGGAAGCGCCACAGCTTGTCGCCCGAGGCCTTGCCCGCGGCGAGCAGCTGGTCGGCGAGCGTGTCGTCGTTGGCGAACAGGCCGCCGTGCTCGTTGCCGAGCGCGATGATCATCGCGCCGGTCAGCGTGGCGAGGTCGACGATCGTCTTGGGCTTGTGCGTGCGCTGAACCCAGGTCACCGCGTCACACAGCACCAGACGCCCTTCCGCGTCGGTGTTGAGCACCTCGATCGTCTGGCCCGACATGGAAGTGACGATGTCGCCCGGACGCTGGGCGTTGCCGTCGGGCATGTTCTCGACCAGGCCGCACACGCCGAGGACGTTCGCCTTGGCCTTGCGGCTCGCGAGCGCCTTCATCGCGCCGGCAACGGCACCGGCGCCACCCATGTCCCACTTCATGTCTTCCATGCCGGGCCCGGGCTTCAAGGAAATGCCGCCCGTGTCGAAGGTCACACCCTTGCCGACGAACGCCACATCGAGATCGTCGCCGCCCTTGCCGTTCCAGCGCATCGCCAGCAGCTGCGCCTCGCGCACCGAGCCCTGGCTGACGCCGAGCAGCGCGCCCATGCCGAGCTCGCGCATCGCGGCCTCGTCTAGCACGGTGATCTCGACGCCCAGCTCCTCGAGGTGCCGGCAACGCTCGACGAAGCTCTCGGGATAGAGGATGTTCGCCGGCTCGCTCACCAGCGTGCGGGTGAGTGCAAGGCCGCCGGTCAGGGCCTTGGCATCGGTCCAGGCGGCGTCGATGCCCTCGGGGGCGCCAACCACCTCGATCTTCTCCAGCGTCGGCTTCGATGCCTCGGGCAGGCGCGTGCGATAGATGTCGTGGCGCCAGCCGCGCTGTTCGGCGGCGGCGAGCAGCCGGGCGACACCGGCGGCGGTCGCGGTCTTGCCGAGCGTGGAGACGTCGATCACCAGCGTGGCGATCCCGGCGGTCAGAAAGCGCGCGGTCAACGCGCCGCCGGCGCGCTCGAAGTCCGCCTCCTCGCCGCTGCCGGTGCCGAGCAGGATCACCCGTCCGGCGCCGTCGCCCTGCGGCACGAAGATCTCGGCAATGGTGCCCGGCTCCCCGTCGAAGCGCGCGCTCTCGGCCGCGCCGCGGACCAGCGCCGCGGTGCCGCTTTCGAGGCCGGCGTCGCCTAGCGCGGCCACGCCACCCTTGCCCACCGGCAGCACCAGCGCGGCAGCGTCGGCCGGACGCGAGGAGAGGAAACTGATTTGCATCGATACTATCCCTGTGGTGAATCGGCGCGCCGGACGGCGGGGCCGCTTCCTTAAGCCAGGCGTGGCATGCAAGCAAAGCGGCCGGAGGGCGATTGCGGTTCCCCCGGTCCGATGCGATAGGGCGCTTTTTGGGGGCAGTCGCGCGGGCCCGGGCCGCGGCAGGGAGTATCGGTCTAGGTGAAGCGTAGCGTCCTCCTCCTGTCGGGTGCGGTGCAGTTCTGGCTCGCGTCCGGCGGCACCGCCCTGGCGCAGGATCTGCAGGATCGCGCCGTCCCTCCCCCGCCCGCCGAAGCGGCAGCCGCGCCTGCGGCGGAAGACGAGATCCGCTTCACCGCCGACCAGCTCGGCTACGATAGCAATGCCGACGTGGTGACCGCCACCGGCGACGTGCGGATGTTCCGCGAGGGAGACCGGCTGCGGGCGGACCGCGTGACCTGGAACCGCACCAGCGGCCAGGTGGTGGCGGAGGGCAACATCGCCGTCACCAACCCGGAAGGCGACGTCGCCTACGGCGACCGCATCGAGTTGACCGACTCGCTGAAGGACGGCGTGATCGAGAACATGCTCGTCGTCCTCGACGAGGGCAGCCGCATCGCCGCCAAGCGTGGGAGCCGGACCGAGACCGGCGTGATCAACGTCGAGCAGGCGGCGTACAGCCCCTGTTCGGTCACCACCTCCGACGGCTGTCCCAAGCAGCCGTCGTGGCAGATCACCGCCGTACGCGTCAGCTACGATCCGGCCGACCAGCGCATCCGCTATTCGGGGGCGCAGCTCAAGCTGTTCAACCTGCCGGGCATCCCGCTGCCGGCGTTCAGCCATTCGGTGGGCGGCGGCAGCGCCGGGGGCGTGCTGACGCCGTCGCTGCGGCTCGATCGGGTGAACGGCGTCGAGGTGGTGGCCCCCTATCACTTCGCGCTGGCGCCCAACCGCGACTTGACGATCAGCCCGCACGTCTTCACGTCGGTGCTGCCGATGCTGGAGGCCGAGTACCGCCAGCTGACCGACACCGGCGCCTTCCGGGTGATCGGTTACGGCACCTACGGCCGGCGCCGCGACGCGGTGTTCGACGGCGAAGGCGTCCCCGACAGCGAGCGCTCGTTCCGCGGCTATATCGACGCGGTCGGCCGCTTCCAGCTCGATCCGAACTGGAGCGCCAGCGGCTCGCTGCGCCTCCAGACCGACGACACCTTCCTGCGCCGCTACGACATCTCGCGCGAGGATCGGCTGCGCAACAACATCAAGGTCGAGCGCATCGACGCCAACAGCTATCTGTCGATCGACGGCTGGGCGGTGCAGACGATGCGCGTCGGCGACAGCCAGAAGATGCAGCCGATCGCGCTGCCGGCGATCGATTACCGCCGCCGGTTCGAGAACCTCGCCGGCGGCGTGCTCCAGCTGCAGGCCAATTCGCTCGCGCTGTTCCGCCAGGAGGGGCAGGATACCCAGCGCGCCTTCGCCGCCGCGCAGTGGGATCTGCGGCGCGTGACCGACTGGGGCCAGCAGGTCACGCTCACCGCCTATGCGCGCGGAGACGTCTACAACGCCAACGATACGCTGGAGACCGCCATCGCCAGCTATCGCGGCAACGAGGGGGTGAGCACGCGTGCGATCGGCGCCCTCGCGCTGGACGTGCAATGGCCGTTCATCGGCGAGGCGTTCGGCGGCACCCAGCGGATCACCCCGCGCTTCCAGACGGTGGTGTCGCCGCACATCGCCAATCTCTCCCTGCCGAACGAGGACGCTCGCGCCGTCGACCTGGAGGATTCGAACCTCTTCGCCCTCAACCGCTTCGCCGGCTACGACCGGTTCGAGGATTCGACGCGCTTCACCTACGGCCTGGATTATGCGCTGAGCGTGCCGGGGATCGAGGTGAACGCGACGATCGGGCAGAGCTATCGCCTCGACAAGCGCGAGACGATCCTGCCGAGCGGCACCGGTCTGGACGATCGACTGTCGGATATCGTCGGTCGTACCGAGGTGCGCTTCCGCGACTTCGTCCAGTTCACCCACCGCTACCGGCTCGACAAGGACGGGCTGGCGGTCCGCCGCAACGAGGTCGACGCCACGATCGGCTCGCGCAAGACGTACCTGCTGCTCGGCTATCTGCGGCTGAACCGCGACATCGACGCGGTCGAAGATTTGCAGGACCGCGAGGAGGCACGGGTCGGCGGACGGGTGCAGTTCGCGCGCTTCTGGTCGCTGTTCGGCTCCGCCACCATCGACCTCACCGATCGCCGCGAGGACGTGCTCTCGTCGTCGGACGGCTTCGATCCGATCCGCCACCGCGTCGGTGTCGCCTACGAGGACGACTGCCTGCGGCTGGGGGCGACGTGGAAGCGCGACTATCAGGACAATGGCGACGCCCGCAGCGGCAGCAGCTATCTGCTGACGCTGGCGTTCAAGAACCTGGGTCGCTAAGCCGCTGTTCAGGGACGCGTGGGTAGAGCGGGGCGCCAAGGCGTGTTGCCACCGCGCCGGATGGTTGATGAGGTTGAACACTTGGTGATCAAGAATTTCGTGAACGGGCGCCGGGTCCGCAACGCCGCCGCGCTGCTGCTGCTCGCCGGTGTGGCCACCGCCTCGCTGTCGGCGCAGACCGTGCCGGACGAGCAGGCGAGCCCCGCGGCCAACCTCAACCTGCCGCAGAACCCGACGATCTTCGGAAAGCAGGATCCCAACATCCGCAAGGCGACGGCGATCGTCAACAACACGGTGCTCACCGGAACCGACGTCGACCAGCGTATGGCGCTGGTGGTCGCACTCAACGGCATCAAGCTGAACGACGAGGACCGCGACCAGCTGCGCCTCCAGATCGTGCGCCAGCTGATCGACGAGACGCTGCAGATCCAGGAAGCCAAGGCGAAGGACATCACCGTCACGCCGAGCGAGATCGACCAGGGCTTCGCGCGCGTGTCGCGCAACTTCAAGCGCACGCCGGAACAGATGCGCGACTATCTGCGCCAGGTCGGCGCGTCCGAGAAGTCGATGAAGCGCCAGATCGAGGGCGAGCTCGCCTGGAGCCGCCTGCTGCGCAACAGTGTCGAGCCGTTCATCAACGTCGGCGAGGAAGAGGTGCAGGCGATCCTCGACCGGCTTGAAGCCGCGAAGGGCACCGAGGAATACCACCTCAAGGAGATCTATCTCTCCGCAACTCCCGACCGGGACGCCGAGGTCGTCGACGCGAGCCGCAAGATCATCGAGCAGATCCGCAAGGGCGCTCCGTTCGAGTACTTCGCCAGCAACTTCTCCGAAGCGTCGACCCGCGCGGTGCAGGGCGATCTCGGCTGGATCCGCCTGCCCACCCTGCCCGCGCCGCTCGCGCAGGCCGCGCAGGAGATGCAGGTCGGCCAGATCGCCGGACCGATCCAGACGCCCGGCGGCTATTCGATCCTGTTCCTGGCCGACAAGCGCCAGGTGCTGATGGCCGACCCGCGCGACGCGCGGCTCAGCCTGCGCCAGCTCACCAAGACCTTCCCGGCCGGCACGAGCCAGGCGCAGGCGACCAAGCTCGCCGCGCAGTTCGCCGAGGCGACGGGCAAGATCCGCGGTTGCGGCGAGGTGTCCAAGGTGGCGAGTGACCTGGGCGTCGAGGTGGTCGACAATGATTCGGTGCGCATCCGCGACCTGCCGCCCGCGCTGCAGGAGCTGATGCTCAAGCTTCAGGTCGGCGAGGCGACGCAGCCGTTCGGCAGCCCCTCCGAGGGCGTGCGCGTGCTGGTGCTGTGCGGCCGCGACGACAGCCGCGTCGCCAGCCTGCCCTCCGCCGAGGCGGTGCAGCAGCAGGTCGAGCAGGAGCGCGTCAACCTGCGCGCCCAGCGCATGCTGCGCGACCTGCGCCGCGATGCGATCGTGGAGTATCGCTGATCGCCAGCGCCACGCCTCCGGGCCAGCGGACGCCCGACATCCCGCCGCTGGCCGTCTCGATGGGCGACCCGGCGGGGATCGGACCGGAAATCATCGCCAAGGCATGGGCCGCGCGCGCGCCGCACATGCTGTCACCCTTCTTCGCGGTCGGCGATCCGCAGGCCGTGTCGCGCGTCTGGGACGGGCCGATCCGGACGATCGGCGATCCCCATGAAGCGCCCGCCGCGTTCGAACACGGGCTGCCGGTGATTTCCGCCGGCGCTGCCGGCACGATCACTCCGGGCGAGCCCGACGTCGATGGCGCGCATTGCGCGCTCCAGTCGCTCGAACTGGCCGCCGGGCTCGCGCGGTCCGGGGCGGCCGGTGCTGTGGTGACGGGGCCGGTTTCCAAGAAGCAGCTCTACGACATCGGCTTCACCTATCCGGGCCAGACCGAGTTCGTCGCCGAGCGCTGCGGCGTCGCGCGCGAGAATGCGGTGATGATGCTCGCAGGGCCGACGCTGCGTGTGGTGCCGATCACCACCCACATCCCTCTGCGCAACGTCGCCGAGACGATGAGCGTCGAGCTGATCGTCGCAAAGGCGCGCGCCACCGCGCGCGGGCTGCAGCGCAACTTCGGCATCGCCGCGCCGCGACTGGCATTCGCCGGGTTCAACCCCCACGCCGGCGAGGCGGGGGCGATCGGCAGCGAGGAAATCGACTGCCTGATCCCCGCGATCGAACTGCTGAAGGAAGAGGGCATCGACGCGGTCGGGCCGTTCGCGGCGGACACGATGTTCCATCCACGCGCGCGCGCGCTCTACGACGTCGCGCTCTGCCTCTACCACGATCAGGCGCTCATCCCGATCAAGACGCTGCACTTTGACGAGGGCGTCAACATGACGCTGGGCCTGCCGATCGTGCGCACCTCGCCCGATCACGGTACCGCCTTCGGCATCGCCGGACGGAACGAGGCCGAACCCGGCGCGATGATCGCCGCGATCCGCATGGCGGCGAACGCCGCGGCCACGCGTCGCACCAGCGCTTTCCACTAAGCCGCGATGGATCCGCTGCCCCCGCTCCGGGAGGTCATCCGCCGCCACGGACTGAGCGCGAGCAAGGCACTCGGCCAGAACTTCCTGTTCGACGGCCAGCTGCTCGCGCGGATCGCGCGGGTGCCGGGTGACCTTGCCGGCCAGGAGGTGCTCGAGGTTGGACCCGGGCCGGGCGGGCTCACCCGTGCATTGCTCGCAGCCGGCGCGCGCGTCACCGCGATCGAGCGCGACCATCGCTGCATCCCCGCACTTGAAGAACTGTCCGCCGCCTATCCCGGTCAGCTGCGGCTGATCGAGGGCGATGCGCTGGAGATCGACGCGCCCGCGCTGTTCGAGGGGCGGCCGCACATCGCCTCCAACCTGCCCTACAACGTCGGCACCGCGCTGCTGATCGGCTGGCTTTCGGCCGGCTGGGAGCCGTGGTGGCAGAGCCTGACGCTGATGTTCCAGAAGGAAGTCGCCGACCGGATCGTCGCCGAAGCCAAGGACGACGCCTATGGTCGGCTCGCGGTGCTGGCGCAGTGGCGTTCGGCGGCGCGGATCGCGATGCCGGTCCACCGCTCCGCCTTCACGCCGCCACCCAAGGTGATGTCGGCCGTCGTGCATATCATCCCGGCGGCGATGCCCGAGGGAGTGAAGCTCGCAACGCTCGAACGTCTCACCGCTGCCGCCTTCGGCCAACGTCGCAAGATGCTGCGCCAGAGCCTGAAGCCGGTCGCCGGCGCGTTGGACGCTGCGGAAGCGGTCGGCATCGACCCGACCCGGCGGGCCGAGACGGTCCGCGTCGCCGAGTTCGTCGCGATGGCGCGCGCGTTGGACGCGGCGCGCGCTTAGGGCTTGGCGGGGGTCGGCGTCGTCGGCTGCGCCGGGGTGACCGACTGCTGCGCGGTAGCGGTGACCGGCGGGCCCTTGGCGATCGCGGCGGCGAGTGCGGTGGCGTCGGTGCACTGGGTGCGGCACAGCTTGCGGATCTTGGCGAGGTTCTCCTGCGCCCGGGTCACCGCTCCCTTCGACACCAGCGCCTCGCCCTGCCCGCGCAGCGCGCGCAGGTCGGTCGGCTCCAGCGCCAGCGCCTCGCGATAGAGGCGGATCGACTGGCCCGGCAGGCCCCGCGCGCGGGCGATCTCGGCCAGCGCGATGAAGCCCTGACGGTTGCGCGGATCGACGGTGAGCGCGGTTTCGATCAGGCCAATCGCGCGATCGAGCTGCCCGGCGGCGCGTGCCGCCTCCCCCTGCTGGACGAGGTCGACCGAGCGCGGGTTGATCTGGTCGTCGGGACGCTGACCGCTCAGCGACGTGGAGATGCTGACAAGCGCCAGTGCGGCCGCCGCCGTCAGGGTGGTGAGGCGCATGATCTTCTCCGTAAGCGTCACAGCCGCACGGCTATCACGGCCGCACGAGGCGTGCGACAAAAAAGCCGTCGGTGCCGTCGTGCGCCGGCGTCAGCCGCAGCCCGCCGCCGTGGGCACGTCCCGCCGCCGCCACGATCGGCAGCACCGCCCAGTCGGAATGCCGCGCGCGGAAGCCCGCGATCTGATCGGCGCCCTCGGCGTCCAGCAGCGAGCAGACGACGTAGGTGAGGCTGCCGCCAGGCCGTACCAGCGCCGCCGCGACGTCGAGCAGCCGCGCCTGTACCGCCGCGAACCGGTCGAGCCGCTCGGGGCTCAGCCGCCAGCGCGCCTCGGGGTTGCGGCGCCACGTGCCGGTCGCCGAGCAGGGCGCATCAACCAGCACGAGGTCCGCCTGCCCCGCCAGACCGGAGAGACCTTCGGGCTCGCGATTGGGGTCGAGCAGCCGGGTCTCGGCGATCGTCACCCCGGCGCGGTGGGCGCGCTCGGGCAGCCGCGACAGCCGTCCGCGATCGGTGTCGCTCGCGACGATGCGGCCACGATTGTCCATCGCCGCGGCGAGCGACAGCGTCTTGCCGCCGCCGCCCGCGCACAGGTCGACTACGAGCATGTCCGCTTCGGCGCCGGCAATGCTGCTGACCAGCTGGCTGCCGGCGTCCTGAACCTCGATCCGACCCTCTCGCCAGGCGGCAAGCGGCTCGACCGGCGCATCGGTACCGAGCCGCAACGCGTCCAACGCGAAGCCGAGCGACTCGCCGCCGATCTCCGCCTGCACGCTCGCGCGATCGGCCTTGAGCCGGTTGACGCGCACGTCGACGGGCGCGCGGTCGAGCAGCGCTGCGACTTCGTCCCCACCGAGCCCGGAGGCAGCGAGCGCGTCCATCAGCCAGCGCGGCGCGAGGCCCGCTTCGGCGGCCGGTTCGGCCGGGTCCACCGGGGCAGGTCCGTAGGGCGATCCGTCGAACGTCTCCGCCAGTTCGGGCCGGCTCCGCGCGAGCCCGACCAGCGCCGCGCGGCCGTTCGCCGGCCGCTCGCCGAAGCTGCGGATCGCATCGTACGCCAGCGCGCGGATCGCCCGCCGGTCCTTCGACCCGGCATAGCGCCGCGCCGCGAAGAAGCGCTGGGCGATCGTGTCCGCCGCCGCGCCGCCGCTGCGTGCGGCCTCGATCACTTGGTCGAGCAGTTCGATCGCCGCCTGCGCGCGTGCCGCCGGGGTCATGGCCGTGGTCCGCCCGTGCGGTCAGCGCGTCGGATAATTGGGCGCCTCGCGCGTGATCGTCACGTCGTGGACGTGGCTTTCGCGCAGGCCCGCGCCGGTGATGCGGACGAAGCGGGCGCGCTCGCGCAGCTCGGGCAGCGTGCGCGATCCGGTATAGCCCATCGCCGCCTTCACGCCGCCGACCAGCTGGTGGATCACATCGCGCGCCGGACCCTTGTACGGCACCTGCCCCTCGATCCCCTCGGGAACGAGCTTGAGCTGATCCTTGATGTCCTGCTGGAAATAGCGGTCGGCCGACCCCTTCGCCATCGCGCCGACCGATCCCATGCCGCGATACGATTTGTAGGCGCGGCCCTGGTAGAGAAAGGTCTCGCCCGGCGCTTCCTCGGTGCCCGCGAGCAGCGAGCCGATCATCACTGCCGACGCGCCGGCGGCGAGCGCCTTGGCGACGTCGCCCGAGGTGCGGATGCCGCCGTCGGCGATCACCGGCACGCCCGACTTCTTGGCCTCGGCGGCCGACTCCATCACCGCGGTGAGCTGCGGCACGCCGATGCCGGCGACGACGCGGGTGGTGCAGATCGAGCCCGGGCCGATGCCGACCTTGATGCCGTCGGCGCCCGCGTCGATCAGCGCGCGGGTCGCCTCGGCGGTGGCGACGTTGCCGGCGATCACCTGGACCGAGTTGGAGAGCTTCTTCACCCGCTCGACGGCGCGTGCGACTTCACGATTGTGGCCGTGCGCGGTGTCGATGACGATCAGGTCGCACTCGGCGTCGACCAGCGCGGCGGTACGCTCGTACCCCTTGTCGCCGACGGTGGTCGCGGCGGCGACGCACAGCCGGCCGGCGGCGTCTTTGGTCGCCGACGGGTAGGTCACCGCCTTCTCGATGTCCTTGACGGTGATGAGGCCGACGCAGCGATAGGCGTCGTCGACCACCAGCAGCTTCTCGATGCGGCGCTGGTGGAGCAGCCGGCGCGCGTCCTCCTGGCTGACGCCGGCGGGCACCGTCGCCAGGTTCTCGCGCGTCATCAGCTCGGCGACCGGCTGCGCCGGGTTCTCGGCGAAGCGGACGTCGCGATGCGTGAGGATGCCGACAAGCTTGCCCGCGGCGTCGGTGACGGGAATGCCGCTGATGCGATGGCGCTCCATCAGCGCCTGCGCCTCCGACAGCGGTGCGTTCGCCACGATCGTGATCGGGTTGACCACCATGCCCGACTCGAACCGCTTGACCGCGCGCACGGCGGCGACCTGCTGCTCGATGTCGAGGTTGCGGTGGAGCACGCCGATGCCGCCGAGCTGCGCCATGACGATCGCCATGTCGGCCTCGGTCACCGTGTCCATCGCCGAGGAAAGCACGGGGATGTTGAGGGCGAGGCCGCGGGTCACCTGCGTTCGCGTGTCCGCCTGGCTGGGCAGAACGTCGGATTCCGCCGGGTACAGGAGAACGTCGTCGAAGGTGAGACCGAGAGGGATGTCCATGAGGGCGCCAGATCCTGCGGGAGTCGAAGGTTGGCGGCCCATGTAACCAAGGTGCCGCCGACGCGCTAGGGGGCGATTGGTTCCATCGCGTCGAGATGCGCCTGCACATAGGCGCTGACCTCCCCGACCAGCGATCCGCCGAAGCGCGGGTTGATCTCGAGCAGCTGGGGCTGCCCGTCCTCCAGCTTGTAGTTGAAGCAGCAGGTACCCTCGTAGCCCATTGCCTCCAGGATCGCGGTGCACAGCGGCAGCGCAACGCCCGGTTCGGCCGGGGTGGTGCTGCGCGCCGGCTCGCCGCTGCCGCGCACCGCCAGCGACGTGCCCATGTCGTAGCGGTAGCAGAGCGTGAACCGGATCGCGCCGTCGATACGCAGCAGGTGGAGGACATATTCGTCCGCCCCCGGCACCGCGCGCTGGTGGAAGGAGCCGGCATCGATCGGCCCCAGCGCGGCGGCGGCCGCGGCATCGCGCACCATCGCGCACCCCGCTCCGAAGTCTCCGTGCCGCGCCTTGCGGATATAGGGAAAGCGATCGGGCTCGGGCCCGAGCAGCGCGGGGACGTGATCGGCAAAGCCGTTGGCGATCAGCCACTGGTTGCACGCGAGCTTGTCATCGCACAGCGCCACCAGCTCCGGCCGCGGCAGCACCGCGCGGCGGCGGCCGGCGGCGTTGGCGCCCCGCGCCGCCTCGATCTGCGGCACGCTGAGCGGTACCACCAGGTCGAAGCGCATCATGTCCGGTCCGCTGAGCTCGGCGAAGCTCGGGTCAAAGCGATCGCGGTCGATGTAGCGGGCGATCGCCGGCGCCTGGGTCGAATGCTCGCCGAACAGAATGGCTTTCCTCATGCGCCTGCCATGCTAGCAAAGCGCCACGATTCCAAGCCGGACGGCCCCGCCGCCCGCGCTTCTTCCCCGAGGAGCCCCGATGACCGTCACCCGCCGCGAACTCCTGGCTGCCGGCGCCGCCGCCGCCGCGATCCAGGCGCTTCCCGCCGCCGCCCGCGCCGCGCAGGGCAAGGACGCCGCCGCCGAAGCGCTGCTGAACCAGATCGCGGAGTCGCTGCTCGCCGACATGCCCGAAAGCGCCTCGTCGCTCGGCATCGACACGGGGAAGCGCGCGGCGCTGAAGGCGCGGCTGACCGATCGCTCGCCCGCCGGCCAGGCACGGATCCGCCGCCACCTCACCGAGCATGTCGCCAAGCTGCGGGCTCTCGACACTGCGTCGCTGTCGCCGGCGACGCGGACTGACGTCGACGTGGTGCGCACCGCCTTTGAAACCGCGCTCGACGGCTTGGCGCTGCCCTACGGCGACGTCGCGGTCGGCGGGTGGCGCAACACGCCGTATGTCGTGGTGCAGAACGTCGGCGCCTATCTCGATACGCCCCGCTTCCTCGACAGCGACCACAAGATCGAGACCCGCGCCGACGCCGACGCGTTCGTCGCCCGGCTCGAAGCCTATCCCGCGCAGCTGGACGGCGAGACCGAGCGGCTGCGCGCCGCGACAGCGATGGGCGTGATCCCGCCCGACTTCCTGCTCGACAAGACGCTCACCCAGATCGGCCAGAGCCACAGCGGCGAGGTCACCGACTGGGACGTGTACAAGAGCTACGCCACCCGCACCGCAAAGATCCCCGGCAGCGATGCCCGGCAGGTCGCCCGCATCCTCGACCAGAAGGTCCGCCCCGCCCTGCTGCGGCAGGAAGCGGCGCTCAAGGAACAGCGTGCGAAGGCAACCGGCGAGGCCGGCGTCTGGAAGCTGCCGCAGGGCGATGCCTATTACGCCTGGGCGCTGCGCGCCTCCACCACCACCCGGATGAGCCCCGACGAGGTCCATGCGATGGGCCGCGACGAGCTCGCGCGGCTCCAAGCGGAGATGGACACGATCCTGAAGCCGCTGGGCTATACCAATGGCACCGTCGGCGAGCGGATGACGGCGCTGGGCAAGGACCCGCGCTTCCTCTTCCCGGACGACGACACGGGTCGCGAGCAGATCGTCGCGCTGCTCACCGATCGGATCAACGACATGCGGTCGCGCATGCCGCGCGCGTTCCACACGCTCGTTCCGGGCCGCGCCGAGGTGCGCCGCATTCCGCTGGTCGAGGAAGCCGGTGCCCCGGGCGCCTATGGCGGTCCCGGCTCCATCGACGGCAGCGTCCCGGGCAAGCTGTGGATCAACCTGCGCACCACCGAAATCTGGCCGCGCTACGCGCTGCCGACGCTCGCCTATCACGAGGCGATCCCCGGCCACATCTGGCAGGGCGAATATACCTTTCGCCTGCCGCTCATCCGCTCGATGCTCGGCTTCAACGCCTTCTCGGAAGGCTGGGCGCTGTATGGCGAGCAGCTCGGCGACGAGCTCGGCGTGTACGAGAACGATCCCGTCGGGCGGCTCGGCTATCTCCAGTCGATCGCGTTCCGCGCGTGCCGCCTGGTGGTCGACAGCGGCCTCCACGCCAAGCGCTGGACGCGCGAGCAGGCGATCCAGTGGTTCGCGACCACCAACGGCTCGACGGTGGAGGAAGTCAGCGGCGAGGTCGACCGCTACTGTTCGTGGCCGGGCCAGGCGTGCGGCTACAAGGTCGGCCATTCGGAGATCAACCGGCTGCGCACCAAGGCGCAGACCGCGCTTGGCGACGGCTACGACTTCCGCGGGTTCAACGACGCGGTGGTGACCGGTGGCGGCGTCCCGATGACGGTGCTGGAGCGCAACGTCGACGCCTTCATCGCGAAGGCGAAGGGCTGAGTTCGGGCGCCTCGTCCCCGCCCGCGGCGTCGCGCCATTCCAGCCGGCGCCGCGGCAGGGCGTCGGGCATCGCCTCGCGGATGTAGGCGAGCATCGCCTCGCGGATGTCGCAGCGCAGGTCGAAGGTCAGGCCGGCGTTGGCCGCGGTGGCGAGCACGCGCACCTCGATCGCGTCCGGCTTGGTATCCGTCACCTGCAGCGCCCAGGCACGCCCGTCCCACTTCGGATTGGCGCGCACGATCTCCTCGAACTTCGTGCGGAGCCGCAGGATGTCGGCGGTGGGATCGAGCCAGAAGAAGGCGGAGCCGAGCAGTTGGCTGGAGTTGCGCGTCCAGTTCTGGAAGCTGTCCTCCAGGAACTTCGACACCGGTACCACCAGCCGCCGTTCGTCCCAGATCGCGACCACCACATAGGTCAGGCGGATCTCCTCGATCCGGCCCCATTCGCCCTCGACGATCACCACGTCGTCGATGCGGATCGGCTCGGTGAACGCCATCTGCACGCCGGCGATGATGTTCTTGAGCGCCGGTTGCGCCGCAGCGCCGACCGCCAGGCCGGCAAGCCCCGCCGACGCCATCAGCGTTACGCCGATCGACCGCACGCTGGGGATGCTCAGCAGCATCAGGCAGATGGTGAGGAAGCCGACGCCGAGGATGGAGATGCGCCCCAGAATGGCGCTGCGCGTCCGCCGCCTGCGGGCACGGAGATTGTCGGCGACGCTGATGTCGGCGCCGATCTCCACCGCCCGGCCGCTCGCGCGGATCATCGCGATCGCGAACCAGCCGAGCAGCGCGGGGATGAGGAAGCCGGCGAACTGGGTCCACAGTCCGTCGGCACGCTCGGAGAGGTCGATCCCGCGGCGAACGAACGCCAGCGCCACCGCGACGGTGATCCAGCGTGCCGGTCGGCGGCCATGCTCGACGAACACGTCGTCGGCGGTACCCGGCGTCCGTGCGGCGAACCGGCGCAGCAGCCGGAACGCCACCAAGTGGAGCACCAGCGCGGCCAGCACCGCCGTTGCGACGACGGCGAGGTCGAGGAAAGGATCGGGGACGTCGCGCACCATCGCGGCGACCCTACGTTCGAAATCGGACATGCTGTCCATAACAGAGGTTTCGACGGAGTCGTTCCGTCCATGCAACGACACAGATGCACGATCCGCCGAACGCAAGCCTCTCACTGCGCACGGTTGAGCCGCCCCGCTCTTTGCGATACCGCCAGGGGATGGCAGCGGAACGAAGGGTCCGGCGATGACGGCGACCATCGCGCTCGTCGACGACGACCGCAACATCCTGACCTCGGTATCGATCGCGCTTCAGGCCGACGGTTTCGCGACGCGCGTCTATTCGGACGGTGAGGCGGCGTTGAAGGCGCTGGTCGACAACCCACCCGACCTGGCGGTGCTCGACATCAAGATGCCGAAGATGGACGGCCTAGAGCTGCTGCGCCGGCTGCGCGAGAAGAGCCAGGTGCCGGTGATCTTCCTCACCTCGAAGGACGACGAACTCGACGAGGCGCTCGGCCTGGCGATGGGCGCCGACGACTATATCGCCAAGCCGTTCTCCCAGCGGCTCCTGATCGCCCGCATCCGCGCCATCCTGCGCCGCGCCGAAGCGGTGTCGCCGACTGCGGAAAACGAGGCGGAAGCGCCGCAGCCGGTGCTGGAACGCGGCCGGCTGGCGATGGACCCGGCCCGGCATCGGGTCACCTGGGCCGGCGGTCTGGTGACGCTCACCGTCACCGAGTTCCTGATCCTCGAGACGCTGGCGCAGCGGCCCGGCATCGTGAAGACGCGCAACCAGCTGATGGACGCGGCCTATCAGGACGACATCTACGTCGACGACCGCACGATCGACAGCCACATCAAACGCATCCGCCGCAAGTTCCGGCAGGTCGACAAGGAGTTCGATGCGATCGAGACGCTCTATGGCGCCGGCTACCGCTTCTCGGAGGAGTGACGAGGCGGCGCTGAGCCCGCGCTGGTCGGGCCGCGTCTCGCTCACCCCGCGCATCCTGTTCGTCAACATCTTCGCCGTGGCGCTGGTCGCGGGCGGCTTCTTCTATCTCGACACGTTCCGCGCGCGCATCCTCGACGAGCGCGTGACGCAGGCGGAGCGCGAGATCGCGCTGACGGGCGAGGCGCTGCGCGCGGTGGTGCCGGCGGCACGCACGCCGCTGCTGTTGCGCATGGCGCGGGCGCAGGGTGCGCGGCTGCGCGTCTACGACCGTGCAGGGGTGGAACGCTTCGACAGCCGCGCCGCGGGCGTCGAGAACTTCCGCCTGCGCGATCCCGACAAGGACCCGTGGCAGCAGGACGCCGCACGGTGGCTCGACGCGCTGATCGATACGGTGGTGGGGACACCGCGCGCGCCGCTCTACCGCGAGCGCGGCAATGCCGAGGGACTGAAATGGCCCGAGACGCGCAGCGCGATCACCAGCGGCCTCGCCGTCTCCAGCGTGTGGCGTGCGCCGGACCGGACCCCGATCATCACCGCCGCGGCGCCGCTCACCGCCGACACCACGCTCCATTCGACCATCGACGCGCGCGGAATCGTCCAGACCGTGCGCGCCGAGCGCTTCCGGCTGAGCGTCGTGCTGCTGGTGGTCGCACTCGTCTCGATCCTCCTCTCGCTGTTCCTCGCCCGCACCATCGTCCAGCCGCTGCGCCTGCTCGCGCGCGCTGCGGTTCGCGTCCGGCTCGGTCGCGCGCGCGAGGTGGTGGTGCCGCGGCTTCCGGATCGCCGCGACGAGATCGGCATGCTCGCGCGCTCGCTCTCCGACATGAGCGGCGCCCTGCGCGCGCGGATCGACGCGACCGAGGCGTTCGCCGCCGACGTCACCCACGAGCTCAAGAACCCGCTCGCCTCGCTGCGGTCGGCGATGGAGAGCCTGGATCACGTCAAGGACCCGGAACTGCAGGCCCAGCTGTTCGCGATCATGCGCGACGACGTCCATCGGCTCGACCGTCTGATCGGCGACATTTCCGACGCCTCGCGGCTCGACGCCCAGCTCAGTCGCGCCAAGTTCGAACCGATCGACGTGGCGGCGCTGCTCGACGCTTTGGTCGGACTGCGCGACGCGCGCACGCCGACGCGCAACATCCGCATCCGCTTCGACCGGCTGAGCGACGGCCCGCTGCTCGTCTCCGGCGAGGGCGCGCGGCTGGAACGCGTGTTCGAGAACCTGATCGACAACGCCGTGTCCTTCTCGCCCGACGACGCGCTGGTCGGCGTCTCCGCGGTCGCCGAGGACGGCTGGATCGTCGTCCGCGTCGAGGACGAGGGGCCGGGCGTGCCGGAGGAGGCGCGCGACGCGATCTTCCGCCGCTTCCATTCGGTGCGGCCCGCGGGCGAGGCGTTCGGCACCCATTCGGGGCTGGGCCTTGCCATCGCGCGGACCATTGTCGAAGGACATGCGGGCATGATTGACGTCGAATCACGGGAAGATCGCCTGAGCGGCGCACGCTTCGTCGTCCGCCTGCCGCAGGTGGCGGCGTGAGCGAGCCTTCTTCCGAAACGCTCCATGCCTGCTGCGTCGCGATCGGCGGGCGAGGCGTGCTGATCGAGGGCGACTCGGGTGCCGGAAAATCCGACCTGACGTTGCGGCTGGTCGATCGTGGCGCCGAGCTCGTCGCGGACGACTATACCGTGCTGACCGCGCAGGGCGGCCGGCTAGTCGGCCGCGCGCCCGATCGCATCGCGGGTCGGATCGAGGTCCGCGGCATCGGCATCGTCTCCCTTCCCTACCGAAACGAGGTTCCCGTCGCGATGCTGGTCCGGATCGAGCCCACGCCCGAACGCCTGCCCGAGCGGCCGGAGCGACGCCGCATCGCCGGTCTGGAACTGCCGGTGGTCGCGCTGCCCGCGCTGGAGCCGTCGGCGCCGATCAAGGTCGAGCTTGCGCTGCGGGCGCTGGCGGCATGATCCATGCCGCCGACCCGCAGCGAATCCTGCTCGTCACCGGCATGTCCGGCGCCGGCAAGTCGACCGTGCTCAAGACGCTCGAGGATCTCGGCTGGGAGGTGGTCGACAACCTGCCGCTGCTCCTGCTCAACCGCCTGCTCGCCACCGAACAGCCGCTCACCCATCGCGACGGCAGCCGCCCGCTCGCGCTCGGCATCGGCCCGGGTACGCGCGGCTTCGACGCCGAGCAGATCGTGGGGCGCATCAAGCTGCTCAGTGAAGAGCGCGACCGCGACGTGGGCACCTTGTTCCTCGATTGTGCCGGCGTCGAACTCGAACGCCGCTATGCCGAGACGCGGCGGCGACACCCGCTCGCCGCGGACCGGCCGGCGAGCGACGGCATCGCGCGCGAACGCGAGCTGCTCGCGCCGCTGCGGCGCTGGGCCAGCCAGCTGATCGACACCACGCGGCTTTCGGCGAACGACCTCGCCCAGCAGATCCGCGCGACCTACGACGTTCCCGGACAGAGCGGCCCGACGCTGTCGGTGCTGTCCTTCGGCTTTGCGCGCGGGGTACCGCGCAACGCCGACCTCGTCCTCGACATGCGCTTCCTGCGCAACCCCCACTGGGTGCCCGAACTGCGCCCCGGCACCGGCCGCGACGCGGACGTTTCCGCCTATGTCGCCGCCGATCCCGCCTATCCCGAAGCGATGGCGGCGATCGAGACGCTGCTGGGCACGCTGGTGCCCCGCTACGGCGCGGTTGGAAAAGCCTATGTTACTGTCGCGTTCGGGTGTACCGGGGGGCGACACCGTTCGGTCCATGTCGCGGAGCGGATGGCGGCATGGTTACGCGACGCAGGATTTTCGCCTACGGTGACCCATCGCGATCTGGGGAGCTTCCCGCAGAACGCGCTGGAGGATGCACCGCAGGCACCATGATTCGCTCGGGGGCGAGAGAGAAATGATCGGCTTGGTACTCGTGACGCACGGGCGGCTCGCACAAGAGTTCGTCGTCGCGATGGAGCATGTCGTCGGCCGGCAGGAACGGATCGCCACCGTCTGCATCGGCCCCGAGGACGACATGGAAGAACGCCGCGCGGAAATCGCGCAAGGCATCGACGCCGTCGACGACGGAGCCGGCGTGATCGTCCTCACCGACCTGTTCGGCGGCACGCCCTCCAACCTCGCCATTTCGCTGATGGAGACCGGGCGGATCGAAGTCATCGCCGGAATCAACCTGCCGATGCTGATCCGGCTGGGCGGCGCGCGCAAGACGATGAAGGTCGTCGAGGCGGTCGCCGCCGCGCGCGACGCCGGGCGCAAATATATCTCGGTCGCATCCGAAGTGCTCGGGGAAGCCGCCGCATGAGCGAAGTGCGCCGCGAGGTCCGCATCACCAACCGCCGCGGCCTCCACGCGCGCGCCAGCGCCAAGTTCGTGACGCTCGCCGCCACCCAGCCGACCGCACTGACGGTGGAGAAGGACGGGTCGCAGGTCACCGCCACCTCGATCATGGGGCTGATGATGCTCGGCGCGGCGATGGGCGACACCATCGTCATCCGTGCCGAAGGGCCCGATGCCAATCGCGCCGTGGGCGAACTGGTCGCGCTGGTCGAGGACCGCTTCGGCGAGGATTGATCCTCCGCCTGCCATCGTCATGCCCAGGGAAATCACCGCCTTTTCGAACCCGCTGGTCAAGCGGGTCCGCACGCTTCGCGACAAGAAGCACCGCCGCGACGAGGGCCTGTTCCTCGCCGAAGGGCTCCGCATCCTCACCGAGGCGCGCGAGGCCGGCCACCTGCCCCGCTACCTGTTCTACACGCGGGCGAGCGCCGACCATGCGCTGGTGCGGCCGCTGGTCGCGGCATGCGAGGCGGCGGGCGGCGAGGCGATCGAGACCAACGCCGACATCCTGTCGAAGCTGTCGGGCAAGGACAATCCCGGCGCGGTGCTCGGCGTCTACGACGAACTGCCGACCGCGCTCGACCGGCTCGACCGCGCCACCGCGCCGCTGTGGCTCGTCGCCGAGCGGTTGCGCGATCCGGGCAATCTCGGCACCATCCTGCGCACCGCGGACGCGACCGGCGCCGGCGGGGTGATCCTGCTCGACGACTGCGTCGATCCGTTCTCGGTCGAGGCGGTGCGGGCGAGCATGGGCGCGATCTTCACCGTTCCGTTCGCCCGCGCGCGCTGGGACGAGTTCCGCAGCTGGTTGCGCTCCGGGCCGGGACAACTCGTCGGGCTGAGCCTCGACACCGAGCATCACTATCGCGCCCCGGCCTACGCGGCGCCGACCTTTCTGCTGACCGGCAACGAGGCGCAGGGCATGCCCGACTTGATGGCCGCCGAATGCGACCTGCTGGTCAAGATCCCGATGCTCGGCAAGGCCGACAGCCTCAACGCCGCGGTCGCCACCGCGGTGATGGCGTACACGGTGCTCGATCGGCAGGAACCGGCGGGCTGAAGCCATTCGTGTCCCCGCGCAGGCGGGGACACAGGGCCACGCAGAACGACGGAAGCGTCCGGTACCCTGGGCTCCCGCCTGCGCGGGAGCACGGCAGAGGGTTGTCGGAGGCTTACTCCGCCGCTTCGTGCTCCGGTTGCTCCAGCGCCGGCGTCGCCAGTTTGGTCAGCGGCCGCGTCGTCTGTTCCACCACCGGCAGTGGATCGAGCGTCTTGCCGCCGGTATCCACGTTAAGCGTCTCAAACCGCTTGGCCGAGGTCAGCACCTGCGATTCCAGGCTGCCAACGAAGGCGTTGTAGGCGCCGGTGGCGGTCTCCAGGTTCTTGCCGAGCCTGGCGACGTGCGAGCCCATCGTGCACAACCGGCTGTGGAGCTCCTTTCCGAGCTCGGCGATCTGGCGCGCTTCGCCCGCCAGCTTCTCCTGCCGCCACACCGCCGCCACCGTACGGGCGATCGCGATCAGGTTGGTCGGCGTCGCGATCAGCACGCGGCGGTCGAAGGCGAAGTCCCACAGGTCGGGGGCATGCTCCAGCGCGGCGGAGAGGAAATGCTCGCCCGGCACGAACATGATGACGTAATCGGGCGTGTCGTCGAACTGCGCCTGATAGGATTTAGCGCCGAGCTGGTTGATGTGCGTCTTCATCGACGTCACGTGCGCCTGCATGTGGGCCGCCCGCTCGCGCTCGTCGATCGCGCCGTGCGCGTCCTGATAGGCATTGAGTGAGACCTTCGCGTCGATCACCAGGCTCTTGCCGCCGGGGACCTTGACGATCGCGTCGGGCCGCAGCCGCCCGCCCTCGCTCTCGACGCTGACCTCCATCGCGAAGTCGGTGTGCTCAGCCAGGCCGCAGGTCTCGAGCACGTTGCGCAGCTGCTGCTCGCCCCAGCGGCCCCGCGCCTTGGGCGCCGAGCGCAGCGCGTTGACCAGCTTGGCCGCCTCGCTCTTCACCGACTCCTGGCCGAGACGCATCGCCTCCATCAGCCCGGCGAGGTTGCCATAGGCTTCCTTGCGCTCGCCCTCGACCTTGCTGACGTTCTGCTCGTAGCGCTGGAGCGTCTGCTCGACGGGCGCGAGCAGCGCCTTGAGCTTCATCTCGTTCGTCTCGCCCGCCTGGTGGAAGCGCGCGTCGGCGCGTTCGAGGAAGGTCCGTTGCGCGCCGTCGAGCATCACCTGCGCGGTCTCGCGGAACTGCGCGGTCATCGCCTCGCGCGCATCCTTGAACTCGGCGAGCCGCTCCTCGAACGCCGCCGCGGTCGCCTTCAGCCGCGCATGCTCCAACCGCTCGCCTTCCAGTTCGCGCCGGAGCGTGTCGACCTCTTCGCGCAACGGGCCCACGTCCTTGGCGCGCTCGCTGGCGAGCGCCAGGTCGGAAATCGCCGCCTTGAAGTCGCTCTCGCGCCGGTCGCGCTCGGTACGCGCCTCGGCGATCCCGCGTTGCCCGAGGAACCAGCCGAGCGCGAGCCCGGCGACCAGCGCCAGCACGACCACCAGCAGAACCACAGCATCCATTGCAACCACCTCGAAACGCGAACGAACCCGGAACTTACCCGCCGCCGGGAAGCCGGACAAGCGGAACATCGGCCGTCGGCGATCCGTTGGTCGTCCAATCCTGCAACAACCCGAAGGAACGCCCATGTCGATCGCCGAGATGATCAAGTCGCACCCGGACGTCGCCGGCAGCCTCAACGAGCCGCTGGCACTCGCCGTCCGGCACGCCATGTTCTGCTCGGCGATCTGCACCAGCTGCGCCGACGCATGTCTGGCGGAAGAGAGCGTCGCCGACCGGCGCGAGTGCATCCGCCGCTGCCTCGACTGCGCCGACATCTGCGACGCGACGTTCAAGGTCGCGACCCGCCGCACCGGCAGCAACGAGGCGATCCTGCAGGCGATGCTGCGCACCTGCATCGAGGCATGCGAGGAATGCGCCAAGCATTGCGAAATGCACGACGACGACCATTGCCGCCGCTGCGCCACGATGTGCCGCGAGTGTGCGGACGATTGCCGCAAGGCGCTCGCGACCTTCTGATCGCCCTTCCAGCCTCGCCGCCGCTCGCCTAAGCGGCGGCGATGCTGACCGATATCGAAATCTCCCGCGCCGCGCCGCTGCTGCCGATCGGCGAGGTCGCTGCCAAGCTCGACATTCCGGCGCAGGCGATCGAACCCTATGGCCACTACAAGGCCAAGCTGACCCTTGACGCGCTGCCGAAGCGCAGCACCACCGGCAAGCTGATCCTGGTCACCGCGATCAACCCGACGCCCGCGGGCGAAGGCAAGACCACCACCTCGGTCGGGCTCGCCGACGCGCTGTCGCGCAGCGGCCGCCGCACCGCGCTGGCGCTGCGCGAGCCGTCGCTCGGGCCCTGTTTCGGGACCAAGGGCGGCGCGGCGGGCGGCGGCCATGCGCAGATCGTGCCGATGGAGGAGATCAACCTCCATTTCACCGGCGACTTCTACGCGATCACCAGCGCGCACAATCTGCTCGCCGCGATGGTCGACAACCATGTCTACTGGGGCAATGCGCTCGGTCTCGACGTGCGGCGGATCAGCTGGCGGCGGGTGATGGACATGAACGATCGCGCGCTGCGCGGTTTGGTCCAGTCGCTCGGCGGCGCGAGCAACGGCTATCCGCGCGAGTCCGGCTTCGACATCACCGTCGCCTCGGAAGTGATGGCGATCCTGTGTCTCGCGAGCGACCTCGCCGATCTGGAGGCGCGGCTTGGCCGGATCATCGTCGGCTACACCGCCGACCGCCGCGCCGTCACTGCGCGCGACCTCAACGCTGCCGGCGCGATGGCAGCGCTGCTCGCGCACGCGATCAAGCCCAATCTGGTACAGACGCTGGAGGGCACCCCCGCCCTGCTCCACGGCGGCCCCTTCGCCAACATCGCCCACGGCTGCAACTCGGTGATCGCAACGCGGGCCGCGCTGGGCCTCGCCGACTATGTCGTCACCGAAGCCGGCTTCGGCGCAGATCTGGGCGCGGAGAAGTTCTTCGACATCAAGTGCCGCAAGGCGGGGCTCGCGCCCGACGCCGCGGTGGTGGTGGCGACGGTGCGCGCGCTCAAGATGAACGGCGGCGTCGCCAAGGCGGATCTCGCCCAACCCGACGTCGCGGCGGTCGAGCGCGGCGGCGTCAACCTCGCGCGGCATCTGGAGAACGTCCGCCAGTTCGGCGTTCCGGCGGTGGTGGCGATCAACCGCTTCGCCTCCGACACCGAGCAGGAAATCGCGGCGGTCCAGGCGATCGCCGCCGCGCAGGGTTGCGAGGCGATCGTCTGCACGCACTTCGCCGACGGCAGCGCCGGCGCGGCCGACCTCGCCGAAGCGGTGGCGGCCTTGGCGGATTCGGGCACCGCGCGCTTCGTGCCGCTCTACGACGATCGGCTGAGCCTGTTCGAAAAGATCAACTCGGTCGCCACCCGCATCTACCGCGCCGAGGAGGCGGTGGCGGACGCCAGCGTGCTCGCGCAGTTGCGCCGTTGGGAAGCCGACGGCTTCGGCGACCTGCCGGTGTGCATGGCCAAGACGCAGTACAGCTTCTCGACCGATCCGACGCTGCTCGGCGCGCCGACCGGCCATGTCGTCCACGTTCGCGAGGTGCGACTGGCGGCGGGCGCGGGCTTCGTGGTGGCGATCTGCGGCGAGATCATGACCATGCCCGGGCTGCCGCGCGTACCGGCAGCCGAGGGCATCCGCGTCAATGCTGCGGGGCAGATCGACGGGCTGTCGTAAGGAGGCGGCGCCTGAGCGCCGCCGCCGGGGTCAGGCGGCCTTGCGCAGCTTGTTGAGCCGCTTGATCACCATGTCGCGCTTGAGCCGCGAGAGATGGTCGATGAACAGCACGCCGTTGAGATGGTCCATCTCGTGCTGCAGGCAGGTCGCGAGCAGCCCGTCAAGCCACTCGTCATGCTCCTTGCCCTGTTCGTCCAGCCAGCGGACGCGGCAGCGCGCGGGGCGCTCGACGTCGGCGAACTGCTCGGGGATCGACAGGCAGCCCTCCTTGTAGAGCGAGCACTCGTCGGAGGTCTCGACGATCTCCGGATTGACGAAGGCGCGCGGCTCCTTGACCGGCTTTCCCTCCTCGTCCTCCTGCTCCTGCAGGTCGATCACCAGCACCCGCTTGGGCACCGCGACCTGGATCGCGGCGAGGCCGATGCCGGGGGCGTCGTACATCGTCTCGAACATGTCGGCGACGAGCGTGCGGACGTCGTCGTCCACCGCGTCGACGGGCGTGGAAATCAGCCGCAGGCGCGGATCGGGGATCTCGATGATGGGCAGGATGGCCATGCCCGCTAGCTAGGTAAGCGCCCCCCGCCCGTCAAGCGAGCGCGACGCGCGCCGCTACGCCACCGGACGCCGTGCCCGCAGCGCCTGGGCGAGCGTGCCCTCATCAAGGTAATCGAGCTCGCCGCCGACCGGCAGCCCGTGCGCAAGCTGGGTGACGCGCACCGGATAGCCCTCGATCCGCTCGGCAAGATAGTGGGCGGTGGTCTGCCCCTCCAGCGTCGCGTTCATCGCCAGCACGACCTCGTCGACGCCGCCCTCGGCGATGCGGGCGAGCAGGCGGTCGATCGCGAGATCCTCAGGCCGAACACCTTCGAGTGCCGACAACCGGCCGCCGAGCACGTGGAAGCGGCCGGGGAACAGCCGCGAGCGCTCCAGCGCCCACAGGTCCGCGACCTCCTCGACCACGCACAGCGCGCGCCCGTCGCGGCGCGGATCGGCGCACACCGAGCAGGGGTCGCTCGTGTCGACGTTGCCGCAGGTCGAGCAGGTCGACAGCCGTTCGCTCACCCGTTCCAGCGCACCGAGCAGCGGCACCAGCGCGGTCTCGCGCTTCTTGATGAGGTGGAGCACCGCCCGGCGCGCGGACCGCGGGCCCAGGCCCGGCAGGCGGGAAAGCGCCTGCGTCAGCGCGTCGATCTCGGGGGAAGCCATCGCCGGAACAGATAGGGGGTTGCGCGCCGCGCCGCCAGCGTGTCGAGAGCCTTGCATGCGGATCATCTTCATGGGCACCCCCGACTTCGCGGTCGCGATCCTCGACGCGCTGGTCGCCGCCGGACACACCATCGTCGCCGCCTACACCCAGCCGCCGCGTGCCGGCGGCCGGCGCGGCAAGGCCGCCACGCCGACCCCCATCCACGCGCGCGCGGAAGCGCTCGGCATTCCGGTGCGGCACCCGACGAGCCTGCGCACCGCAGACGCGCAGCAGGATTTCGCCGCGCTCGACGCCGATGTGGCGGTGGTCGCCGCCTACGGCCTGATCCTGCCGCAGCCGGTGCTCGATGCGCCGCGGCTCGGCTGCCTCAACGTCCATGCCTCGCTGCTGCCGCGCTGGCGCGGCGCCGCGCCGGTGCAGCGCGCAATCCTGGCCGGCGATGCGGAGACCGGCGTCGGCATCATGCAGATGGAGGCGGGGCTCGACACGGGGCCGGTGCGCCTCGAACGCCGCATCGCGATCGGCAGCGCCACCGCCGGCGCGCTGACCGGGCAGCTGGCGGCGCTGGGCGGCGAAGCGATGGTCGAAGTGCTTGGCAACTTCGACCGCTATCCCCCTGTTCCGCAACCGGAAGAAGGCGTCACCTATGCCGCCAAGCTCGGCAAGGCGGAGGCGCGCCTGCGCTTCGATCAGCCTGCCGAAGCGGTCGAGCGGCAGGTCCGCGCCTTCCACCCGACCGGCTTCTTCGAACTCGGTGGCGAGCGCTTCCGCGTGTTCGCCGCAGAGGTCGTGAGCGATACGGGCGCTGCCGGAACCGTGCTCGACGATTGGCTCACCATCGCCTGTGCGAGCGGCGCGATCCGCCCGACGCTGGTGCAGCGCGCCGGGCGCGGGGCGATGCCCGCGGCGGACCTGCTTCGCGGCTATCCAATTGCGGCAGGCACGCAGCTGTGACGCGCTTCGCGCTGACGGTGGAATATGACGGCCGGCCGTTCATGGGCTGGCAGCGGCAGGCGCACGGGCCGAGCGTCCAGCAGGCGATCGAGGATGCTGCTTATCGCATCACCGGCGAGGACGCCGCGGTTCATGCCGCCGGGCGTACCGACGCGGGCGTGCACGGGCTGGCGATGCGCGCACACGTGGACCTCGCCAAGGACATCGCCCCCTTCCGGCTGATGGAAGCGCTCAACGCGCACCTCCGCCCCGACCCGGTCGCGATCCTCGCCTGCGCGGTCGTGCCCGACGACTGGCACGCGCGCTTTTCCTGCGTCGGTCGCGCCTATGAATATCGGATCGTCAACCGGCGCGCGCCGCTGACCTGGGAGAGCGGGCTCGCTTGGCAGGTGCCGCAGCCGCTCGATAGCGCGGCGATGCATGCCGCGGCGCAGGCGCTGGTCGGGCGGCACGACTTCACCACCTTCCGCTCGGCGCATTGCCAGGCCGACAGCCCGGTGCGCACGCTCGACCGGCTCGACGTCGAGCGCGACGACGACCGGGTGCTGGTCCACGCCGCCGCGCGATCCTTCCTCCACCATCAGGTGCGCTCGATGGTCGGCTGCCTGGCGCTGGTCGGGCAAGGCCGCTGGCCGGTGGCGCGGGTCGCCGAGGTGCTGGCGGCGCGCGACCGCGCACAACTCGGCCTCAACGCACCGCCAGACGGGCTCTACTTCACCGACGCAGTGTACCCGGTCAGCGGCTGAGGCGCGCGACCAGCTCGACGTGGGTGGACCAGCGGAACTGACCCACCGGCTGCACCCAGTCGAGGCAATAGCCGCCCTCGCACATCGTCTTCACGTCGCGCGCGAAGCTGCTGGGATTGCAAGAAACATAGGCAACGACCGGCGCCTTGCTCGCCGCCAAGGCGGCCGCCTGCTCGCGTGCACCAGCGCGGGGCGGGTCGAGCACCACCGCAGCGAAGCGGTCGAGCTCTGCGGTGCTCAGCGGGCGCCGGTAGAGATCGCGGTGGTCGGCGAACACCGGCCGGCCGGCACGTGCCGCGGCGGCCTTGAGCGCGAGGATCGGCTCGCGCGCCGCTTCCCCCGCATAGACCTTTGCGCGCTCGGCGAGGGCGAGCGAGAAGGTGCCGAGCCCGGCGAACAGGTCGGCGACGGTCGGCGCCGCGCCTACCGCCTCGCCGACGCCGGCGACCAGCGCCGCCTCGCCCTCACGCGTTGCCTGAAGGAAGGCGCCGGGCTGCAACGCGACGGGCACGCCGGCGAAGGTGACGGTGGCGGGCTCGGGCTCCCAGCGCGTTTCCGGGCCGTAGCCGTCGTCGACCGATAGTCGCGCCAAACCGTGGCGCTCGGCGAAGGCGGTCAGCGCCTCCACCTCGGCGAGTTTGTCGCCGAGCGCGCCGGCGATGAGCACGTCGACGCCCCGGTCGGTCGCGGCGAGATGCACGTCGGCGCGGCGCTCGCCGAGCATCGCCGCGAGCAGGCCCCGCAGCGGCGCCACCAGCGCGAACAACTCAGGCAGCAGCACATGGCACTCGGCCATGTCGACGATACGGTGGCTGCCGGTTTCGGTGAAGCCGAGCAGCACCTGCTTCCCGCGCCGCTCGGCGTGAAGCGTCGCGCGGCGGCGGGTGCGTGGTGGCGAGACGAGCGCCGGGCGCACCTCCGCACGCAACCCTTGCCCCGCCAGCGCGCCGGTCACGCGATCACGGACGAACTCGGCATAGCTGGCATCGTCGAGGTGCTGGAGCTGACAGCCGCCGCATGCTGGGAAGTGGCGACACGGCGGCTGCTGGTGGTGCGGACCGGGCAGGATGCGGTAGTCGTCGAGCAGCCGGTCGCCGGGTGCGGCGAGCGGCACGTGGCGGCCGTCGCCGGACACCCCCTCGCCACGCGCGGCGACGCGGACGATGACGTCGCCGCTCACAGGCATTCTCCGATCGCGATCGGAAGCCGCGCGATCAGATCGTCGGCGGCGAAAGCGGGACCGGCGAGCCGGGCGGCACGGGCGTGGAGCCATACCGCTTCGTCGGCGCTCCCCCCGGCGGCATGGCGCGCCGCGACCAGGCCGGCGAGCACGTCGCCGGTGCCCGCGGTCGACAGCCAGGAGGCGGCGGCCGACGCGACGACGACCTTCCCCTCGGGCGCGGCGATGACCGTGTCGGCGCCCTTGTGCACCACCGTCGCCTGCGCCGCCTCCGCGGCGGCAAGCGTGTCGGCGATCTTGTCGGTCCCGCCGTCGAACATGCGTGCGAACTCGCCGGCGTGGGGGGTGAGCAACGTCGTCGCCTTACGCGCGGCGATCCGCCCAACGCCATCCTTGCCGAGCAGGCTCAGCGCATCGCCGTCGATCACCAGGTCGCGATCGGAGGCGAGTGCCACATCGAGCAGGTCGCGGGCCGCGTCGTCGCGGCCGAGACCCGGGCCGATCACTACCGCGCCGATCCGCGCGTCGATGAGCAATTCGGCCAGTGCCGCGCCGCCGTGCACCGGGCGGTGGACGATCGCATCCGGTCCACCCGGCGCTGTTTCACTAGCTGCAAGAATGACATAGCCGGCACCGCCGTGAAGCGCCGCGCGCGCCGCCAGTCGCGACGCGCCGGCCATGCTGCCGGCGACCACCACAACGAGCCCACGGTCGTACTTGTGCGAATCGATGGCGGGGGCGCGGAGCCGCGGCCGCGCGATGCTGTTCCAGTCGGTTGCCGCGCCCACGCCGATGTCGGCGAGCAGGACATGGCCGCACTTGGCCACGCCCGTGCCGAGCAGATGCGCCGACTTGAGCGCGCCCAGCGCTACCGTCGCGGTGATCCCATCGGGCGCGCCGAGATCGGCGCCGCTGTCGGTGGCAAGGCCGGACGGCAGGTCAATCGCGACCGCCACGCTTGCCCCGGCCACGAGCCGCGCAAGCTGCGCCGCTACTCCCGCGTCGAGCGGACGCGTCATGCCGGTGCCGAACAGTCCATCGACCAGCACCGGCCGCGGCACCGCCGCCTCCAGCGTCTGCACCTCTCCCGGCCACGCCGCCGCGTTGTCGGCCGCGGCACCGCCGCTCGGCTGCCCGAGCGCCGCCACCGCGACGTCATGCCCCCAATCGGCGAGCAGCCGCGCCACGCCATAGGCATCGCCGCCGTTGTTGCCCGGCCCGGCGAGCACGAGCACCGGCTGCCCGGCACCCAGCCGCGCGACTTCGCGCGCCACCGCGAGTGAGGCCCGCGCCATCAATTCCGCCTGGCTGGTGCCCGCGTCGAAGCAGCGCTGCTCGGCGTCCCGCATCGCCTGGCCGCGCAGGATCGGCGCGCCGGCGGGAACGATCCTCAAGCCCCCTTCCCCAACTCCGCCGGCAGGCGATAGCGCACGCCAGCGATCGCCACCTCGATCTCCTGCGGCGAACGCGAGGTGACGGTGACCGGTTCGGCGCCGTCGGCCGCGACCGGGCCTTCCGGGGTGAGCCGCAGCCGGCGGAAGCCGCCGTCGGGCTGCCGCACGGTAAGCACGGTTCCCTCCGCCGTGTCGCTCCGCTCGACGAAACAGCGTTCGGCGAAGCGGTCGCTGCCGATCGCGCAGGCGATGCGCGTGCTGCCTGGGGTGGGCTCCAGCGGCCCGGTGTCGGCGTCGCCGCAGCCGGCGAGGAGGAGCAGCGTGGCGAGGGCGCCGGCGGTCGCTAGGTTCGGTGTCATCGCGTGCCTTGTACGCCGGCAGCGCGGGCTTCGGCTAGCGCTGGCGTGACAGCGCCGTCCGCACCGTCGCGATCGTCTCGGCGAGGATTTCCGTCCAGCGCACTACGCCGGCATCGTCTGCGATCAGGTCGTTGCGGACCTCGACCGACATGCTCGGGATGCCGTGCGCCTCGGCGTGGCGGTTGAGCGTCGCGTTGAGCTCGCGCCCCGAATAGGGCTCGTTGTCGCCGGTCACCAGGCCGCGCGCCCGCAGCGCCGCGATCGCCGGTTCGGCGGCGCGCGCATCCTGGTTGTAGAGGATACCGACCTGCCACGGCCGTTCGTCCCCGCCGCTCGCCAGCCGCTGGGTGAAGCTGTGGATCGCCACCACCAGGTCCGGACGATCGTGCCGCACCGCCTGCTCGATCGCGGCATGATAGGGGATGTGGAAGCGTGTGACGCGGGCGTCGCGGTCGGCGGCGGCGTTGCCGGGAATGGCGTGGCCGTCGCTCAGCGCGGGGACGAGCCCCACATGATGCGGCTCGCGATGCAGGTCGATCACCAGCCGCGAGATCGTGCCGAGCACCGCCGGCGCACCGAGGCGCGCGGCCAGGCCGCGGGTCAGCGCCGCCGCGCCGATGTCGTAGCCGATGTGGAGGTCGAGCAGCGCCGGCAGCACGCCGAGGGCGATGTCGGCGGGAACATGATTGGAGGCGTGGTCGCACAGCAGCAGCACGCCGCCGGCGGGTCCTTCGATGCGTTCTGCCGGCGCGTGGTCTGTCGGGATCGTGGGATCGGCCATGACATGGACCTGCCCCAGCGCGACCGTGCTGTCACCCCCGGCGGGAGAGGATGGCGCCTGCACGAGACAGGGGCCATCCACGGACGTCCCGCAACGGCGTCTGATCCGCACGTCGGTTAGGCGCCATGCCACGCGCGGCCGCAACCGCGGAGTCACGTGCACTTCGTCTCGCCCCGGGACGAACTGTCACACGAGTGCCGTTTCGAGACACCACCAGTCCGCATGCGCCTGCCGGATCGCCGCGGCCGCCGTTGTGCAGGCAGCGGCATCCTCGAACAGCGCGAAGCAGGTCGCGCCCGATCCCGACATCCGCACCAGCCGCGTTCCCGCCTGCTCCGCCAGCACGGCGAGCACCCGGTCGATTGCCGGCGCTAGGCTCCGCGCCGGCGCCTCGAGGTCGTTGCGTCCGGCAAGCGCGATCCCGAGCGGATCGCCGGTCCCGATCGGCCCCCGATCCTCGCCGTCCCAGCGGCCGAACACCGTCGCTGTCGACACCTCGACACCCGGGTTGACCAGCAGCGCCGGAACCCCCGCAAGCCCCTCGATCGGTGCCAGCGTCTCGCCACGCCCGCTTCCGATCGCGGAGCGGCTGAGCAGGCAGGCGGGAACGTCGGAACCCAGCGCCTGGGCGGAGGCCTTCAACTGCGGGTGGTCGAGCGATACGTTGTCGCGGCGGGCGAGCGCACGGAGCGTCGCCGCCGCGTCGGCCGAACCGCCACCGATGCCGGAGGCGACCGGCAGGCGCTTGTCGAGCAGGATGGCGCAGGGACCGAAGGTGCCGAACGCCGCCCGATACACATCCCGCGCGCGGGTGACGAGATTGTCGCCTTCGGCCTGCAGGGTGGCGGCGAACGGGCCTGTGATGCCGATGCGGTCGGCCTCGGCCGATTCGACAGTCAGTCCGTCGCCATCGCGAACGAAGGCAAAAAGCGTTTCCAGCTCGTGGTATCCGTCCGAGCGACGATGGCGGACATGAAGCGCGAGGTTGAGCTTCGCGCGCGCGACTTCGTGGATCATCACTGGGCCGTTCCCGTGAGCCCGCGGGCAAGCTTGTCGGAAAGCCGCACCTGCATCGCGTCGTCGGCATCGAGCGTCGCCGCCGACCAGGCATAGCGTGCCTCGTACCGGCGCCCGATCCGCCACAGCAGATCGCCGAGATGCTCCTGCACCGTCCCGCTCGCCTCCTCCGCCTGGGCAGCCTCTTCGAGCAACGGCAGCGCCCGCGCGAACGCGCCCTGCCGGAAATACCCCCAGCCGAGCGAGTCCGCGATGTTGGGATCCTGCGGCGCGAGGCGGTGCGCCTGCTCGAGCATCGCGACCGCGGGGCCCAGGTTCTCGCCGCGCTCGACCTGCGCATAGCCGAGATAGTTGAGCGCCAGCGGCTGCTCGGGGGCGAGCCGGACTGCCTCGCGCAGGATCGGCAATGCCGCATCCCACCGTCCCGCCTGTTCGAGCGCGGCACCGTGCTGGAGCACCAGCGTCCAGTCGGCGGCCTCGCCTTCCCGCTGGCGCGCGAGGGCATAGGCCGCGGCGGCATCGTCGAACCGCGAACTTTCGGTGAGCAGATCGCCGAGCTGCCGCGCGTCGGCGGCACTGCCACCGGGGGCAGCCGAAAGCGCCTGGGCGGCCGTCACCGCCGCCTCGTCCTGATCGGCGCGCGCGAGCACGGCCACCTCGGCGCTGCGCGCCTCGCGCGCGAACGGGCTGTCGGCAGGGACGGCGGCGAGGGCCCGGCGCGCTTCGCCGTCGGCGCCTTCGCGGGACAGCGCGTCCGCGAGCGGGAGATAGGCGCGCGCGTAGTCGGGATCGAGGATCAGCGCCGCGCGGGTGAGCGTGATCGCGAGCGGTTCGGTATCGTCGGCGATCAGATCGCTCGCCACGCGCACGAAGAAGCGCGCGACGCCGAAGCGCGCGCCGCCCTTCGCCCCGCGGCCCAGCCGCTCCCGGTACGGCGCCAGCACCGGATCGTCGCCCGCGAGCAGCGCCTGCGCCGCATCGCGCCGGCCACGCCCCGCGAGCAGCGATGCCGCCGACCAGCGCAGCTGCGGATCCTCGCGGACGCTCCCCAGCTGTGCCTGCACCGCGGCAAGCCCCTCTGCGGTGCGCCCGCTGGCGAGCAGGATCAGTGCATGGTTTTCGGCGGCGTAGCGCCGGTCGAGCGCGTCGCCCCCCAGCGTACCCAGTTGCAGCGCGGCATCCCGGTCCCGCGCGTCGAACGCCAGCCATGCCTCCAGCACCGGGCGCAGAAAGTCGAGAGGCCCGTCCGCAAGTTCCTGCAGCGCCGCCTGGGCGCGGTCGCGCCGCTTGCCGGCCACCGCATCGGCGAAGGCGAACAGCGCGGCGTCGGGCGGGGCCACGCCGGCACGGTCCAGCACCGCCGCCGACTGGCGCGCGAGCGTCAGGTCGCCGCTCGCCAGCCCCTCGCGATAGGCGCGGATCGCGACCACTTCGCTTCCGGGCTGCGCGGCGAGCGCCAGCGCGTAGTTGCGCGCAGCGACATCGACCGCGCCGTCGGCATCGGCGGCACGCGCGCGAACATAGGCGGGCAGGTTCTCCCCGGCCGCCGCCGCCGGCAGCGTGGCGAGCACGCCTGCCGCCGCGGCCGCGCCGAGCAGCACGCGCTTACATGTTCGGATAGTTCGGTCCTCCCCCGCCCTCGGGCACCACCCAGTTGATGTTCTGGGTCGGGTCCTTGATGTCGCAGGTCTTGCAGTGGACGCAGTTCTGCGCGTTGATCACGAAGCGCGGCAGCGCACCCTCGGTCTCGACCACCTCGTACACGCCGGCCGGGCAATAGCGCTGCGCCGGCTCGTCGAACATCGGCAGATCGTAGTCGATCGGCACGTCCGGATCGCGCAGCGTGAGGTGGACCGGCTGATCCTCCTCGTGGTTGGTGTTCGACAGGAACACCGAGGACAGGCGATCGAAGGTCAGCGTGCCGTCGGGCTTGGGATAGGCGATCGGCGATACCTGATCCTTGCGCCACAGGCTCTCGTGGTCGGGATGGTGGCGCATCGTGAAGGGCATGCGCAGGCCCCAATGCTCCGCCCACATCGTCACGCCGGCCAGCCCCGAGCCGACGAAGTCGCCGAACTTCTTGACCAGCGGCACGGCGTTGCGGACCTTGCGCAGCTCTTCGTACACCCAGCTCGCCTCATAGGCGCGAGTGTAGGCGTCGAGCGTGTCGCCGGCGCGACCGGCGGCGATCGCCTCGAACGCCGCCTCGGCCGCCATCATCGCGCTCTTCATCGCGGTGTGGGTGCCCTTGATCCGCGGCACGTTCACGAAGCCGGCCGAGCAGCCGATCAGGGCGCCGCCCGGGAACACCAGCTTAGGTACCGACTGGAAGCCGCCATCGTTGATCGCGCGCGCGCCATAGGAGACGCGCTTGCCGCCCTCCAGGATCGCCGCGATCTCCGGGTGGGTCTTCCACCGCTGCATTTCGTGGAACGGCGAGAGATACGGGTTGGAATAGTTCAGCCAGGTGACGAAGCCGAGCGCCACCTGCCCGTTCGCCTGGTGATAGAGGAAGCCGCCCCCGTTCGACCCGCGCGTTTCCGACAGCGGCCAGCCCTGGGTGTGGATCACCCGTCCCGGCACGTGCTTGTCGGGGGCGATGTCCCACAGTTCCTTGATGCCCAGCCCGTAGACCTGCGGCTGCGCGTCCTTCGCGAGGTCGAAGCTGCGGATGAGCTGCTTGGTGAGGTGCCCGCGCACCCCTTCGGCGAGGAAGGTGTATTTCGCGTGGAGTTCGAGCCCCGGCTGCCAGTCGGGCTTGCGGGTGCCGTCGCGCGCCACGCCCATGTCGCCGGTCGCGACGCCCTTCACCGATCCGTCCTCGTGGAACAGCACCTCGGCGGCGGCGAAGCCGGGGAAGATCTCGACGCCCAGACCCTCGGCCTGCTCCGCCAGCCAGCGGCACAGGCTGCCGAGCGATCCGGTGTAGGTGCCCTCGTTGGACATGAACGGCGGCAGCGCGAAATGCGGCATCTCCGTCTTGCCCTTGGTGTTGAGGATCCAGTGGTGGTTCTCGGTCACCGGCACCTCGGCGAGCGGGCACCCCTGCTCGCGCCATTCGGGCAGCAGCTCGTCGAGCGCGCGCGGGTCGATCACCGCGCCCGACAGGATATGAGCGCCGACTTCCGAGCCCTTTTCGAGCACGCAGACCGCAAGCTCCTGCTCCGCCTCGCTCGCCAGCTGCTTCAACCGGATCGCCGCGGACAGGCCTGCGGGGCCCGCGCCGACGATCACGACGTCATAGGGCATCGATTCCCGCTCGCTCATCCACTCCACTCCTGTCTCGCTGCGGTACCGCGTCGTCGCGAACTCGCAACGTCTTGTCGGCCGCGGGATTCCTGCAGATTGACGGCGGCGTCAACCCGGTGGCCTATATAGCGCGATGGGGGCGGATCAGCATCTGGATTGGCAGGGCACTGCGGCAAGCGTGCTCGATTGGTGGATCGAGGCGGGGGTCGACACGCTCGTCGACGACCTGCCGCGTGACTGGCTGGTCGCCGAGGAGCGGCCGGCGATCGCGCTCGCGAGCGCAGCCGCGGCCGCCGCGGGGCCTGCTCCCGCAGCGCCGGAGCCCGCAGCCGGCTACCCCGACAGCTACGACGCCTTCGTCGCCTATCGGCTGGGCGACGGCGTGCCCGACGCCAGCTGGGCGCCGGTGCGGGTCGGACCGACGGGCGCCCCCGCCACCGCGACGCTGATGGTGCTCACCGACGTGCCCGAGGATGGCGACGCCGCCGCCGGCACGCTGCTGTCGGGGCCGGAAGGCCGGCTGCTCGACCGGATGCTCGCGGCGATCGGCACCGGCCGCGACCAGGTGCTGCTCGCCTCCCTTTGCGCCGCACGGCCGCTGGCGGGCCGGATCCCCCACGCCAGCGTCGTCGAACTGGAGTCGCTGGCGCGGCATCTGGTTGGAATCGTTCGGCCTTCGCGCCTGCTGCTGCTCGGGCAAGCGGCGAGCCGTGCGGTGCTCGGGGCGAACGGAGCACTGCATGGGGATTGTTCACCCGCGCTTAGCCATGGCACCCTAGCGTCGCGGACGATCGCCACCTACCACCCGCGGGTGTTGCTGGAGCGGCCGATGTGCAAGGCGGAAGCCTGGCGCGACCTGCAGTTGCTGATCGAGGAAAACGACGCGTGAAGATCGCCCTTGCGGTTGGTACCTTGCTGATGGCGATGCCGGTCGCCGCCCATGCCGAGGAGCTCGACGAGGGGCGGATCCCCGGTCGCTCGATCGCCGCGGCCAAGTCCGTCGGCATCCCCAGCCAGCTCACGCCCGACGAACGCGCCGGCTATCGCGCGGTGTTCGACGCGATCCGCAGCGAGCGCTGGGCCGATGCCCAGCTTCAGCTCGACTCGCTTCGGCCGGGCCCGCTGCACGCGATCGCCCGCGCCGAGATCTACACCGCCCATACCTCTCCCAAGACCGCGCTGGAGCCGCTGCTCGCGCTGCTGGGCGAGGCGCCCGAGCTTCCCCAGGCGCCGCAGCTCGCCCGCCTCGCGCAGCTGCGCGGCGCGTCGTCGCTGCCGCCGCTCCCGGTCGAGCAGCGGATGACGTGGTTCGACGGCGCGCCGACCCGGGTGCGCACGCGGGCGGTCCGCAGCGATCAGGTCTCGGCCGAACTGGCGGTGGCGATGAAGCCCTTCGTCAAGGCGGACGACGGCCGCTCCGCCGAGGCGCTGCTCGACCAGCGGGGCGGCGCGCTGACGCCGGAAGCGCGCACCGAATGGCAGCAGCGCGTCGCCTGGATCTATTTCGTCGCCGGCGACGACGCCGACGCCCGCCGCGTCGCCCGCCTCGCCCAGACCGGCCAGGGCGAATGGGCCGCGCAGGCCGACTGGACGCAGGGCATCGCCGCCTGGCGGCAGAAGGACTGCGCCGCCGCGCAGGTCGCGTTCGGCAGCGTCGCCCAGCGGGCGACCGATACCGAGCTGCGCTCCGCCGGCCTCTACTGGGCGACCCGTGCCGACATCGCCTGCGGCCGGCCGGACCTGGTGCAGGCGCGGCTGCAGAGCGCGTCGCAATATGGCGAGACCTATTACGGGCTCCTCGCGCGACAGGCGCTGGGGATGGTCGACACCAAGTCGGCACCCCAGCGGGTCACCGCCGACTGGCAGATGCTTGAGCGGCGCCCGAACGTCCGCGTCGCCGCCGCGCTCGCCGAGATCGGCGAGACCGCGCTGGCCGATCAGGTGCTGCGATATCAGGCGAAGATCGGCGGGATGGCCGATTACGCGGCGCTCACGCGCCTCTCCGGCAGCATGAACCTGCCGGGCACCCAGCTGTGGCTGTCGCACAACGGCCCCGCCGGCGCCAAGCCGGTGCTAGAGGCGCGCTATCCTGCGCCGGACTGGACGCCCGACGGCGGCTGGCGCGTCGACAAGGCGCTGGTCTACGCCCATGCACTGCAGGAATCGAAGTTCAATACCCGGGTGGTGAGCCCGGCAGGCGCTTACGGCCTGATGCAGATCATGCCCGCCGCCGCCAGCGACATCGGCCGCGCCCGCGGCATGACGATCGACCGCTCGGCGCTGTCGCGTCCGTCGACCAATATCGAGGTCGGGCAGAGCTACCTCGAAAAGCTGCGCGACATGCAGGCGACCGGCGGGCTGCTGCCCAAAGTGATCGCCGCCTACAACGCCGGCCCCAGCCCGGTGCAGGCGTGGGACCTGCAGGCGCACGATGGCGGCGACCCGCTGCTCTACATCGAGTCGATCCCCTATTGGGAGACGCGCGGCTACGTCATGTCGGTGCTGCGCAACTACTGGATGTACGAGAAGCAGGAGGGCAAGGCGTCGGCGAGCCGGGCCGCGCTCGCCCAGGGCATGTGGCCGAAGTTCCCCGGCAAGCAGGGCGGCGGCGCCGTGCGGATCAGCAGCGCAGGACGCTCGCCGGTCGCCCGTGCCAATTGATCCGGCGAGGACGTTCGTCCCCGTCCGGATCGCCGTCCTCACCGTTTCCGACACCCGCGGTCTCGCCGAGGACCGATCCGGCGACACGCTGGTCGCGCTGCTGACCGAGGCAGGTCACATCCTAGCAGACCGCGCTTTGCTGCGCGACGATGCCGACGCGATCGTCGCCCGGCTGCACGGCTGGATCGACGACCCGGCGATCGACTGCATCGTCACCACCGGAGGGACCGGCGTTACCGGCCGAGACGTCACCCCCGAAGCGGTCGAGCGCGTCGCCGACAAGATGATCCCCGGATTCGGCGAGCTGTTCCGCTGGCTGAGCTACGCCAAGATCGGCACCTCGACCGTCCAGTCGCGTGCCTGCGCCTGCGTCGCACGCGGTACCTACGTCTTCGCGCTGCCCGGCTCGACGGGGGCGGTGCGGGATGGCTGGGAAGGCATTCTCTCCACCCAGCTCGACAGCCGGCATCGCCCCTGCAACTTCGTCGAGCTGATGCCGCGGCTGAAAGAGCGCTGATCGCAGCGCCGCATCGGCACGCTTGATTTTGCGTTCCGTGTATGTTCTTCTCGACACATGGCTCGGAACGGCCGTGGCGCCACGCTCAACACTGCCAGCACCCGCTTCAACTTGCCCCAGCGCGAGGCGGACGGCGACTGGCTCGATGAACGCGAGGCGATCGACGGCGCGCCGCCGCCGGTGCGGACCAGCGTCGGAGTTCTGACCCCCCGCACGATCCTCAGCTACAATCGTTCGCCCGACATCGGCTTCGATCGCTCGATCAATCCGTACAACGGCTGCGAACACGGCTGCATCTACTGCTTCGCGCGGCCGAGCCATGCCTATCACGACCTGTCGCCCGGCCTCGACTTCGAGACCAGGCTGTTCGCCAAGCCCGATGCGCCCGCGGTGCTGCGCGCCGAGCTCGCCAAGCCGGGCTATCGGCCGCGGCCGATCGCGTTCGGGACCAACACCGATCCGTATCAGCCGATCGAGGCGGAGTGGCGGATCGCGCGGGCGTGCATCGAGGTGCTTGCCGAATGCCGCCACCCCCTGACGATCACCACCAAGTCCGATCGCGTGACCCGCGACCTCGATCTGCTCGCGCCGATGGCGGCCGAGGGACTGGCGTCGGTCGCGATCTCGGTGACCTCGCTCGACCCGGCGGTCGCGCGCACGCTGGAGCCACGCGCACCACATCCGCGCAAGCGGCTCGCCGCGATCTCCGCGTTGACGGCGGCGGGGGTGCCCTGCTTCGTCTCGATCGCACCGGTGATCCCGGCGATCACCGACGGCGAGATCGAATACATCCTGGAGCAGGCCGCCGCGGCCGGCGCGTGCGGTGCCTTCTTCCTGCCGGTGCGGCTGCCGTGGGAGGTGGCGCCGCTGTTCCGCGCCTGGCTCGACACGCACTTCCCGGATCGCGCCGAAAAGGTAATGGCGATCATCCGGTCGCTGCGCGGCGGCCGCGTCAACGACCACGACTTCTTCACCCGCATGCAGGGCTCGGGACCCTGGGCCGAGCTCCTGCGCACCCGCTTCCGCATCGCCGTGCGTCGGTTTGGCCTCGATCAGCGACGGCCGCCGCTCCGCTGCGACCGCTTCCGGCCACCGCGTGGACCGCAGGGCGAGCTGTTCGACTAGGGAACCGGATGGCGACACAAGCGCTCAGACGGGCGGGAGGAACCATGAACCGCACCTGCATCACTGCCGCCGCCGCGGCTGCCCTACTCGTTGCGCCGACGCTGCCGGCATCTGCCCAGTCCGCGCGGACCATTTCGCGCTCCGACAAGGCGCAGGGTGCGCAAGCGCATCCGCAGTTGCTCAACGAGTTCGGCGGCGCCTATGCCGGGCCGCAGGCGGCGTTCGTGGAGCGGGTCGGCAAGCGCGTGGCGGTGCAGTCCGGGCTGTCGAACGCGCAGGGCGACTTCACCGTGACGCTGCTCGACTCCTCGGTCGAGAACGCCTTCGCCATCCCCGGCGGCTATGTCTATGTGACGCGGCAGCTGCTCGCGCTGATGAACAGCGAGGCGGAACTCGCCGCGGTGCTGGGGCATGAGGTCGGCCACGTCGCCGCGCGCCATTCCAACAAGCGCAACACGCGCGCGACGCTCGGCGGTCTGCTGTCGGCAGGGCTCGGCTGGGTGACGGGGAGCGATCTCGTCGGCCGGCTCGCCAACACCGGCAGCCAGCTCTACACCCTCGGGTTCAGCCGTTCGCAGGAATATGAGGCCGACGGACTGGGCGTGCGCTACGCCAGCGCGGCGGGCTACGACCCGTACGGCATGTCGGCGATGCTGAGCCAGCTCAACAACGACCAGAACCTGACGGCGCGGATCGAGGGGCGGCAGGCCGATGCGGTGCCGACCTGGGCGAGCACCCACCCCAACGGCGCCGACCGCGTCGCGCGGGCGCGGCAGCTGGCGCAGGGCGCGCGCGGAACCGCGGCGAGCGGCGTGCAGGACGTCGCCTTCCTGCGCATGCTCGACGGTCTGACCTATGACGACAATCCCGCCCAGGGCGTGATCGACGGCCAGACCTTCCGCCACCCGCAGCTGCGGCTCCAGTTCACGGCCCCGGCGGGGTACAAGATCGCCAACAGCGCCGATGCGGTGACGGTGGCGGGCGACGGCGGCCAGGCGCAGTTCCGCGCCGCCGCCGCCACCAGCGACCTCCCCGGCTTCGTCCGCGCGCGGCTGGCCGAGCTCGGCGCGCGCAGCACCAACGCCGTCGAGCTCCGCGCGGCACAGGTCAACGGGCTGGAGATGGTGCAGGGCACCGTGTCGGCGACCAGCAACGGCCGTGCCGTCGACGCGACGGTCGCCGCCTATCGCTTCCCGTCGGCGACCTATTACTTCCTGATCGTGACGCCGCAGGGAAGCCGCCTCGGCGCCTTCGCCAGCCTGACATCGAGCGTCGCGCAGCTGAGCCCGCAGGCGGCTGCGGCGATCAAGGGCAAGCGCATCCGCATCGTCACGGTCAAGGCCGGCGACACGATCGACAGCCTGTCGCGGCAGATGGCCTATCCCGATTATCAGCGCGAACGGTTCGTCACGCTCAACGCGCTGGAGAACACGTCGACGCTGACGCCCGGCCGGCTCGTCAAGCTGGTCGTCGCCGGCTGAGGCTCAGGCGACGGCGGACAGGCGCTTGGGATCGGCGGCGCGCAGGCTCGCCGATCCCACCCCCGGCAGGCGTTCCACCCGGCTGGTGAGTTCGCCGTCGAGCAGATAGTCGCGGCCGAGCAGCACGTGCGCGGTGACGCCGTCCGCTGCCTCGACCTCGGCCCACACCTCGCCGCGCGCACCGCGATGATCGGCGAGCAGCGTCGCCAGCGCGGGGAGCGCCACCGCGTCCTCCAGCACCAGCTCCAGCATCAGCCGGACGCTGTTCGCCAGCGCCTGGAACGGCTTGACCGCCTTCACCGTCACCCGCGCGCTCTCGTCGCCGGGACGCCGATCCAACTCCAGCGTCATCAGCCCGCAGCCGCCGATCTTGCCCGCTTCCTCCAGCGCGGCCGCCGCGTCGTCCTCGAAGCAGGTGGCGATGCACTGGCCGCTCGCGTCGGACAGCGTCGCCATCATGTAGCGCTTGCCGCGCGCGGAGGTGCGCCAGCGCGCGTCCTCGACCAGCGCGGCGACGGTCGCGCCCGACCGGCCGCCCTCGGGCACTGGCGTGTCGGCGAGCGCCGCGATGCTGCGCGCGCCGTGCACCTTGGCGAGGTGCGCGTAGCGGTCGAGCGGGTGTGCCGAGAAGTAGAAGCCGAATGCTTCGCGCTCGGCGGCGATCGCCTCGGTCATCGACCAATGCGCCTGCGGCAGGCGGATCGCCGGCTCGGCCGCACCGCCGCCGATGCCGAACAGCCCGCCCTGCCCGCTCAGCTTGTTCTCCTGCGTGCGCGCCGCGACGCCGAGCACGGTTTCCGCCGCGGCCGCGACCGCAGGACGATCGGCGACGATGCTGTCGAAGGCGCCGGCTGAGGCGAGCGTCTCCAGCTGACGCTTGTTGAGCAGCCGCGGGTCGGCGCGGTGGGCGAAATCGTCGAGCGTCTCGAACGGCCCGTTGGTGCGGCGTTCCTCGACCAGCAGCTCCATCGCGCGTTCGCCCACGCCCTTGAGCGCCGCGAGCGCATAACGCACCGCCAGCCCGCCCCCCTCGCCTTCGCCCTCCGGCTGCACGTCGAACTCGGCTTCGCTCGCGTTGAGGTCGGGGCCGCGGCACGGGATGCCCAGCCGCTTCATGTCGTCGACGAAGATCGCCAGCTTGTCGGTCTGCGCCATGTCGAAGCACATCGACGCGGCGAAGAACTCGTGCGGGTGGTGCGCCTTCAGCCACGCGGTCTGATAGGCGAGCAGCGCATAAGCGGCGGCGTGCGACTTGTTGAAGCCGTAGCCGGCGAATTTGTCGATCAAGTCGAACAGCTCGTTGGCCTTGGCCTCGGGGATGGCGTTCACCTTGGCACAGCCCTCGACGAAGATCGAGCGCTGGGCGTCCATCTCCGCCTGCACCTTCTTGCCCATCGCACGGCGCAGCATGTCCGCGCCGCCTAGCGAATAGCCGGCCAGGATCTGCGCGGCCTGCATCACCTGTTCCTGATAGACGAAGATCCCGTAGGTCTCCTTCAGGATCGGCTCGAGCAGGTCGTGCGGGTAGACGATCTCCTCACGCCCGGCCTTGCGCGCGCCGAAGGTCGGGATGTTGTCCATCGGGCCCGGGCGATAGAGCGACACGAGCGCGATGATGTCGCCGAAGTTGGTCGGCCGCACCGCGGTCAGCGTGCGGCGCATGCCTTCCGATTCCAGCTGGAACACGCCGACGGTGTCGCCGCGCTGGAGGAGTGCGTACACGCCCTCGTCGTCCCAGCCCAGGCTGTCGAGGTCGACCGTCACGCCACGCTTGGCGAGCAGCTGCACCGCCTTCTTGAGCACCGACAAGGTCTTGAGGCCCAGGAAGTCGAACTTCACCAGTCCCGCGCCCTCGACGTACTTCATGTCGAACTGGGTGACCGGCATGTCGGAGCGCGGATCGCGATAGAGCGGCACCAGCTCGGCGAGGGGGCGGTCGCCGATCACCACGCCGGCGGCGTGGGTCGAGCTGTGGCGCGGCAGGCCTTCCAACTTCATCGCCAGGTCGAGCAGGCGGCGGACGTCGTCCTCGCGCTCATACTGGTGCGCCAGTTCGCTGACGCCGTTGATCGCGCGGTCGAGCGTCCACGGGTCGGTCGGGTGGTTCGGCACCAGCTTGGCGAGCCGGTCGACCTGGCCGTAGCTCATCTGCAGCACGCGCCCGGTGTCCTTGAGCACCGCGCGCGCCTTGAGCTTTCCGAAGGTGATGATCTGCGCCACCTGGTCGCGGCCGTACTTGCCCTGGACGTAGCGGATGACCTCGCCACGCCGGGTTTCGCAAAAGTCGATGTCGAAATCGGGCATCGACACGCGTTCCGGGTTGAGGAAGCGTTCGAACAGCAGCCCCAATTTGATCGGATCGAGATCGGTAATGGTGAGCGCCCAGGCGACCGCCGACCCCGCGCCCGAACCACGCCCCGGACCCACGGGGATGTCGTGGTCCTTGGCCCATTTGATGAAGTCGGCGACGATCAGGAAGTAGCCGGGGAAGCCCATCTGGATGATGATGCCGACCTCGAACGCCAGCCGCTCGAAATACTCCGGGAAGCGCGCCTGCAGCGCCGCTTCGTCAAGCTCCGACCCTTCGCCGTCCTCCAGCGCGACGATCTTTCGCAGCCGGTCGATCATGCCGGCAAAGGCGTCCTCGCGCAGCCGCGTCGCCTCGCCCTCGCGATCGCCGGCGAGGCTGGGGAGGATCGGCTTGCGCTTGGGTGCCGCGACCGCACAGCGCTGCGCCACCACCAGCGTGTTCGCGATCGCCTCCGGCAGGTCGTCGAACATTGCCCGCATCGTGTCGGCGGGTTTCATCCACAGATCGGGCGAGCTGCGCTGGCGATCCTCGCTCGCGACATAGCTGGAGCTGGCGATGCAGAGCATCGCATCGTGCGCCTGGTGGAAATCGGCGTCGGCGAAGCAGCAGGGGTTGGTGGCGACCAGCGGCAGGTTGCGATCGTAGGCGAGGTCGAGCAGCGCCGCCTCGGCCCGTTGCTCGACGTCCTCGTTGCGGCGGCACAGCTCGACGTAGAGCCGGCCGGGGAACAGCGCCTCCAGCCGATCGGCATAGGCCAGCGCGGCGGCGTCCTGCCCCTCGGCGAACAGCCGGGCAAGCGCGCCCTCGCCGCCCGCGGTCAGCGCGAGCAGTCCCTCGTTATGCGCCTCCAGCGCGGCGAGCGGCACGTGCGCGGGGATCTCCACCGGCCGGTCGAGGTGTGCCTTGGACACCAGCGCGCATAGGTTCTCGTAGCCGCGCATGTCCTGCGCATAGAGCGCGATCCAGTCGAGCGGCGCCTCGACGCCTTCGGGCACCGGGCGGGCGACGCTCAGCAGCGTGCCGATGATCGGCTGCACGCCCTCGTTCCGGCACGCGTCCGAAAACGCCATCGCCGCATAGAGGCCGTTGCGGTCGGTCAGCGCAATCGCGGGGAAGCCGAGCTTCGCCGCCTTCTTGGCGAGCGCCTTGGGATCGATCGCGCCCTCGAGCATGGTGAAGGAGGAGAAGGTGCGAAGCGGTACGAACCCGGAATGCGGCATCGGGGGAGCCTAGCGGATCGAGCATGATTCGACCAGCACGGCCGCCGACACAATGCGGCCGGCGGAGCACCGATCGCGTGCTCCGCCGTTCTGTGCCCTCGCTCAGCGCGTGGCCACGACGACCCTGCCGAGGATACCCGACGGTGCGTTTGCCGGCGCCTGGACGAGCAGCGCGACGCGGCGCGGATCGGCACCCGCGGGGATCGCCGCTTCGAGCGGACCCGCTGCCGCACCGCCTTTGGTCGCCAGCTTCTCGCCGTCGACCCACAGCTCGGCGCTGCCGGCGATCCGGTCGAAGCGGAGCGTGCCGCCTTCCGCCGCCACGCGCTTCCACGGGCGGAAACTCGCGCGATAGACGCGCCAGCCGGCGGTCGCTTCGGCCGCGGTCGGCGTGCCGCTGCGCACGAACGCCCAGCTGTTGTTGTCGCCATCCGCGGGGGCGAGCGACGGGTCGGGACGCTCGGCCAGCGACGGCGAGCGCCGCCAGTCGGCGACCGTCATCGTCGGTGGCGTCACCGCGACCTGTGCGGGCGGAGTGGCGGCCGCGCGGTCGATCGTCAGCCGCGCCGGCTTCATGCCCTCGGCCTCGGCGCGCAGCACGATGCGTCCCTTGCCGGGATCGGCGCGCAGGATCACCTGCGCCAGCCCGTTGAACAGCGAGCGGCGATCGCCCTGCTCGGGCTCGTGGCTATTCGGATCGCCGTTGCCGACACCGATGATCGACGCGCCTTCCACCGCGAACCGGCCTGGCAGATTGACCGTCGGCACGTGCCGGCCGCGCGCGTCGATCGCGTCGAGCGTCACCGGCTGCACGTCCTCGCCATCGCCCGCCATCACGGTGCGCGCGGGCGTCAGGCGCAGCGCGACCGGTGGCCCGGCGGTTTCGTGCACCGAGGTCGCCACTACCTTGCCGCCGCGCATCGCCAGCGCCTCGATCCGGCCGGGGGCATAGGGCACCTGCCACTCGTTGCCCATCACCCGATCGACCTTCTGCACGCCCAGATCGCGCCCGTTGACGCGAAGCTGCACCGTTTCGGCATTGCTGCTGACGAACACGGGGATCGTCCGCCCTTCCTTGCCCGGCCAGGTCCAATGCGGCGCGATGCCGACCACCGCCGCATCGTCGATCCAGTGCGCACGGTGGATGTCGAACGCTGTCTTGGGAAAGCCGCACAGGTCGAGGATGCCGAAGAAGCTCGCGATCGTCGGCCAGTCGTAGGGCGTCGGCTCGCCGTGATAGTCGAAGCCGGTCCACACGAACGTTCCCGCGACATACGGCCGGGCCACGATCTCCTTCCACGTCGCGCGATGGGTCGCGCCCCAGCTCGTCGCCTCGGTGTCGTAGGAGGTGAGGACGTGCTCCGACGGCACGCTCTCGAACGCGCCGCGCGTCTCGTAGGCGCTGGTGTCTTCCGAGCTGGTGATCGGCTTGGTGGGGTTGAGTTGGTGGAAGCGGTCGTAGTCGGCCTGATAATAGTTGAACCCGACGACATCGACCACGCTCGACACGTTGATCGGATCGTAGAAGGCGCCGTTCATCGCGGCGGTGACCGGGCGAGAGTCGTCCAGGCGGTGCACCACCGCCGTCATCCGCCGCAGCATCTCGACGCCCGCCTCGGTGCCCTGCATCGGCTCTTCGTTGAAGATCGACCAAAGGATCACGCTGGGATGATTGCGGTCGCGCCGCACCATCCAGTCGAGCTGCGCCATATAGTCGGGCGCCGGATTGAAGTGGCGGTTCTCGCCCATGATGACGAAGCCCATGCGGTCGCACAGGTCGAGCAGTTCGGCATTGGGCGCATTGTGGGTCGGGCGGATCGCGTTGCAGCCCATCGCCTTCAGCCGCTCGAGCCGCCACGCGATGAGCGCGTCCGGCACGCCGACGCCGACGCCGGCGTGATCCTGGTGGATGCACACGCCCTTGAGCTTCACCGGCCGGTCGTTGAGGAAGAAGCCGCGGTCGGCATCGAAGCGGATCGTGCGGAAGCCGATCGGCGTGCGGCGCTCGTCCACCGCCGCCCCGCCCTGCACCACCCGCGTCACCAGCGTGTAGAGCGTCGGCGTCTCGATCGACCACAGCCGCGGCGTTCCGGCGTCGAGCGACAGCGTCGCCTCCGCCCGATCGAGCACCGGCACCGCGGCGTCGACGCGACCGCTCGCCACCGTCTTACCGTCGGGGTCGAGCAGCTCCGCCTCAAGCGTCACGGCGGCCGCCTCTCGGCCAGTGTTGCCGAGGGTGGCGACGACCGGCACCCGCCAGCGGCCGTCTTCGCCGCGTCGCGGATCGCAGTGGACGCCGTCGGTGACGATCGCCACCGGCGCACGGCGCACCAGCCAGGCGTGGCGGTAGAGCCCGGCGCCCTCGTACCACCATCCCTCCATCGCATTGGCGTCGACGCGGATTGCGATAACGTTGGTCTCGTCGCCGAAACGGGCGAACGGCGTCAGGTCGACATGGACGCTGTTGTACCCGGACCAGTTGTGCGCGACCGTGCTGCCGTTGATCCAGATGGTCGCGTTGGTGGCGATGCCGTCGAAGTGGAGCTCGATCGTCTTGCCGCGGTCGGCGGGATCGAGCCGGAGCGTCCGGCGGTACCAGCCGATGCCGCGCGGGCGGTAGCCCTGCGAGACGTTGGCGCTCTCGACGAACGGCTGTTCCGCCGCCCAGTCATGCGGCAGCCGGACCTCCCGCCAGTCGGAATCGTCATAGGCCATCGCCGCCGCGCCGAGCGCGTTGCCGGCCTTGACGCTCAGATAGGTGGCGTTGTGCGTGTCCGGCATCGGCGCGACGATGTCGCCTTCGTGGAAGCGCCAGCCGCGCTCCATCAGCGTGCGGGACGGGTCCTTGACCGGGAGCGGCTGCGGCAGCGTGCGCGTGGGCTGCGGCATCGGGAAGCCGTCGTGCGCGGCACCGCGACGTGCCGCCAGGGCGAGCTGCGGGTTGGCGGCGAGCAGGGCGCCGAGCCCTGCGCCCCCCGCCAGTATCTGGCGTCGGTCCATCGACGATCCTCCGGATGGCGACGCGCCCGCGCCGCATGGGGTGAAAGGCGGGCGACCGTCAGAGGTCGGTCAGCTCCGCCACGAAATCATAGGCATCGCCACGGTAGTAGGAGCGCGTGAACTCGACCGCGCGACCGTCGCGCAAAAAGCCGTGGCGCTCGATCAGCAGCCCCGGCGCGCCCGCGTCGACGCCCAGCATCTTCGCCTGCTCAGGCCCGAACGGCACCGCGCGCAGCCGCTGAAGCGCACGCGCGGGCCGGTTGCCGGCGGCGTCGAGCGCTTCGTAGAGCGAGTCTCCGACCGCCTCCACCGACGCCAGGCAGTATCCGGCGACCGTCGAATATTCCAACGCCATCGGCACGTCGTCGGCGGAGCGGATGCGGTGGAAACGCAGCACCGGCGCGCCCGGGGACAGGCCCAGCGCCATCGACTCTTCGGGATCCACGGTGCCCGCAGCGCGCGAGATCCAGCGGCTGCTGGCGACGCGGCCCCGCGCGGCCATGTCCTCGGTGAAGGACGAGAGTTTGGAAAAGCTCTTCTCGACGCGGCCGGCGACGAAGGTCCCGGCGCCGCGGCGGCGGGTGAGCAGGCCGTCCTCGACCAGCCCGCCGATCGCCTTGCGTACGGTGATGCGCGACACGTCATATTCGATCGCCAGGTCGCGCTCGGGCGGGATCGCCTCGCCCTGAGCCAGCAGCTGGTTGGTGATGGCGTCGCGGATCAATTGCTGGAGCTGGAGGTAGAGCGGCGCGGGATTGTCGGTGCGAAACCGCCCAACCTGGTCAGAAAAGGACATCCATGCTCCCCCTTGGCCGCGCGATCCGCGCCGATCCGCGAATGAGAGCTATCGCAAGCATCCGCGGGGAGCAACCGGGAGGAGGCAATGGATTGGTATCGGTTTGCCCGCCGGCGCCAGATTGCAAACCGTTGCTGGCGTGGTCGACGATCAACAGGCGGTTGCGCCAGCGGACTTATATTGGTTACACCGTAACAAGATCGGGGCGAATACGCCCGGCAGCGGGGGAGTACCATGACAGCAGCCGTTTCCGCCCGCGCAGGGCGATCGCTTCTTCCGCTCCTGCTGCTCGGCACCGCCGCTCCGGCGCTGGCCGGTCCGCTGCCGCTGGTGCCGCTGCCGGCCTCGGTCGTTCCCGACAACGCCAGCTTCACCGTCCGCGACGGCATGGCGATCGCAGCCCCGGCCGGCGACGCCGCAGCGGACGCCGCGGCGCGCGTGCTCGTCGCCCACGTCCGCACCGAACGCGGGCTGACGCTGACGCAGGGCAGCGGCACGGCACCGATCACGCTGGTGCGCGACGCGGCGGTCGCGGGCGACGAAGGCTATCGCCTGACCGTCGCCGCCGGCGGCATCCGCATCGCCGCGTCCGGCGATCGCGGGCTGCTCTATGGCGCGATGACGCTCGCCCAGCTGCTCAGCCCCGATCGGGCGTTCGGCAAGCCGGTGAAGGTTGCTGCCGTCACGATCGAGGACGCGCCGCGCTTCGCCTGGCGCGGGCTGATGCTCGACACCGCGCGCCACTTCCTGCCGCTCGAGAACATCCGCGGCATCATCGACCAGATGGCGTCGGTGAAGCTCAACACGCTGCATCTCCACCTGACGGACGATCAGGGCTGGCGCTTCGAGGTGAAGCGCTACCCCCGCCTCACCGAAGTCGGCGCCTGGCGCACGCCGCCGTCATCGGGCGGCGAACCGGGGCCGCGGGTCGGCGGCTTCTACACGCAGGACGAGCTTCGCGCGCTCGTCGCCTATGCCGCCGAGCGCGGCGTGACGATCGTGCCGGAGATCGACCTGCCCGGCCACGCGCAGGCGCTGGTCGCCGCCTACCCCGAGCTGGGCGTGCTCGGCGACACGCCGGCGGTGGGCCACGACTGGGGCGTGAACCCCTATCTGCTCAACCCCGGCCCCAAGGGCGTCGAGTTCGTCAAGAACGTACTCGACGAGCTGATCGCGGTCTTCCCCGGCACCTATATCCACCTCGGCGGCGACGAGGCGGTCAAGGACCAGTGGGAGCGCTCGCCCGAGGTGCAGGCGCAGATCCAGGCGCTCGGCCTCAAGAGCGAGAACCAGCTGCAGAGCTGGCTGATTGACGAGTTCGGCAATTATCTCGCCACCAAGAACCGCCGCCTCATCGGCTGGGACGAGATTCTGGAGGGCGGGCTGCCCGCCTCCGCTTCCGTCATGTCGTGGCGTGGCGAGCAGGGCGCGATCGACGCCGCCAACCAGGGACACGACGTGGTGCTGTCGCCCGGGCCGACGCTCTATTTCGACAATCTCCAGAGCGACCGCGGCGACGAGCCGCCGGGTCGCGGCTCGGTCCAGTCGCTCGAGACCGTCTACGCCTACGAGCCGATGCCGGCGGAGATCGCACCGGACAAGGCGAAGCACGTCCTCGGCGCGCAGGCGAACGCCTGGAGCGAGTACATCGTCACTCCCTATCAGCTGCAGCACAAGCTGTTCCCCCGCGCCGCGGCGCTGGCGGAGATCAGCTGGTCGCCGAAGGACAAGCGCAACTTCGGCGGCTTCCTCACCCGCCTCGACCCGCAGATCCAGCGCTGGCGCCGCTCCGGACTGGAGGTGGCGGACAGCGCCTTCGCCGTCGGGTTCGACGTCCAGAACGGCCGCGGCGAGGCGCTGCGACGGAACAAGGCGGTGGTCGCGCTCAAGACGCAGGCGCCCTACGGCACGATCCGCTACACGCTCGACGGCAAGGCGCCGACCGCGCGCTCCAAAGCCTATAGCGGCCCGCTTAGCCTGACGCCGGGCGTGACGATCCGTGCCGCCGCGTTCGACCCTGCCGGCAACGCCACCGCCACCGCGCGCAGCTTCGATACCGGGCGGGCCGCGCTTCTCACCCGCACCACCTCCGAGATGGTCGGCTGCCCCGGCGGCTCGCTTTGGCTGCGCGTGCCGCTCACCGCCGACGCGACCACCAACGGCCCGGCGTACAACCTCAACATCTACGATCCGTGCAGCGTCTATCCGGCCGCGCCGATGGACGTCGCGACCGGATTCACCCTCGACGTGGCGCGCATCCCGCGGCCCTATGGCCTCGCGCACGACATCGTGAAGCTGCGCCACCACTATAACGTCACCCCCTTTGGCGAGCTGATGGTGACCGCCGGCTGCCCGGTGAAGGACGACAAGGCGTCCAAGTCGGTGACGGTCGCCACCTTCCCCCTGCCCGATCCCGCAACGGCGCCCGCGCGCTTCCGCTTCACGGGGACGCTGCCCAAGCTCGCCGGGGATCACGACCTCTGCTTCCAATTCACCTCCCCCGCCTCCGACCCGCTGTATGCGGTCGAACGGGCGACGCTGACGGAGACCGCACGATGAAACGCTGGATCGCCCTTCCCCTGCTGTTCGCGGCGCTTCCGGCGTGGAGCGCCCCGCGCACCAGCGTGTCGCTCGACGGCGACTGGCAGGTTCGCATCGATCCCGCCGACACGCCCGCCGCCGGCCAGCACCCGCGCGAGGCCAAGTGGTTTCGCGCCACCGTGCCGGGCAGCGTCCAGCAGGACCTGATCGCCGCCAAGCGCGTGCCCGACCCGTTCAAGGGCGTGAACGAAGCGCCGATCCAATGGGCGGGCCTCACCAACTGGCAGTTCCGCCGCACGATCACCGTCACGCCCGAGATGCTGGCGCGCGATCATCTGGAGCTGGTGTTCGACGGGCTCGACACGTTCGCGACCGTGTCGGTCAATGGCAAGGAGCTGCTCGTCACCGCCAACGCGCACCGGCAGTGGCGCGTCGATGCGAAGTCCGCGCTGAAGGCCGGTCGCAACGAGCTGCTGGTGTCGATCGCCTCGCCGATCCGCACGCTCCAGCCGATGGTGCTCAAGGAAGCGAACCCGCTGCCCGGCGAATATGATTCCGCGTTCGGCGACGAGCCCAAGGGCAAGCAGACCTCCCCCTACATCCGCAAGCCCAAGTACCATTACAGCTGGGACTGGGGCCCGCGGCTGGTGAACATCGGCGTGTGGCGCCCGGTGCGGCTGGAGGCGTGGGACGACGCGCGCATCGAGACGCTGCAGGTCGACCAGGAAGCGCTCAACGATGCCGAGGCGCGGCTGACCGCGCGCTACACGCTGGTCGCGGACGCCGCCGGCAGCGTGACGCTGCGCACCGGCATCACCGGTCCGGACGGGCAGCGCCAGAGCGTCGAGCGCACCGTGCAGGTCGCGGCCGGCGAGAACCAGGTGACGGTGCCGCTGACGGTCACCAACCCGCAGCGCTGGCAGCCGGTCGGCTATGGCGCGCAGCCGCTCTACCGCGTGCAGGCCGCGTTGGTGGAGGCGAACGGCGTCACCGACCAGACGGAGCGCCGCATCGGCCTGCGCACCGTCGAGCTGATCCGCAAGGACGGCAGCTTCGGCTTCAAGGTCAACGGCATCCCGATCTTCGCCAAGGGCGCGAACGTGATCCCGTTCGACAGCTTCCCGACCCGCGTGACGACCGCGCAGATGCGCCAGCTGCTCGAAAGCTCGCGCGTGGCCAACATGAACATGCTGCGCATTTGGGGCGGCGGCTATTATCTCGACGACGCCTTCTACGCGATGGCGGACGAGATGGGTCTGATGATCTGGCAGGACTTCATGTTCGGCGGATCGGTGACGCCGCCGGATGCCGCGTTCCGCGAGAACGTCCGCATCGAGGCCGAGCAGCAGGTCGCGCGACTCCAGTCGCACCCCTCGATCGTCGGCTGGACGGGTGGCAACGAGGTGCTGTCGGGCTGGGAAAACTGGTCCGATCGCAAGGCGTTCAAGAAGCGCGTCGGCGCCGACGAGCAGGAGCGCATCGGCACCGGCATGGCGGTGCTGTTCGACCGCGTGCTGCGGGACGTGGTGCGCACCCGGTCGCCGGGGACGCCCTATTGGCCGGGCTCGCCCTCGACCGACTATGAAGGCCCCGTCGACACCGACGCCGATGGCGACCGGCACTTCTGGGACGTGTGGTCGGGCTCCAAGCCGGTGGAGAACTATCTCGACAGCTGCACCCGCTTCATGTCCGAATATGGCTTCCAGGGGATGCCGGACCTGTCGACGATCCGCGAGTTCGCCGGCAACGGCCCGCTCGCGCTCGACAGTCCGGTGCTCAAGGCGCACCAGAAGTTTCTGGCCGGCGAAGGCAACGAGCGGCTTAAACTGTACCTGGACCAGCGGCTGCGTCCGGCAAAGGACTTCGCCGACACGGTGTACCTGACGCAGGTCAACCAGGCGCAGGCGATCGACATGGCCGCGCGCCACCATCGCGCGTGCCGGCCGACCAACATGGGCTCGCTCTACTGGCAGCTCAACGACACCTGGCCGGCGATCTCCTGGGCGAGCATCGACTATCACGGCCGCTGGAAGCTGCTGCACTACGCCGCGCGCCGCTTTTTCGCGCCGCAGGCGATCGTGGCGGAGAACCGCGGCGGCAAGACGCGCATCGCGCTGGTTTCTGACGCCACGCAACCGATCGCGGCCGAGTGGCGCGTCCGCAGCTTCGACATGGCCGGGCAGCCGCTGGGCGATAAGGGTGGCACGACCACCCTCGCGCCGCTCTCCGCCACCGACATCGCCAGCTTCGCCGACGCCGAGCTGTTCGGCAGCGCCGCGCCCAACGCCAGCTATGCGGTCGCCGAACTGGTGATCGACGGCAAGACGGCGTCGCGTCAGGTCTTCGAGCGGATGCTGCCCAAGGACATGGCCTATCCCGCGCCCGGCCTTAGCGCCCGCTGGGACGGCAAGCGCGTGACGATCACCGCCAAGGCACTCGCCCGCGCGGTGATGCTCGACTTCGGCGCGGTCGCCGCCCAGCCGAGCGACGACGGCTTCGATCTGCTGCCGGGCGAAAGCGTCACCATCGCGGTCGAATCCGACGCCTCCGCGCGCACCCTCGCTCGTGCCCTCACCCTCCGTACGCTGAGTTCGCAGCCATGATCTTCCTTCCCCTGCTCCTGGCCGGCGCCGAGGCGCCCACCGATCCGGTCGTGGCGACCGTGTCCCGCATGTCGATCGAGGAGAAGGCGGCGCAGCTCCAGAGCAGCGCGCCGGCCGATCCCAAGGCCGAGCTGCCGGCGTACGACTGGTGGAACGAGGGGCTGCACGGCCTCGCGCGCAACGGAGTGGCAACCGTATTCCCGCAGGCGATCGGCATGGCCGCAACCTGGGACGTGCAGCTGCTGCACGACGTCGGCGATGTGGTCGCGACCGAGGCGCGGGCGATGTACAATCGCAAGCCGGCAAGCGCGGACCGGCTGATCTACGAGGGGCTGACGATCTGGTCGCCCAACATCAACATCTTCCGCGACCCGCGCTGGGGCCGGGGCCAAGAGACCTATGGCGAGGACCCGCATCTGACGGGTAAGCTCGGTGTTGCCTTCATCCAGGGGTTGCAGGGCCCCGATGCCGCGCATCCCAAGGTGATCGGCACGCCCAAGCACTTCGCGGTGCACAGCGGGCCGGAGGCCGGGCGCGACAGCTTCGACGTGGACGTGAGCCCGCAGGACCTGGAGTCCACCTATCTGCCTGCGTTTCGCATGGCGGTGACGGAGGGCAAAGCGCAGTCGCTGATGTGCGCCTACAACTCGATCCACGGCACGCCGGCGTGCGCGATGCCGTCGCTGATGATCGACCGCCTGCGCACCGACTGGGGCTTCACCGGCTTCACCGTCACCGATTGCGACGCGGTCGCGAACATCCACCTGTTCCACCACTATCGCCTCGACTCGGCGGCCGCGTCGGCGGCGGCGATCAAGGGCGGCACCGACCTCAACTGCGGCACGACCTTCGCAGCCCTGCCAGAGGCGGTCGAGCGCGGGCTGGTGACCGAGGCGGAGGTCGACACCGCGCTCGTGCGGTCGCTCAACGCTCGCCGCGCCCTCGGCATCGCGTTCGGGGCGAGCAGCCCGTGGAGCCGGATCAAGCCGAACCAGCTCGGCGCGCCCGCGCATGGCAAGCTCGCGCTGGAGGCGGCGCGCAAGGCGATCGTGCTGCTGAAGAACGACGCCGATCGCCTGCCGCTGAAGGCCGGAAGCCGCATCGCGGTGGTGGGGACCAACGCCGACGACTTGGGTGTGCTCCAAGCGAACTATCACGGCACGGCGGGTGAACCGGTGACGCCGCTCGACGGCATCCGTGCGCAGTTCGGCGCGGCCAACGTCCGCTATTCGCAGGGTTCGGTCCTCGCCGACGGCGCGCCGGTGGTGGTGCCGGAGACGGCGCTGCGTGCCGACGGCAAGCCGGGGCTGCGAGCTGAGTATTTCGCCAGCACGACCGTGACCGGCACGCCGGTAGCGGTACGGCAGGACCGCCGGGTCGATTTCGACTACAACCGTGCCGCCCCCCTGCCCCAGCTTTCGCCGCAGGGCTTCGCGGTGCGCTGGACGGGGCAGCTCGTGCCGCCGGGTGCGGGCAAGTACCGGCTGGCGATCGATACGCCGGTCTGCTGGAAATACTGCAAGTCGCATGACTCGGTGCGGCTGTGGGTCGACGGCAAGCCGTTGATGGCGGGCGAGATCACCAAGGGCCGCGTCGAGGTGCCGTTCGCCAGCGATGGCCGCCCCGTCGACATCCGCCTGGAGCTCGACCATAAGGGCGAGGACGAGGGCATCCGCCTGCTGTGGCTGCCGCCAGCCGAGCCGCTGCTCGCGCAAGCCGTCGAGGCGGCCAAGGACGCGGACGTCGTCGTCGCCGTGCTCGGCCTCTCCGCCGATCTGGAGGGCGAGGCGCTGCAGGTGAGCGTTCCCGGCTTCGTCGGCGGCGACCGTACCGACATCGCGTTGCCGCTCGCGCAGCAAAAGCTCCTCGAAGCGCTGCGCGAGACCGGCAAGCCCGTCGTGGTGGTGCTGACCAGCGGCAGCGCGGTGGCGGTCGATCCCGACATGGCCGACGCGATCCTGGCGGCCTGGTACCCCGGCCAGTCCGGCGGCACCGCGATCGCCGAGACGCTGGCGGGGCTCAACAACCCGTCGGGCCGCCTGCCGGTGACCTTCTATCGCCAGACCAGCGACCTGCCGGCGTTCACCGACTATGGCATGAAGGAGCGGACCTACCGCTACTTCACCGGCGAGCCGCTGTGGGGCTTCGGCCACGGCCTCAGCTACACCCGCTTCGGCTATGGGGCACCGGTGGCGAAGGCGGGCGACACCGCCGGCACCGTCTCCGTCAGCGTACAGGTGCGCAACGAGGGCAAGCGTGCGGGCGACGAGGTGGTGCAAGCCTATCTGGTGCCGCCCGCCGCCGGCAAGGGCAGCGGCCTCACCACGCCGGTGCTCCAGCGCCAGCTGGTTGCGTTCCGCCGCGTGTCGCTGAAGCCGGGCCGGACCGAGACGGTGCGCTTCGACATCGATCCGCGCAGCCTCAGCACCGTCGCGCGCGACGGGACGCGCACCGTCCAGCCGGGCGCCTATCGCCTCTATGTCGGCGGCGGCCAGCCGGACGACGGCGCGGGCGCCTGGACCGACTTCACCGTGACAGGCGACGCCCGGGAGCTTGCCAAGTGATCGATCGTCGTACCGTCCTCGGCGCAAGCCTCGCGCTCGCCGCCACGCCCGCTTTCGCGCGAGCCGCTCCGAAGCTCGCCAGCAACCGGCCGGCGCTGGCCGAGCGCCGCTTCACCAGCAAGGCGGTCGAGCGTGAGATCGCACGCGTCTCCGCCAGGATTGGCGATCCGAAGCTGCGATGGATGTTCGGCAACTGCTATCCCAACACGCTCGACACCACCGTGAAGATGGGCACCGTCGACGGCAAGCCGGACAGCTTCGTCATCACCGGCGACATCGACGCGCTGTGGCTGCGCGACTCCGCCGCGCAGGTGAAGCCGTACCTGCATCTCGCCAAGCAGGATGCGAAGCTGCGCACGCTCTTCCAGGGGCTGATCCACCGCCAGTCGCGCTGCATCCTGATCGACCCGTACGCCAACGCGTTCCTGGAAGATCCGAACGGCAAGACCGAGCTCAGCTGGGCGCTGTCCGACCAGACCGAGATGAAGCCGGGCGTCGCCGAGCGGAAGTGGGAGATCGACTCGCTGTGCTACGCGATGCGGCTCGCGCACGGCTATTGGCAGGCGGTGCGCGATCCGGCGCCGTTCGACGCGCAATGGGCCGAGGCGGCACGCGCGAGCATCCGCACCTTCCGCGAGCAGCAGCGTAAGGACGATCGCGGCCCCTATCGCTTCCAGCGGGTGAGCAACCGCACCACCGAGACGATGATGCTCGACGGATGGGGGCCGCCGTCGAAGTCGGTCGGGCTGATCCATTGCGGCTTCCGCCCCTCCGACGACGCGTGCGTCTACCCGTTCCTGATACCGGCCAACTGGTTCGCGGTCACCGCGCTGCGCGAGCTGGCGGTCGTCGCGAGCGAAGCGCGCCGCGACACCGCGCTTGCCCAGGATGCGACCGCGCTTGCCGCCGAGGTCGAGGCGGCGCTCCACGAATACGGCAAGATGCGGCTGCGCGACGGCCGCGAGGTGTGGGCCTTCGAGGTCGACGGCTATGGCAACGCGATCTTCATGGACGATGCCAACGTACCGTCGCTCTCCAGCCTCGCCTATCTCGGCTGCTTCCCCAAGACCGATCCGCTGTGGCGCCGCACCGCCGACGCCGCGTGGAGCGACGCCAACCCCTATTGGTCGCGCGGCCGCGCTGCCGAGGGGATCGGCGGGCCGCACGTGGGCCTCGGCCAGATCTGGCCGATGTCGCTGATCCAGCGTGCGTTCGTGGCCGAGGACGACGCGACGATCCGCCAGTGCCTCAGGACGCTGCGCGACACCGATGCCGGCACCGGCTTCATTCATGAGGCGTTCGACCAGGACGATCCAAAGAAGTTCACCCGCGACTGGTTCGCCTGGGCCAACGGCCTGTTCGGCGAGCTGCTCGTGACGGTCGCCGACACGCGGCCGCGGCTGCTGGCGGAGACGCTCTGATGACCCACCTCACCCGCCGCGCGCTGCTCGGCACCTCCGGCATGGCCGTCGCGGCGCTTGGGCTTCCCGCGCCGGCGCTCGCCCGCGGCGTCGAGCGGACGCCGCCCGACCTGTTCATCGGCACCGGCGGCGACGGCCACACCTATCCCGGCCCGACTATGCCGTTCGGCATGGTCCAGGTCGGCCCGGACACCGACAACGTCCGCTGGGAGGCGTGCTCGGGCTATCACCGCACCGACACGTCGATCATGGGGTTCAGCCACACCCATCTGTCGGGCGCCGGCATCGGCGACCTGATGGACGTGCTGGTGGTGCCGACCCGCGGGCCCGTCCAGCTCGTCCCCGGTCCCCGCGACGATCCCGACAAGGGCTATCGCCAGCGCTTCTCCGACGAACATGCTCAGCCCGGCTATTACCGCGTCCGGCTCGAAAGCGGCGTGCTGTCGGAACTCACCGCCGCCGAGCGCACCGGCTGGCAGCGGCATCGCTTTCCGCAGGGCCCCGGCCATGTCCTGATCGACTTCTGGCACATGCCGCCGGTGCAGCCGCCGAGCTACCGACTGGTGCGCGACGCCAGTCTCGCGATCGCCGCCGACGGCACGATCACCGGCAGCCGCCACGTGTATCGCTGGGCGAAGGGGCGGCAGATCCACTTCGCGCTGCGGCTGTCGCGTACGCCCGATCGCGTCACCTTCTACGTCGACGACAAGCCGCAGCCCGAGGGTACGCGCAGCGTTTCCGGCGACAAGCTCAAGCTCGCGCTCCACTATGACGATGCCGGCGCGGCGCCGATCCTCACCCGCTGCGGCCTATCCGGAGTCGACGTGGCCGGCGCGCTCGCCAATCTGGACGCGGAGGGCCGCGACTGGAACTTCGACGCGCGGCGGCGGACGGCATCGAAGGCGTGGGACAAGGCGCTCGGCAGCATCCGCGTCGCCGGCGGCACGCCCGAGCAGCGCACCATCCTGTCGAGCGCGGTCTATCACGCGCAGCTGGCGCCGACGCTGTTCTCCGACGTCGATGGGCGCTATCGCGGCCTCGACCAGCAGATCCACCAGCTAGCCGGCAAGGATCGCGCCTACAGCACCTATTCGCTGTGGGACACCTATCGCACGCTGCACCCGCTGCTCACGCTGATCGCACCGGACCGTGCCGCCGAGTTCGCCCGCGACCTGCTGCGCCAAAGCGTCGAGAGCCGCTTCGGCCCGCCGGTGTGGCCGCTTCAGGGGATCGAGACCGGCACGATGATCGGCTGGCATGCGGTGGCGGTGCTTGCGGAGGCGCGCGCCAAGGGGATCGAGGCGGACTATGCCGCCGCGTGGCCGGCGATCCGCAAGCGCGCGTTCGATCCGTCGACGCCCGACGTCGCGAGCACGCGCGGACGCGGCGACTATGGCAAGCTGGGCTATCTGCCCGCCGACCGTGTCGACGAGTCCGTCAGCCGCACCCAGGAATATGCCTATGACGACTGGGCGATGGCGCATCTGGCCGAGGCGGCTGGCGCGAAAGACGATGCGGCGCGCCTACGCCGTCGCAGCCTCAACTACCGCAACGTGCTCGACCCGAAGATTCGCTTCGCCCGTCCGCGTCACGCCGACGGATCGTGGATCGAGCCGTACGACCCAATCCAGATCGGCCACAAGGTCTCGGAATATCGCGACTATACCGAGGCCAACGGCTGGCAGACGACCTTCCTCAACCAGCACGACATGTACGGCCAGATCGCGCATTTCGGCGGCGATGCGGCGTTCGAGGCGAAGCTCGACGCGCTGTTCTCCGCACCCTCGACGCTGCCGGACAATGCGCCGCCCGACATTTCGGGGCTCGTCGGCCAGTATGCGCACGGCAACGAGCCCGACCAGCATGTCGCCTATCTCTATGCCTATGTCGGCGCGCCGTGGAAGACGCAGGCGATGGTGCGCCGCCTGCTGACCGAGATGTACAAGGCCGACCCGGACGGCGTGATCGGCAACGACGACTGCGGGCAGATGAGCGCGTGGTTCGTGATGAGCGCGCTGGGCTTCTATCCGGTCGATCCGATCGAGGCGGCCTATGTGTTCGGATCGCCGCTGTTCGAGCGGGCCGAGGTCAAGCTGGGCGGCGGCCGCAAGCTGGTGGTCGAGGCGCCGGGCAACCGCGCCGACACGCCCTATGTCGCGGCGGTGACCTGGAACGGTCGGCCGTGGACGCGCAGCTGGATATCGCACCGCGAGTTCGCCAAGGGCGGCACGCTGCGCTTCACGATGAGCGCCACGCCCAACCGCAGATTCGGCCAGGCGCTCGCCGACCGTCCGCCCTCCTTCGGCAGCACGCCTGCCTGACCTGCTTCGGAGTTCCCATGACCGATCTCACCCGGCGCACGCTGATCGCCACCGGCCTGGTGGCAGGCGCCCTCCCCGCCGGCACCGCCAACGCCGCCACGCCCTCGCGCGCGCCCAAGCCCTGGGGCGCCACGCCCTCGCCGCGCCAGTGGCGCTGGCACGGCCGCGAGGCGTACGCCTTCGTCCACTTCTCGATCAACACCTATACCGACAAGGAATGGGGGTTTGGCGACGAGAGCCCCAAGCTGTTCGACCCGACCGACTTCGACCCCGACCAGATCGTTGCGGCGGCCAAGGCCGGGGGTCTGCGCGGGTTGATCCTGACGGCCAAGCACCACGACGGCTTCTGCCTGTGGCCGACGATGCTCACCGAGCATTGCATCCGCAACAGCCCCTACAAGAACGGCAAGGGCGACATCGTCCGCGAGATGGCCGATGCCTGCCGCCGCGCGAACCTGCCGTTCGGCCTGTACCTGTCGCCGTGGGATCGCAACCACGCCGAATACGGCCGCCCGGCGTACATCACCTATTATCGCGCGCAGCTGACCGAGCTGTGCACCCGCTACGGCGACCTGTTCGAGGTGTGGTTCGACGGCGCGAACGGCGGCGACGGCTATTACGGCGGCGCGCGCGAGGCGCGGAAGATCGATGCGCCGCGCTACTACAACTGGCCCTCGATTATCGCGCTGGTGCACAAGCTGCAGCCCAACGCCTGCACCTTCGATCCGCTCGGCGCCGACATCCGCTGGGTCGGCAACGAGGACGGCGTCGCTGGCGATCCGTGCTGGCCGACCATGCCCAACGAGCCCTACGACCAGGAGAACGGCAACAGCGGCGTCCGCGGGGCCGAGCTGTGGTGGCCGGCGGAGACCGACGTGTCGATCCGCCCGGGCTGGTTCTACCACGCCGACGAGGATTCCAAGGTCAAGAGCCCCGCGCGGCTGATCCGCCTCTACGACGAGTCCGTCGGGCGTGGCACCAACCTCAACCTTAACATCCCGCCCGATCGCCGCGGTCGCATTGCCGACCAAGACGTGAAGATCCTGAAATCGTTCGGCGATGCGATCCGCGCGACCTTCGCGACCGACCTGGCGCAGGGGGCGGTGGCGACCGCCAGCCACAGCCGCGGCCGCGGGTTCGAGCCGGCACGCGTGCTCGACGGCGACCGGGAAAGCTACTGGTCGGCGCCCGATGGCGTCACCACCCCGAGCCTGACGCTCGACCTGCCGCCGGGTCGCAGCTTCGACGTGATCCGGATGCGCGAATATCTGCCGCTCGGCGTACGCGTCACCCGTTTCGCGATCGACGCGGAGGTCGATGGCCGCTGGCAGCAGCTGGCGGAGCACGAATGCATCTCGGCGCAGCGCATCGTCCGCCTTCCCAAGCTGATCACCGCCCGTCGCGTGCGGCTGCGCATCCTCGAGGCGCCCGCCTGCCCCGCGATCAGCGAACTGGCGCTGTTCCGCTCGGTGGCTGCGGTCGACGTGCCGGCGATCGTCTCGTCCGATCCGACCGTGCTCGGCACCTCCGGCTGGAATATCGTCGAGGCGAGCGCGCCGGGCGCCGAGAAGCTGCTCGACAACGACGCTGCGACGATCTGGGCGCAGCCGGCACCGACCGCTGCTAAGCCGGCGAGCGTCACCGTTGCCCTGCCCGAGCCGGTGCTGCTCGCCGGCTTCAGCCTGACGCCCTCGCGGCAAGTTATGACCAATGCCGTACCGCCGAAGGGCTATGTCGCCGAGACGAGCGTCGACGGGAAGACGTGGCAGCCAGGCGCAAGCGGCGAGTTCAGCAACATCGCCTATGCGCTCTCCACCCAGCGCATCGCCTTCGATCGCCCGCGCACCGCGCGCTATCTCCGCCTGCGCTTCGCCGAACCGGCACTCCCGCGCGAGCGGCTGGCGATCGCCGGGATCGGCGGCTTCACCGCCCGCCGCTGAGCCGAGTCCGCGTTCCTGAAGCGGCCGCGCGCACCTCGCCCGCGGCCGCTTCTTGTCGTGTCCTCGACGACACACCCGATCAAGAAGAGCAAAGGTCTTCCCTTGCACTGAGGCTCGACATCACCATTAAGCGTTTTTGGTATTGAATTGATCGCGTCCGCGTGACAGGTTTGTTGCAAGGTCGCGGATCCAAAAATGTTAGCGCGACCATCCAGCCGGGGACCAACCGTTCCCGGGCGCATCGGGGAGGCCGTGCCGTGGGAATTTCGCGCAGAGACACGCTCGCAATCGGCATCGGCGGCCTGGCGTCCGCGTCGATCGGACGCGCGGCAGCCGCCGCACCCGCCGGTCGCGCCCTCATCGTTTCCACTTGGGATTTCGGCGCCGCGGCCAACGCCGCCGCCTATGCGCGCTTCAAGGCCACCGGCAGCCTGATCGACGCGGTCGAAGCCGGCGCACAGGTGCCCGAAGCCGACGCCAGCAACCACTCCGTCGGCTACGGCGGCTACCCGGACCGCGACGGCCACGTCACGCTCGACGCGATCATCATGGACGACCGCGGCCATGTCGGCGCGGTCGCCGCACTGGAAGACGTACTCCACCCGATCTCGGTCGCGCGCCGCGTCATGGAGAAGACCCCGCACACGATGCTGGTCGGCGAAGGTGCCCGCCAGTTCGCGATCGCCGAGGGGTTCGACCGCACCAAGCTGCTGACGCCCGAAGCGGAAGCGGGGTGGCGCGAGTGGCTCAAGACCGCCAAGTATCAGCCGGTCGCCAACAGCGAAAACCAGCGCGGCTCCGCGCTCGACCACGACACCATCGGCATCGTCGCCTGCGGCCCCGACGGCCGGCTGGCAGGGGCGTGCACCACCTCCGGCATGGCGTTCAAGCTGCGCGGCCGCGTCGGCGACTCGCCGCAGGCCGGTTGCGGGCTGATGGTCGAGCCCGGCGTCGGCGCGGCGACGGCGACGGGCGTGGGCGAAGAGGTCACCCGCATCGTCGGCACCGCCCGCATCACCAATTCGATGCGCATGGGGCTGACGCCCGGCGCCGCCTGCCGCGAGGCGGTCGAGCATATCGCCAAGCTTCGCGGCAATGCGGTCAAGGACGCGCAGGTCGGCTTCCTCGCGATCGACCGCAACGGCCGGGTCGGTGCCTTCGCGCACCTGCCGGGCTTCACCTACGCCGTTACCGACACCGAAGGACGGACCACCATCCACGCCGCCCAGAGCCTCAAAGGGCCGAGCGGCGCGAAGAACTAAAGGGGACGATTAGTGAAGACGATGACGCGTTTGTTGCTTGCCTCCACCTGCATCGTCGGCGTCGCCGCGATGCCGGCGATGGCTCAGGAAGCCAATGTGACCGGCGGCCCGGTCGAGACCGACTCCGCGCTGGAGCCCGTTCAGGACGCGCCAGCGGACGACGCCGGTTCGATCGTCGTTACCGGATCGCGCATCAACCGCCCGAACGTGACCGCGGCGGCACCGATCACCTCGGTCACCTCGGAATCGATCCGCGCCCAGGCGGCGGTGAACGTCGAGGAAGTGCTCAACCGAATCCCGCAGGTCGCACCCGACAGCCAGCAGAACTACGCCGATTCCGACGGCCGCCAGCGCATCAAGCTGCGCAACCTGGGCTTCGAGCGCACGCTCGTCCTGGTTGACGGCAAGCGCCTGGGCACCGTCAACGGCCTCGACGCGAACATGATCCCGACGTCGCTGATCAAGCGCGTCGACGTGCTGACCGGCGGCGCCTCGGCCGTCTATGGTTCGGACGCGATCGCCGGCGTCGTCAACTTCATCCTCGATAACGATTTCGAGGGCGTGCAGATCAACGGCAACTACAACTTCTACGCGCACGACAACAAGCCGGGCCTCGCGACCGACGTCGCCAATGGCTACAACTTCGGGCAGCCGGCACGCGGCAACGCGTTCGACGGCGGCCGTACCGACATCTCGCTGACCGCCGGCAAGAAGCTGTTCGACGACCGCTTCCACATCTCCGGCTACGTCAACTACCGCGAGGCGGCACTCGTGCCGTTCAGCGCGCGCGAGATCGCTGCTTGCGAACTCACCCAGCCGGTGAAGGACGGCCCGCTCGGCTGCACCACCTCCACCTACTCGCCGTTTGGCTATATCTCCCCGCGCGCCGGCGCGAACAGCGGCAACGAATATGTGAACAATCCGGACGGGTCGGGCACGCTGCTGCCCTATTCGGACGCCTATGCTGCCAACCCTTATGACGGCACCGCATTCCAGCGCGCGAACAAGCGCTGGAACGCCGGCGGCTTCGCCTCCTTCGAGATTGCGCCCGAGGCGGAAGTCTACGCCAACGGAATGTGGTTCCGCGACAAGTCGACCAACCCGTTCCCGGCCCGTGTACTCAGCTCGACGGCCTATGGTGACGGCACCACGGCCTATACCGTACGCTGCAACAACCCCTACCTGTCGGCGCAGCAGGCCCAGGTTCTGTGCGGCACGGACGCAGGCACCGATACTACCACGCCGGTGGAACTGCGCTACCGCGCGAACGGCGTGAACCCGATCGAGGACACCTACCTCAACAAGGGGCTTCGCCTAACCGGCGGCGTGCGCGGCGAGTTCGCACAGGGCTGGAGCTATGACGTCGGAGGCGTCTATTCCCGCAACCAGATGAACATCACCTGGGGCATGCCCGACTTCGACCGCGTCAACAACGCGCTCGACGTGGTGAGCAGCAACGGCACCATCACCTGCCAGGACGCCAGCGACGGCTGCGTGCCGTTCAATCCGTTCAGCCCGAACTCGTCGGTCAACGATCAGGCGTTGTTCGATTATCTGATGGAAGGCGGCTACGGCACCCAGAAGACGGTCAACACGCTCTACAACGCAATCGCGACCGTTCAGGGCGACCTGGGCCAGCATGGCATCACCAGCCCCTGGGCCGAGCAGGGCGTCGCGATCGCGATCGGTGCGGAATATCGCGAAGACCAGCTCGACTCGACCGCGAACGCCGTTTGGCGCGAGCAGAACGGCGGCACCGACCAGCATCTTGCGCAGCATGTCTGGGAGGGCAACGTCGAGGTCCAGGTTCCGATCGCCGAGCACAAGCCGTTTGCGGACCTGCTGCAGTTCAACGGTGCGTTCCGCGTGTCGAAGTACAGCACCAACCCCAAGGCGTTCACCACTTGGAAGGCGGAAGCGATCTGGGCGCCGATCCCCGACATCACTTTCCGCGGCTCGATCAATCGGGCCCAGCGTGCGCCCACAGTGGTCGAGGCGTTCCAGGCGAGCAACAGCGACTACGACCGCATCGATCCCCAGGCGTTCAACGACTTCTGCGCACCGACGATCACCGGCTACACGACCGATCCCGATACTGGGCAGCGGCAGCCGATCTTCGGCGCCCCGCAGGCGTCGCGTGAAGTCTGCGCTGCAACCGGTCTGGCGGACAACCTCTATGGTAGCGCGACCCTGCTCTGCCCGACCGACGTTGGCTGCACGACGCGCAGCGGCGGCTTCACGGTCGCCCCGGAAACGGCGTACACCAAGACGTTCGGTGTTGTGCTGAAGCCGCGGTTCCTGCCGGGCCTGACGATCTCGGTCGATCGCTACCTGATCGATCTCGACGATTCGATCGGCTACAACAACTACGACTTCTTCCGGGATGGCTGTCTGTCGAGCGGCAACGACTTCTTCTGCTCGATGTTCGTCCGCAACGCCGACGGCACGCTGTACAGCCCCACGACGACGAACGCTCAGAGCGGCTATGTTCGCCGCGGCACGACCAACTACTACCAGAGCAAGTCGTACGGCTGGGACTTCCAGGGTCAGTACGCCCTGCGCATGGGGTCGGCCGGCAAGCTCGACTTCGACTTCTCCGGGTCGCTGACCACGTTGCTGGGCGCTCAGGACGCGCCGACGCTCAACAAGCGCAATTGCGTGGGCTATTACGGCGGCGCCGGCTGCGGCCAGTTCATCCCGAAGTGGACGCACAACCTGCGCGGCACCTACACCACGGACGACGGCTTCTTCAGCGCGTCGGTGAACTGGCGCTACCTGGGCCCGCTGACGAACGTGTCGAACTCGGGCGACACCAACCTCGGCTGGACGCCGGACTCGACCCGCACGACCTTCTACAAGGTCGACGCGATCAGCTACTTCGACTTGGCGCTGGGCTTCCGCGTCAACGAGGCGTTCTCGTTCCGCATCGCGGCGAACAACATCCTCGACAAGTCGCCGCCGGTCTTCCCGAACTCGCGCGACGTGACGGGCCTGTTCCGCAACAACACGATCTCTTCGCGCTACGACATTCTGGGTCGCCAGATCGCGATCGGCACCACGATCAACTTCTGATCGACGTCCTGAACACCTTCCCATGAACTGGGCCCGCACTCCTTCGGGAGTGCGGGCCCTTTTTTTTGGCCATGGAGCCGGCGGGGTGCAGGGTTGCGGGCACGCGGCGGCAGCCTACCTAACGGGCCCCTTCCCTTCCCGGAGCCCGCCATGTCCGATACCCCCGTCTGGTTCATCACTGGCTGCTCCAGCGGCTTCGGCCGCGAACTCGCCACGCGCGTGCTCGAACGCGGCTGGCGGGCAGTGGTGACCGCGCGCGAGCCGGAGCGGGTCGCCGATCTGGTCGCGGCCCATCCCGACCGCGCGCTCGCGGTGGCGCTCGACGTCACCGACCAGGCGCAGATCGCCGCCGCCGTCGCGGATACCCGGGATCGGTTCGGCCGCATCGACGTGCTCGTGAACAACGCCGGCTACGGCTATCAGAGCAGCGTCGAGGAAGGCGAGGACGCCGAAATCCGCGCCAGTTCGACGCCAACGTCTTCGGCCTGTTCGCGGTCACCCGCGCGGTGCTGCCGGCGATGCGCGCGCAAGGCCGCGGCCACATCCTCAACATCACCTCGGTTGCCGGGCTCGTCGGCTTCGCGAGTTCGGGCTATTACGCCGCCTCCAAGCATGCGGTCGAAGGCTGGTCCGACGCCCTCGCCGCCGAGGTCGCGCCGCTCGGCATCCGCGTCACCTGCGTCGAACCCGGGCCGTTCCGCACCGACTGGGCAGGCCGGTCGCTCCGGCAGACGCCCAACCGCATCGCCGACTATGCCGATACCGCGGGCAAGCGCCTGGAGAGCACCCGCCGGAGCAGCGGCACGCAGGCCGGCGACCCGGTGCGGGCGGCCGGCGCCATGATCGCCCTAACCCACCAAAGCGATCCGCCGCGCCACCTGGTGCTCGGCAAATGGGGGCATGACGCCGTCGTCGAGCGGCTGAAGGCACGGCTGGCCGAGATCGAGAGCACGCGCGACGCCAGCTACGCCACCGATTACCCCGACGCCTGAACGGAGTGCACCCATGACCACCCCCGCGCTGTTCGCCCCCGCCCGCCTGGGCTCGCTGACGATGGACAACCGCATCGTCATCGCGCCGATGTGCCAATATTCGGCCGTCGACGGCTGCATGACCGACTGGCACCAGATCCACCTCGGCCAGCTGGCGCTGTCAGGCGCCGGTCTGCTGACGATCGAGGCGACCGCGGTCGTGCCGGAGGGGCGGATCAGCTACGGCGACGTCGGCCTGTGGGACGATGCGACCGAGGCGGCGATGGCGAAGGTGCTCGAAAGCGTCCGCCGCCATTCGCCGATACCGATCGCGATCCAGCTGGCGCACGCCGGCCGCAAGGCGTCGACCGACCTACCGTGGAAGGGTGGCGCGCAGCTGCCGCCCGACGACGCCGATGGCTGGCAGACGGTCGCCCCCTCCCCGATGCCGTTCGAGGCGGGCGAGAACGCGCCGCAGGCGCTCGACCGCGCGGAAATGGTCCGGATACGCGACGCCTTCGCCGATGCGGCGCGCCGCGCGCATCGGCTGGGGATCGACGCGGTTCAGATCCATGCCGCGCACGGGTATCTGCTCCACCAGTTCCTCTCGCCGCTCTCCAACCGCCGCGACGATGATTACGGCGGCAGCCTGGAGAACCGCATGCGCTTCCCGCTCGAGGTGTTCGACGCGGTGCAGACGGCATTCCCCGGCAAGCCGGTGACGGTGCGCGTCTCGGGCACCGACTGGGTCGAGGGCGGCTGGGACGTCGAGCAGACCATCGCCTTCGCCCAGGCGCTGGAGGCCCGCGGCTGCGGGTTGATCCACGTGTCGAGCGGCGGGCTCGATCCGCGCCAGCAGATCCCGGTCGGCCCCAGCTATCAGGTGCCGCTCGCGCGCGCGGTGAAACAGGCGACGGGCATGCAGGTCGTCGCGGTGGGGCTGATCACCGACTATGACCAGGCCGAGGCGATCGTCGGCACCGGCGACGCCGACTATGTCGCACTCGCCCGCACCATCCTCTACGATCCGCGCTGGCCGTGGCACGCCGCCGCGCACCTCAGCGCCCGCGTCCGCGCCGCCAACCAATATCTCCGCTCGCAGCCGCGCCAGCACCGCACGCTGTTCGATTTCGAGGAGGGCGCGGCATGAGCCGGGAGGTGCCGAGCGCGCCGCAAGCGCTGCTGCCGGCGGATGGGCGGCAACGCGCCGCGGTGAGCGTACGCCTGGGCAAGCGGCAACGCCTGCAGGCGTCGGTCGAGGTGACGCCGGCCGGATTGCTGGCGATCGGCGGCCTCGTCTCGGCGATCCTGTTGTCGACGGCGGTACTGGTACGCAGCGCCACGCCACGCGATCGCAAGTCGCGGTCGTAAGCTCTCACCGCTGGAGGACATTGTCGGTTCCGCTGGACACGGCGGCAATGATCTGAGACCTTTTGGTTACCTATCGGAGACCAAAGTGCCGCAGACCTTCGCTCGCCCGACCTTCCTGCTCGCTACCGCAGCGGCTGCACTGCTTGTCGGGAGCGCGCATGCGACGCCGCTCGCGACCTTGCCGGCGGTGTTCCCCCAGCCGGTGTCGATGGCGCTCACCGGCCCGGTGCTGGACCTCGGCCGTGAGGCGACGTTGGTCGACGCGGGCGCGGACGCAGCGACGGTCGCGCTGGTGCGCGACGCGCTCGCCGCCGCCGGGGTCGAGACGATCCGCACCGCACGCAGCCTGCCCGGCAAGCCGCGGGGCACGGTGGTGGTGCTCGGCACCGCGGACGCCGGCTCGGTGCGCGCCGCCGTCACCCAGCTCGGCGGCACGCTTCCCGACCAGCGCGAAGGCTATGCGCTGCTGAGCGGAACGCGCGGGAACGCCCCGCTCGTCGTGCTCGCCGGTCACGACGGCGACGGGCTCTACTATGCCGCACACACGCTGCGCCAGCTGACCGCGCGGGGAACCATGCCCTCCGTGCGCATCGCCGACGCGCCCAGCATGGCGATCCGCGGTACGATCGAGGGGTTCTACGGCGCCCCCTGGTCGATGCAGGACCGCGCGGCGCACCTCGACTTCCTCGGCAGCGTCAAGGCGAACACCTACATCTACAGCCCCAAGGACGATCCCTTCGCGCGCGACAAGTGGCGCGAGGCCTATCCGCAGGCGACGCTCGACGCGCTCAAGCAGCTGGTCGACCAGGCGCGGCGGCACCACGTCCGCTTCACCTATGCGATCTCCCCCGGCCCCTCGATCTGCTATTCGGATCCGGCCGACGTGCAGGCGCTCCAGCGCAAGTTCGACGCGTTCCGCGCCATGGGCGTCCGCTCCTTCTACATCGCGTTCGACGACATCGAGTATAAGAAGTGGAACTGCGACGCCGATCGTGCGGCGCTGGGCGAGCCGGGCGAGCGCGCCGCCGGTCTGGCACAGGCGCAGCTGTCGAACAGCATCTACCACTGGCTGAAGGGCAAGGACGGCGCCGACGCCGAACTGATGATCGTGCCGACCGAGTATTACAACACCACCGAATCGCCGTACAAGGCGGCGCTGCGGCAGGTCGACCCGGCCGTCTACGTGCAGTGGACCGGCACCGATGTCGTGCCGCCCGCGATCTCTATCGGTGATGCCAAGGCCGCGACCAAGGCGTTCGGCCGCAAGACGCTGCTGTGGGACAATTATCCGGTCAACGACTACGGCGAGTCCTCCGGACGGCTGCTGATGGCGCCCTACGCCAAGCGTCAGGCCGGGCTTTCGGACGAGCTCAGCGGCATCCTCGCCAATCCGATGAACCAGGAGGCGCCGAGCCGCGTCGCGGTGTTCGGCAGCGCCGCCTTCGCGTGGAACGATCGCGGCTACGACGCCGATCGCGCGTGGAAGGCGGCGGCGCGGATGCTGGCGTCCGACGACGCGGCGACCACCGCCGCGCTGATGACCTTCTTCGACGTCGAGCATCTCGCCCCGACCTTCGGCAGCCAGCCGTGGCAGCCGGCGGCCCCGCGGCTGAAGGCGACGCTCGACGGCGTCGCGGAGGCGCTGGCGAACGGCACCGCCGAAGAGCGGGAGCAGGCGCTCGCACGGCTGAAGACCACCGCCGACGATCTCGCCACCGCGCCCGATACGATCCGCGCCGGCGTCGCCGATGCCGGCTTCGTCGCGCAAAGTAAACCGTGGCTCGACGCGCTCCAGCTGTGGGGCCGGTCGCTCCAAGCGACGGCGAACGGGCTCTCGGCAGCGGAACGCGGCAACTCCCGGGCGCGCGGCTTCTTCGCGCAGGCGCAAGCGCTCGCCGCCCAGGCGGAGGCCATTCAGACCATCCCCAACACGACGCGACCCCAGGGGTCGATCAAGATCGCCGACGGCGTGCTCGACCGCTTCGTCCGCGAGGCGCCGTCGCTGATCTACGTGCCGACCGCGGCGGCCGGCGGCGACTAAGCCGCCGCCGCTTCGGCGACCACCGCCGCCGGCGTCTTCCACAAGGCGCCGGGTTTCGGCAGGAGGAAGTGGCTGAACGGCAGCACGGCCGCGCCGACGGCGGGCGCATCCTCCGACAACGCCGCGCGCGCGACGGGGGCGATCGACGGGATGATGCCCGCCTGATCCTGCATCAGCGCGTTGACGCGATCCGCCAGCGTCTCGACCAACGCACGCGGCAGCCGCCCGCCGATCAGCACCGTCGCCGGGTTGATCAGGCAGCAGATCGCCGCAACCGGCGTGCACAGCCGCTGTGCCGCCGTCTCGATCCACGCGTCGACGCACTCGGCGACTTCCGCCGAGAGCACGTCGCGATGGACGACGTCGCCGAGGCCAAAGCCGCTCGCCTCGAGATGGCGCGCAAGCCCGGAGAGCGAGACCAGCGTCTGCACCGGTTCGCGTCCGCCGTTGCCGTCCGGCGCGAGCATGAAGCCGAGTTCGCCGCTGCGCCCGTCGGCGCCGCGCACATAGGCACCCTCGACCACGAATCCGCCGCCGAGCCCCGACGACAGCAGAACGTAGAAGAAGCTGCCGTGCTTCTGCCCGAGCCCGAACTGCATTTCGCCGGTGGCGGCCGCGGCGGCGTCGTTCTCGACGAACACCGGCAGATCGAACGGCTCGGTGAACAGCGTCGCCATGTCGATGCCGTTCCACGCGGCATAGGCCGCCGGCCGTCCAGGCAGATCGACGCTCCCCAGGTCGTCTGGCGCCGCGACGCCGATCCCCACCAGCTTGGCGGGGTCCACCTCGGCCTCGGCGAGCATGCGCTCGATCGAGCGTTCGTACAGCGAGCGGACGTGATCCGGCAGCGCGAAGGCGACCTCCTCCGATACGCGCGCGAGAGTGCGGCCGGAGAAATCGACCACCACGATCGTGATGTGATCGCGGTCGATGTTGACCCCGATCGCGTAGCAGGCGTTGCGCCGCACGACGAGCTTGGTCGGGGGCTGCCCGCGCCCACCACGGCGCTGGCCCGCTTCCTCGATCAGCCCGTCCTGCAGCAGACGCCGGGTGATGTTCGCAATCGCCGGCGGCGTCAGGCCGGTGATGCCGGCCAGTTCGACGCGGGTCAGCGAGCCGCACACGCGGATCGCGTGCAGCGTCACGCGCTGGTTATGATCGGCGGCACGTTCGAGATTGGTGCCGGACAGCCGGGCACCGGAAGACGCGGCGATCATGCAGGGCGCGATCCACGATCCGACTCGTGCCTGCCCGGCTGTCGATCTCGCGTGCTTGCTCGCCGCATATGCCTCTCCTGCGCGCCGGTGCTCCGGCGGTGAACGGTGTCAGCGCTCACTAATGCAGCACCCGCCCGCGGATACAAGCGCCTGTGTCATCTCGGGATGGGCAACGACCCTTCTTCGAAGAAGCCGCGCTTGGCCGTTGAGTTAGAAAAGTTGGTGTATTAATTCGGTCGTTCGCCGTGTCTACGCTGCTCCGCAGCGGCGACCGGCGCGAAGGAAAGGGAGAGATCACCTGATGTTTCGGCTGAACCCGATGGCTGCGTCGTGCCGCCAGCCATCCCGCCGTACGGCGACGCTTGGTCGGAACGTCCCGGCATGAACGCGGCAGCTACCCAGGCAGCAGGTTCCCGCTCGCTTCCGTTCGCCGGGATCGAACTCGGCGGCACGAAATGCGTGTGCACGCTGGCGTACGGCCCCGGCGAGATCCTCGACCAGCGTACCGTTCCCACGACGCAGCCGTCCGAGACCCTGCCGGCGATCGTCGCGATCCTTACCGAATGGCATGCGGCGCACGGCTTTCGCGCGATCGGCATCGCCTCCTTCGGGCCGATCGACATCGACCCGCGCTCGCCGCGCTACGGTCAGGTGCTCGAAACCAACAAGTCCGGCTGGCCGGGTGCCGACATCCGCGGCACGCTGTCCGCGCCGTTCGACGTTCCCGTCGGCTTCGACACCGACGTCAACGGCGCCGCCCTCGCCGAGATCCGCTGGGGATGCGCGCAGGGCCTCGACGACTTCGCCTATGTCACCGTCGGGACCGGCGTCGGCGTCGGGCTGGTCGTGCACGGCAAGCCGACGCGCGGGATCAGCCACAGCGAGATCGGCCATCTGCGCGTGCCGCGGCTCGCCTCCGACACGCTGACCAGCGTCTGCCGCTACCATCCCGACTGCATCGAGGGGCTCGCCTCGGGCACGGCGCTCGTCGCGCGGCTCGGCGGACGCTCGGTCGACGCGGTCTCCGAGGACGATCCGGTGTGGGAGCCGGTCGTCTCCGCGCTCGCGATCATGTGCCACGACCTGGTGTGCACTACCGGACCGCGGCGCATCGCGATCGGCGGCGGCGTTCCCTCCGGCCAGCCACACCTGCTGCCGCGGATCGAGGCGGCGCTGCGCGACAGCCTCGGCGGCTACATGCCGCTGCCGGCGGACGGACCCTACATCGTCGCCCCCGCACTGGGTGCACTGGCGGGTCCGCTCGGGGCGATCGCGGTGGCGGCGAGCGCCGTCTGACGCACGCCCCCTCGCCACGCGCCACGGCTCCGCTATAGCGCGGGCGCAGCCAGCCGGAGGAACCGCGTGACCGACCGCTTCGACATCCTGATCGTGGGCGCCGGCCACGGCGGCGCGCAGGCGGCCATCGCGCTGCGCCAGCGCAAGTTCGCCGGCAGCATCGCGATCGTCGGCGAGGAACCCGAACTCCCCTACGAGCGCCCGCCGCTGTCGAAGGAGTATCTCGCCGGCGACAAGCCGTTCGAGCGGCTCCTCGTCCGCCCGCCCGCCTTCTGGGAAGAGCGCGACGTGACGATGCTCGCCGGGCGGCGGGTGGTTGCGGTCGATCCCGACGCGCGCACGGTTGCCTGCGCGGACGGGAGTACCCTTGGCTACGGCACGCTGATCTGGGCGGCCGGCGCCCATGCCCGCGGGCTGCCCTGCGCCGGCAACGACGCGACGGGCATCCATTCGATCCGGACCCGTGCCGACGTCGACCGGCTCGTCACCGAGCTTTCCACGACCGACCGGGTCGTGGTGGTTGGCGGCGGCTATATCGGGCTGGAGGCGGCGGCGGTGCTGACCAAGCTCGGCAAGCAGGTGACGGTAGTCGAGGCGCTCGACCGGGTGCTCGCACGCGTCGCCGGCGAACCGCTGTCACGCTTCTACGAAGCGGAGCACCGCGCCCGCGGCGTCGCGCTGCGGCTCGCCTCTAGCGTCGAGGGCATCGACCAGGCCGACGGCCGCGTCACCGGGGTGCGCCTTGCCGACGGCGAACGCCTGCCCGCCCAAATGGTGATCGTGGGCATCGGCATCGTCCCCGCGGTCGAGCCGCTGCTCGCCGCCGGCGCGCGCGGCGGCAACGGCGTGGCGGTCGACGCGCATTGCCGCACCTCGCTGCCCCATGTCTTCGCGATCGGTGACTGCGCCCTCCACGCCAACCCGTTCGCCGACGGGCTGCCGATCCGTCTCGAATCGGTCCAGAACGCGCACGACATGGCCGCGACCGCCGTCCGGACGATCCTGGGCGACCCCGCTCCCTACCACGCGGTGCCGTGGTTCTGGTCGAACCAGTACGATCTGAAGCTCCAGACCGTCGGGCTCTCCGCCGGACACGATCAGGTCGTGACCCGCGGCGATCCCGCCACCCGCAGCTTTTCGCTGATCTATCTGCGCGAAGGCCGGGTGGTGGCGCTCGACTGCGTCAACGCGACCCGCGACTATGTCAAGGGACGCGCGCTGGTGACAGCCGGCGCGACGATCGACCCGGCACGGCTTGCTGATACGACGACGCCGCTCAAGGCGCTGCTGACGACTGCCGGCAGCGAGTGACGTCCGAGACGGCGCTCCCTGTTACTCGCCCTTGTGAGAAGGTAGCGTGAGCCGCCAGCGGATCGCGCCACCGCGCAGGACGAAGCCGAGGCTGGCGGAGACAAAGGCGGGCCACGGCGCCGCCAGCCCGAGGTTCGAAAGCAGCACGAAGGCTGCCGCCGCCGCCAAGGCCGCGGTGACGTAGAGCTCGTGCCGCAGGAGCACGGAGGGCACGCCCGCGGTCATGTCCCGGATCACGCCCCCTACACAGGCGGTGACCGCCCCCGCCGCGACCGCAGGCACTGGCGCGATGCCGAACGACAGCGCCTTCGCGGCGCCGTATACCGCGTAAGCGGCGAGGCCCGCGGCATCGAGCCACTCCAGCGCCCGTTCGGGCCACCATCGCAGGGGGACGACCCAAGCAGCCGCCGCGATCGCGACGCACAGCAGGACCGGCGCGGCGGTATGCATCCAGAAGATCGGCGCACCGATCAGCAGATCGCGCAGCGTCCCGCCTCCGGTCGCGGTGATCAGGGCGAAGAAGCAGGCGCCGACGAAATCGAGCCGCTGCCGTGCCGCCGCCAGTGCGCCCGATGCGGCGAACACGGACAGCCCCAGCAGGTCGAGCCATGGCAGGATCGTCTGGAGAGGCCAGATCATACGCGTTGCTCAATCCGTCCCATGAACCGGAGGCTGCTCCGTAGCGACGATGCAAGCGGCCGCGTCAATGGGCGAGCGCCGCACGCCCGTCGAAGCTGCGTTGCGCCTCGACGACATCCGGCATGCGGGTCTCGGCCCAGTCGATCATCAGTCGCAGGGCCGCGAGAAGCTCCCGGCCAAGCGCCGTGATACCATAACTGACGGTCACCGGCACGGTCGCGAAAGCATGGCGCGTCACCAGCCCGTCGCGTTCGAGCGAGCGGAGCGTCTGGCTCAGCATCTTCTGCGATATGCCGTCGATCCGCTTCTTCAGCCGGCTGAACCGCATCTCCTCCTCGCCCAGCAGCAGCAGGATCAGGACGCTCCACTTGTCGCCGATGCGGTCGAGCAGCTGCCGGGTCGGACAGTCACGGGCGTAAGCGTCGCCACGAGGGGTTTCCTGCGGGTGACCAACGGAGATGAAGGTGCCGTCTTGCATGGGATCGCCTCCTAACCGACGTGGTATCCGTTAGAAACCAAAAAGGAGATCGTCGATGGATGTTGCGGTTCTAGGCGCGAGCGGTCGTGCGGGTTCGGAAATCGCGAAGGAACTCGCCGCGCGCGGGCATCACGTCCGTGCCATTGCACGCCGGCCCGGGGCGATCCCGACGGCGGCAACGATCGAACCGATCGCCGGCGACGCGTCCGATCGCACGGCCTTGGCGGACCTGATCCGAGGGGGCGACGCGGTGATCAGCGCGCTGCATTTCGACGTGCCGGTCGAGCTTCTGGTCGGTGCGCTCAAGGAAGCAGGTGTCGGACGCTTGCTGGTGACCGGCGGCGCGGCCAGTCTGGAGGTCGCGCCGGGCAAGCGGCTGTTCGACACGCCCCACTTCCCTGCCGAATGGAAGGAAGCTGCGGGTCAGGGGATCGCCTTTCTCGAGGCGCTGCGTCGGGAGACCGACGTCGATTGGACCTTCTTCTCGCCAGCAGCCTTCATCTTCGAAGGTCCGCGGACGCAGTCGTTCCGCACCGGCGGCGATCAGCTGATCGTCGATGACGCCGGCGACAGCAAGATCAGCTTCGCCGACTACGCCATCGCAATGGTCGATGAACTCGAGCATCCCCGCCACAGCCGCGGGCGGTTCACCGCGGCCTACTGAGGAGGGGATCGGCAGCGCCCGTGTGACGGGTGCTGCCGCCCGGGGTGAGAGCGCCGGCATCCTGGGGCAGAGGTCAGGGTTCAGCCTTCCAGCATGCGAGCGAGGAAATCGCGGACGTACTCGGCGATTTTGCGGTGATGCGTCTCCAGCGCGAAATGCCCGGCATCGATGAGGTGGACCTCGGCGTCCGGAAGATCCCGGCGGTAGGCGATTGCTCCTGCCGGAACGAACGCGGGATCGTGCCGGCCCCACACCGCCAGAAGCGGCGGACGATGCTCGCGGAAATAGGCCTGGAATGCGGGATAGAGCGCGACGTTGCTCCTGTAGTCCAGGATCAGGTCGAGCTGGATCTCCTCCGCACCCGGCCGTGCCATATAGGCGATGTCGAGCTCGTAGCCGTCGGGCGACAGCCGGGCCGGATCGGCGCCGGTGCCATATTGCCAGTCGCGGATCGTCTCCGCCGACAGCGAGGCACGGCACGCCTCGCGATTGGCGTCGTTCGGCTCGCGCCAGTAGCGCTGCCACGCCTCCCATTCGTCACTGAAGCCTTCGAGATAGGCGTTGCCGTTCTGCGAGACGATCGCCGTCACCCGCTCGGGATGCCGCATCGCCAGGCGGAACCCGGTGGGGGCACCATAGTCGAAGACGTACAGCGCGTAGCGGCGGAGGCCGATCGCGTCGACGAACCCGCCGAGCACCTCGGCCAGCGATTCGAAGCTGTAGGTGAACGCACCCCGAGGCGGCGCCTCGGTCTGTCCGAACCCCGGCAGATCGGGGGCGATCACGCGGTACCGGTCGGCCAATTCCGGGATCAGATCGCGGAACATGTGGCTGGCGGAGGGGAAGCCGTGCAGCAGGAGGAGAACGGGCGCGTCGACCGGCCCGGCTTCGCGGTAGAAGACCTCCACCTCTCCTACTTTCTGCTTCTTGTAGCGAACGACGGACATGGACTTCTCCTGCATTTTCGAGCGTATCGCGGTAGCGGCACGTCGCCGATGCGCCGGGCACGAACAGCCCGAAGCAGAATCGACGACGGCAAAGGGTTGAGGACGGCGCATGGCTATTCGTTTGCCCCCGAGCAGAATGTAATCGTCCCACGATCGGGAATAAGCCTTGTTCTCCGCTCGACTACATTGCAGATCCTGAAATGATGGACCGGCTCGATGCGATGGAACTCTTCGTGACGGCAGTGGAGGAGGGTTCGCTTGCCGCAGCCGCCCGGCGCCACGCCCGCTCTCCCGCGTCCGTCACGCGGGCGGTGGCACTGCTGGAACATCACGCCGGCGAGGCCCTGCTGCTGCGGTCCACCCGCACGCTCAGCCTGACCGCAGCCGGCGAACGGCACCTTCAGGCATGGCGGGACGTGATCGCGCGCTTGCGCGAGATCGAACCGGTTCGTGCCGCGACGCTGCTGCAGGGCACGGTCGTGGTTACTGCACCCGAACTCTTCGGCCGCTTCAACGTGATGCCGCTGCTGGAAGACTTCCTCGCCCGCCATCCACGGGTCGGCGTTCGCGTTCTGCTGGTGAACCGGCTCGTGAACCTTACCGGCGAAGGCGTCGACGTGGCGGTCCGCCTGGCACCGCTTCCCGACTCCACGCTGACGGCGGTGAGGATCGGCGAAGTCGGCACGCGTCTCTGCGCTTCGCCCGAATATCTGGCACGCGCCGGAACGCCGGCCGAGGTGGGCGATCTCCAGCGCCACGCCTGTATCGGACTGAACGCCGAAGGCGACGGCGAACTCTGGTCCTTCCGCACCTCCGGCGGGAGCCGCCGCACACGCGCCGTGCGCATTGCCACGCGACTGAGCGTCAACAACGCGATGGCCGCGATCGATGCTGCGCTACGCGGTTCCGGGATCATCCAGGCGCGATCGTATCAGGTGGCGGAACACCTCCGCACCGGCCGGCTCGTCCGCCTGCTCCCCCATTGCGAGGTTGCCCCAGCCCCCGCCCATGTCGTGTTCCCGCACGACCGCGGAACGAACCGAGCGGTGCGCGCCTTGATCGACCATCTTGTCCCGAACCTGAGACGCGTTTTGGACGACGACGGCGGGTGACGAAGCGTCGTCGTTGGCTACTTCGAAGCGATCTCACCCGAAGTTGCTGCGACCTCCATACGACGAGCGTGTGGGACGAGTCCTGAACAATGGCGCTCCTGCGCGGTTGCCGCAGATCTCGATCAACCATCGTCACAACAATGGAGCGGCTGAAAGGATAGCGGCGCTATCCTCGCAGGGGCCGCGTCCGGAACGATGAGACCGTTGCGCGCAGAGCTGCTCGGATACGCCTCAAACGACTACCCCCTCCGCCTCTTGCGAGACGAAGGGGGTAAGTCGTTGAAACCACTGGCGCGCCCGGAACGATTCGAACGTCCGACCCTCAGATTCGTAGTCTGATGCTCTATCCAGCTGAGCTACGGGCGCGCGGTGGAGGTGGCCTGATAGTCGCGGCTTTCAGGGGACGCAACCCCGTTGCGCGGTTTTTCTGCGCACCCTAGATCGGGGCATGCGCAGCCCGATCTTTCCGCTCGTCGTCGCCCTGCTCGCCTCCGGCTGCGCCCAGCAGCGCGGCGACTTTCCGTCGCTGCTGCCGCGCGCGATCGAACAGCGCAGCGATGCCGAGCCGGAGCGCCCGGTGCCGGTGGCCACGCCCGACCCGGCGCTCGATGCGCAGCTCAAGACGCTCACCGCCGCGGTCGCATCGGCCGATGTCGCGTTCGGTCAGGCAGCGGATCGCGCGGAGCAGCGGGCGCGCGCCGCCAAGGGCGCGAGCGAAGGCAGCGAGCGCTGGCTCGACGCGCAGACCGCGCTCGCCGAAGTCGACGTGGCGCGCGGAGCGATCCAGCAGCCGGTTGCCGAGCTCGAGCGGCTGGCGATCGACCGCGCCGCCGCCGGGGAGCCCGCCTACCCCGCGCTCGATGCCGCGCTGGAGGCGGCGCGTACGCGCGCTGCGGCGCAGGTGGAACGGGTCCGCTCGATCGAGGCGATGCTCGCCTGACGCGGCCTCAGTCTGCGTCGATGGTGATCCCGCGCAGCACCGGTACGATCGAGGCATAGTCGTCGGTCCAGGCCGGCAGTTCCGGGTCGACGTGGAGCGACCGCCAGCCGGCTTCGCTTGCGATCAGGCGGTCGAAGCTCGACCCTCTCCCCAGCACCAGCCATTCGGAGGCGGCCGCGGCTTCCTCCCGATCGCTCGGCACATAGTCGAACGCCGCCGCACGCCAGCCGGTGCCGGTGACGGTCGCGGCCACCACCTGCTCCATCGCCAGATAGCGGTTCGAGGTATGGAGCAGCAGCAGGCCGTCGCCGGCGAGCACCCGTGCATAGGTGACGAACGCCTCGCGCGTCATCAGGTGCAGCGGCACCGCATCGGAGGTGAAGGCGTCGAGCACCAGCAGGTCGAACTCGTCGGCCGGCTCTTCGCTCAACGACAGGCGCGCGTCGCCGACGGTGATCGCTGCGTGCGGCAGGCAGCGCGACAGGAAGCTGAAGCGCTGCGGGTCGCGTGCGATCCGTACCACCGCCGGATCGATCTCGTAGAAGCGCCAGTGCTGCCCCGGGCGCGCGTAGCAGGCGAGCGTGCCGGTGCCGAGCCCGACCACGCCGACGCGTGCGCCCTCCCCGTACAGCGCCGGCAGCGCCCGCATCGCCTGGCCGACGCCGGAGCCCGGCACGTAATAGGTCGTGGGCTGCCGCAGCCGCGCCTCGCTGCCGCGCAGTTGCACGCCATGCAGCGTGGTGCCGTGCGCCAGGTCGCGCGCGCCCGGCCGGTCGGTGATGGTATAGACGCCGAAATAGCTGCGGGTCCGCGCGCCGGGCTTGGCCGACAGCTTGAGCGCATCATAGCCGCCGAACAGGAACAGCGCGCCGGCGACGACGCCGGCGAACACCGGGCGCACCCCGATCGAGAGCACGCCGAGCAATCCCAGCACGACGAGCGCGATCCCCTGCCGTGGCCCGCCGCTGCGCGCCGATCCGTCCGACAGGCCCAGCCACACCGCGGCAGCCGTGCCGGCCAGCACGGCGACGGCCAGGATCCAACGCCGGCGGGCGTCGCCGTGCCACAGCTTCGCGAAGACCGGCAGCAGGAATCCCTGCGGCGCCAGCACGCCCGCGGCAAGGATCAGCAGCGGAAATTCGTAGGTCCAGTCGAACACCACCGGCGCGACCAGACCGGCGAACACCCCGCCCAGCGCCCCGCCGACCGACATGGCGAGATAGAAGCCGGTCAGCCGCTCGGGCGCGGGACGGTTCTCGTACAGGCAGCAGTGGAGCGCAACCGAGGTCACGAACAACAGGATCAGCGCCATCGCGACGTTGAGCGCCGGATAGGCATGATGGGCGGAGATCACCAGGCTGCCGAACATCAGGACGGTGAGCGGCGCGAAGCGGGTGATGAAGTTGGCGAGCCCGCGCCTTGCCGCGAAGGCGACGGTGAAGCTCAGCAGATAGAGGCCGAGCGGCAGCACCCACAGCAGCGGCACCGCGACGATGTCGGTGGTGAGGAAGCTCGACGTCTCGATCATCAGCCCGGAGGGGACGAACGCGAGCGCGATCCACCACCACAGCCGCCGCACGCCGGGCGCGGCGCTGCTGTGGACCACCCGCTGCGCCGCGGGTCCGTGGCGGGGCAGCAGCAGCGCGCAGCCGAAGACCAGCAGCACGAGCAGCCCATAGCCGCCGGTCCACAGCCAGCTCTGTCCGGCGAGCGCGAGCCGCGGCTCGACCAGCAGCGGATAGGCGAGCAGCCCCGCGAAGCTGCCGGCGTTGGATGCGGCGTAGAGCGCGTACGGGTCGCGGCCGCAGGTCGCCACGGAATACCAGCGCTGCATCAGCGGCGCCTGCGCGGACACCGCGAAGAACAAGGGGCCGATCGACGCGCCGAGCAGCCAGGGCACCCACAGCGCCGGTTCGGCCCCGGCGGGCAGGCGCATCGCCGACAGGCCGATCGGCAGCCACAGCGCCGCCACCGCCAGCAGACCGAGATGGGTCAGCGCCTGCGTGCGCGGGCGGCGCCGGGCGAGCCAGTGCGCATAGGCGTAGCCGCCGAGCAGCAGCGCCTGGTAGACCAGCATCGCCGAGTTCCACACGGCCGGCGCGCCGCCCAGCCGCGGCAGCGCCATGCGCGCGACCATCGGCTGGACCAGGAACAGCAGGAACGACCCCGTCAGGATCGTGCCCGCGAACAGCACGCGCGCCGTCCGCAGGGAAACAGGCGTCGACGGCGCCATCATCCGCCCGACAACGCGCCCGACCGCGTGACCGTCACGCGCCGAGCAGGCGAGCGGCGTGCGCCGCATGATAGGTCAGCACGCCCGTGCAGCCCGCGCGCTTGAACGCCGTCAGCGTCTCCAACACCAGCGCGTCGCGGTCGCCCGCGCCGACCGCGGCCGCCGCCTCGATCATGGCGTATTCGCCCGACACTTGGTACGCGAATACAGGCACTTCGAACGCGGTCTTCACCCGCAGGATGATGTCGAGGTAGGGCAGCCCCGGCTTGACCATCACGCTGTCAGCACCCTCGGAAAGGTCGAGCGCGACCTCGCGCAACGCTTCCTCGGCATTGGCCGGGTTCATCTGGTAGGTCTTCTTGTCGCCCTTGAGCAGCCCGCGCGAGCCGACCGCATCGCGGAACGGGCCGTAGAAGCCGCTCGCATATTTGGCGGCGTAGGCCATGATCTGGACGTTGTGGTGGCCGTCCTGCTCCAGCGCCTCGCGGATCTGGCCGATGCGGCCGTCCATCATGTCGGAGGGCGCGATCACGTCGGCCCCAGCCCGCGCCTGCGCCAGCGCCTGACGGACCAGCTGCTCGGACGTGGCGTCGTTCATCACATAGCCGCGCTCGTCGACCAGCCCGTCGTGGCCGTGGGTCGTGTAGGGGTCGAGCGCCACGTCGGTGAGCAGCCCAACCTCCGGCACCGCATCCTTGATCGTCGCGATCGCCCGGCACATCAGGTTGTCCGGATTGTACGATTCCTCGCCCAGGTCGCTGCGCAGGTGCGGCGGAGTGTTCGGGAACAGCGCCAGACACGGGATGCCCAGGTCGCGCGCCTCGCGCGCGCGCTCGACCAGCCCCGCGATCGACCAGCGCGATACGCCCGGAAGCGAGGCGACGGGCTCCTCGCCCTCCCCCTCGGTGATGAACAGCGGCCAGATCAGGTCGGCAGGCGTCAGCACCGTCTCTGCATGGAGCCGGCGGCTCCATTCGGCGGCGCGGGTGCGACGAAGACGAAGCGCGGGATAGGCTGCGATAGACATGCCGCATCCTCTGGGCCAAGCTCCGGCGGTGCGCAAGCGCAGGCCACGCATCCCCGCGTGCATCCCGCGACGCTTCCGCGCGTTGGGGTGCGCATGGACAGGATCCGCTCGGCCGCGCTGGTCGTCAACACGCAGTCCCGCACCGGGCAGGACCAGTTCGAACAGGCATGCGCCGCCATGTCCGGCCTGCCCTTCGACGTGGCGCCCAACCCGGTCGACGATCCGGCCAAGCTCCAGGAGACGATGAAGCGGGTCATGGCAGAAAAGCCCGACCTGCTGATCCTGGGCGGCGGCGACGGCACGATCAGCAGCCTGATCGACCATCTGGTGGGCACCGACACGATCCTGGGCGTGCTGCCGCTCGGCACCGCCAACAGCTTCGCGCGCACGCTCGGCATTCCGCTGGAGATCGAAGGCGCGGTGGACGTGCTGCGCACCGGCACGCCCCGCCGCATCGATCTCGGCATGGTGGACGACGACTATTTCGCCAACTGCGCGGCGATCGGCATTTCGCCGCAGATCGCCAGCACCGTGCCGCACAAGCTCAAGCGCTGGTTCGGCCGTGCCGGCTACCTCGGCTGGGCGACGCTGCAATTCGCGCGCTTCCGCCCGTTCGAGCTGATCGTCGGAGAGGGAGCAGACGCGAAGCGCATGCCGGCGACCGAGGTTCGCATCTCCAACGGCCGCTTCCACGGCGGCGTCGAGCTGGTCGAGGAGGCGCAGCTCGACAGCGGCGAGATCATCGTCCAGGTGGTGTCGCGCAACGGCCGCCGCGGCCTGATCCGCAACTGGGGCGCGAGCGTGCTGGGGCTGGAGTCGCGGCGCGACGACACCGTGACCTTCCACGCCCGCGAGCTGCGGATCGCGACCAACCCGCCGCTGCCGATCTCCATAGACGGGGAGGTGCTCGCCGAAACGCCGATCACCGCACGCATCGCCGCCGGGGTGATCCGGGTGATGGCACCCCCTCAGCCTGAGCGCGCGTCCCAGAAGGCGCAGCCGTAGCGCTCGGCGAAGTCGGCCTCGACGCGATCGCCGTTGGGAGAAAGCACCTTCACCGCAGGTTCGGCCGCAGTGAAGCGCGGCCAGTCGCCAAGTTTCTCCCCGCGCGCGAACGCGCCCCAGGCGTCGCGGATACGCCGCGCCAGCGCGGCCTGAGCGGGCGCGAACCGCGCCGGATTGGCGAGTACCCAGCGGGTGCCGAACACATAGGCGAGTTCGCCCGCATGATAGGCGCGCGTCGCCATCGGTGCCCAGGGATGCGGCAGCGCGAACGGGGCGTTGTCATCGTCGAAGCGATAACCGTAGACCGGCACCTGGCCGGCGAGCAGCCGTCGCATCCGGTCGGCGGGATGGGCGAAGCGCGCGTCGGTGATGACGTCGGCGAACGCCTGTTGCGCCTCGGCCCGCGTCTCCGCCGGATAGCGCGCGAGCACCGCATCGGCGTCGGCGCCCCAGTCGGCGCGAACGCGTGCGACGAAGTCGCCGTGGCTGCGGATGCCCAGGCCGAACAGCCGCCCCTCGTCGCTGTTGGTGCCGACGATCACCGGCATCCGCTGGAACGCACTCTCGGCAAAGGCGCGAGCGGGTTCGGTCGGGATCACCCCCTCGCCCCACACCGGCCCCCAGCTGCCCGGCCCCATGATGCCGCGGCGGATCGCCGGCGCCCGTGCGATCTGCGTAGCGGGCAGCGCGCGCAGTTCTTCGATGCCGCTCGCCCCCAGCCCTTCAGCAAAGGTCGCGCCGGCACGCTCGGCTTCGAATACAGGGACGATCGACAGCGGGTCGACCGCGGTGCCGCTCTGGAGGATCGCGCGGTGGACCAGCCCGGCGGCGCCTGGGGACAGCATCTGGTACGAGGTGCTCCACGCCCCCGCCGATTCGCCGAACAGCGTCACCTGGCTCGGGTCGCCGCCGAACGCGGCGACATTGTCGCGCACCCAGCGCAGTGCCGCCTGTTGATCGAGCAGCCCGAAGTTGCCCGAGCCGCCATCCGGCTGCTCTGCCGCCATGTCGGGATGCGCGAGGAAGCCGAACGCGCCCATGCGGTAGTTGGGCGCGACCACCATCACGCGCTGCTCGGCGGCGAGCAGGCTCGGGTCGTAGTTGTCCGCCGCTCCGAGCGCGAAGGCGCCGCCGTGCAGGAACACCATCACCGGCCAACCACCCGCCGGCGCATCGTTCCGCCCGGGCGGCGTATAGACGTTGAGATAGAGGCAATCCTCGCTGCCGGACACCGGCGCGAACCGCCCCTGCCCGATCGTCTGGACGGCCGGCGATCCGGTGCGCGTCGCCTCGCATTCGCCCTGCCACCCGGCCACCGGCTGCGGGGCGCGCCAGCGCAGCGGTCCGATCGGCGGCGCGGCATAGGGGATGCCCAGGAAGGCGCGGCCGCGCGGCGTCGACACTCCGGCCAGCAGGCCGGCCTCGACCCGCACGACCTCGCGCACTGCGTCCGGCGCGCCGACCAGATGCGATACGCGTCCGGGGTAGACCAGTTCGCCGCGGAGCAGCGGCAGCAGATGTGAAATCCTCATCCCGCCAAAGCTGGAGCGCTTCGGACTCCAGGGCAAGGCCAAGCCGCTTGACGGCGGGCGGGTAGCCGTCCGATACCGCTAACAAAGGGAGAGGCTCCATGAACGATTTCGACGCGTCGATCGCGCACGCGCTGCCGGCCGACTGGCGCAACGCCACCTTGCTAGGCCGCATCGACCGCGGCGAAGGCCCCTCCCCGATACTGGTTCGGCAGGGCACCGCCTACGACATGGCACGCGTCGCGCCGACGGTGTCGGAACTCGTCGCGCACGGCATCCCCGATGCGGCGAGCGGCGAGGTGCTGGGCGATCTGGAGACGCTCGGCCTGTCGGCCGCGGCCGACGCCAAGGTCCGCCTGCTCAGCCCGATCGACCTGCAATGCGTCAAGGCCGCGGGCGTGACCTTCGCGGTCTCGGCGCTCGAGCGCGTGATCGAGGAAGGCGCGCGCGGCGACCACGAACGCGCCGCCGAAGTCCGCGCGCGGCTCGAGGGCGCGCTCGGCGGCAATATCCGGTCGGTGGTGCCGGGCACGCCCGAGGCCGCCGCGCTCAAGGACGCGCTGATCGCCGACGGGCTCTGGTCGCAATATCTGGAGGTCGCGATCGGCCCGGATGCGGAGATCTTCACCAAGGCGCCGGTGCTCGCCACCGTCGGCTGGGGCGCGGAGGTCGGCGTCCGCTCCGATTCGACCTGGAACAATCCCGAGCCCGAAGTGGTGCTGCTCGCCGACGCGAACGGTCGCGCGGTCGGCGCGACGCTCGGCAACGACGTCAACCTGCGCGATTTCGAGGGTCGCTCGGCGCTGCTGCTCGGCAAGGCCAAGGACAACAACGCGTCCTGCTCGATCGGGCCGTTCGTGCGGCTGTTCGACGAGAACTTCGGCATGGACGACGTGCGCGCCGCCGAAGTGACGCTGCGCATCGAGGGGACCGACGGCTATGCGCTCGACGGCTACAGCACGATGCGCGAGATCAGCCGCGATCCCGAGACGCTGCTCGCCCAGGCGATGAGCGAGCACCAGTATCCGGACGGCTTCGTGCTGTTCCTGGGGACGCTGTTCGCACCGACGCAGGACCGCGATGCGCCGGGCCGCGGCTTCACCCACAAGGTCGGCGATCGCGTGACGATCGCGAGCGCGCGGCTGGGAACGCTGGTCAACACCGTCGTCACCTGCAAGGACGCCGCACCCTGGGAAACCGGGGTGGGCGCGCTGATGCGCAATCTTGCCGCGCGCGGCCTGCTCGCGGGCTGAGACGAGAAGAACTGGGAGAAGGAGGGGCATGTTGCAGCAGACGAGGACGGACGAACGACGGGCGGTCTACCCTAGCCTGAAGGACAAGAGGGTGATCGTCACCGGCGGCGGCTCGGGGATCGGCGAGGCGTTGACCGAAGCGTTCGTGGCGCAGGGTGCGCGCGTCGCCTTCGTCGATATCGTGCAGGAGGCGAGCGAGCAGCTGGTCGCCCGGCTGTCGGCCGGGGCGGCCCACGCGCCGCGCTTCTTCGCCTGCGATCTCACCGACCTCGACGCGCTGCGCGACTGCTTCGCCGACATCGAGGCGACGCTGGGCGGCGTCGACATCCTCGTCAACAACGCCGGCAACGACGATCGCCACACGATCGAGCAGGTCACGCCCGAATACTGGGACCAGCGGCTGGCGGTGAACCTGCGCCACCAGTTTTTCGCCGCGCAGGCGGTGGTGCCGGCGATGAAGCGCGCCGGCGGCGGCGCGGTCCTCAACTTCGGGTCGATCAGCTGGCACCTTGGGCTGCCCGAGCTGGTGCTCTACCAGACGTGCAAGGCCGCGATCGAAGGGCTGACCCGCAGCCTGGCGCGCGACCTGGGTCGCGACGGCATCCGCGTCAACACGATCGTGCCCGGCAACGTCCAGACGCCGCGCCAGGAGCGCTGGTACACGCCCGAGGGCGAGGCCGAGATCGTCGCCGGCCAATGCCTGGACGGGCGCATCCAGCCGTTCGATGTGGCGGCACTGGTGCTGTTCCTCGCATCGGACGACGCGCGGATGTGCACGGGCCACGACTATTTCATCGACGCCGGTTGGCGCTAGAAGCACACGACCAACGCGCCGGGAAGAGCGCGGACACGGGGAGACGGCAATGGAACGCACATCGGTAAACGGCGCCTTGATCGCGCTGGTCGTCGCGGTCGCGACGATCGGCGGGTTCATGTTCGGCTATGACTCGGGCGTCATCAACGGCACGCAGAAGGGACTTGAGGCGGCATTCGACCTCGGCCGGCTCGGCATCGGCATCAACGTCGGCGCCATCCTGGTCGGCTCGTCGATCGGCGCGTTCGGCGCGGGGCGGCTGTCGGACCTGATCGGCCGCCGCAGCACGATGATGGTCTCGGCGGTGCTGTTCCTGGTGAGCGCGCTGCTCGCCGGCGCGGCCGACAGCTCGGCGGTGTTCATCTTCGCCCGCATCCTGGGCGGCTTGGGCGTCGGCGCGGCGAGCGTCACCTCGCCGGTCTATATCTCCGAAGTGACGCCGGCGAACATCCGCGGGCGGCTGTCGAGCGTGCAGCAGGTGATGATCATCGCCGGCCTGACCGGCGCGTTCGTCGCCAACTTCCTGCTCGCGCGCTTCGCCGGCGGCTCCACGGCGGAGCTGTGGGGCGGCTATGCGGCATGGCGCTGGATGTTCTGGCTGCAGGTGGTGCCCGCCACGATCTATCTGCTCGCGCTGTTCTTCATCCCGGAAAGCCCGCGCTATCTGGTCGCCAAGGGGCGCGTCGACGAGGCGAGCAAGGTGCTCTCCCGCCTGCTCGGCCCGGCCGAGGCGAACCGCAAGGTCGCCGAGATCACGGCCTCGCTTTCGGCGGACCATCATCGCCCACGGCTGTCGGACCTGATCGACCGCGGCACCGGCCGCATCCGTCCGATCCTGTGGGTGGGAATCGGCCTGGCGGTGTTCCAGCAGCTCGTCGGCATCAACGTCGTCTTCTACTATGGCGCGACGCTGTGGGAGGCGGTGGGTTTCACCGAGGATTACGCGCTTCAGATCAACATCTTGTCGGGCGTGCTGTCGATCGGCGCATGCCTGCTCACCATCGCGGTGATCGATCGGATCGGGCGCAAGCCGCTGCTGCTGATCGGATCGGCCGGCATGACGGTGACGCTGGCCACGGTCGCCTGGGCGTTCTCCAGCGCCGTGCCGAACGCCGGCGGTGGCGTCACCCTCCCCGGCAACACCGGGCTGATCGCGCTGGTCGCCGCCAACCTCTACGTCGTGTTCTTCAACGTCAGCTGGGGCCCGGTGATGTGGGTGATGCTGGGCGAGATGTTCCCCAACCAGATTCGCGGCTCCGCGCTGGCGGTGTCGGGTTTCGCGCAGTGGATCGCCAATGCCGCGATCAGCGTCAGCTTCCCGACGCTGGCGGTGAAGCCCGGACTGGCGGTCACCTACGGTTTCTACACCGCGGCGGCACTCATCTCGTTCTTCTTCGTGCGCGCGATGGTGCACGAGACCCGCGGCCGCGAGCTGGAGGACATGCAGGGCTGAGGCAGCCCCGGCTTTAGCGCTCGACCCGCAGCGCGGCACGCGGCCGCCTGCGGGGCGAGGCGTCCGACTGGCGCCGGATGAGCGTATAGTCGAGCACCACGCGCTGGATCGGTTCGCGCGCGTCCGAGCGGCGCGCGCGGATCCGCTCGGCGAGCAGATCCACGGCGCGACGCGACATGTCGGCGATCGGCTGGTGGATGGTGGTGAGCTCGGGCCACACCGTCGTGGCGAGCGCGCTGTCGTCGAACCCGCACACGGTCAGGTCGCCGGGCACGTCGAACCCACGGCGATGCGCGACCGCCACGCTGGCGGCGGCCATGTCGTCGTTGCTGGCGAAGATCGCGGTCGGCGGCGGATCGAGGTCGAGCAACGCCTCGGCCGCATCGAGGCCGGAGCGATAGGTGAACAGCCCGTCCACCACCAGCGCCGGATCGTCGGCGATGCCGGCGTCGGCAAGCGCGGCGCGGAAGCCGGCGAGCCGCTGCTCGCTGGCGGTCTGGTTCGGGTTGCCGACGATGAAGCCGATGCGCGTGTGGCCGAGCGCGATCAGGTGGCGGGTCATTGCCTGCGCCGCGGCGCGGTCGTCGATGCTCACCGCGGTCGCGCCGTCGGCGGGTTTTCCGGTCGCGACCACCACCATCGGCACGCCGACCTGGGTGAGATAGTCGAGGATCGCACGGGAATCGCACAGCGGCGGCGGCAGGATGATGCCGTCGATTCCGCTGTCGATCAGCCGCTGCGCGACGCGACGCTCGTCGCCGTCGCCCTCGCACTTCTCCACCACCAACTGGATGTCGCCGCGCCCGGCCTGGTCGAGGCTGCCGACGAGGAACTCGCTCAGATAGGCGGCGCTCGGGTTGCTGTAGAGGAGCGCCATGCGCAGCTGCGCGGCGCCGGCCAGGCTGCGCGCGGCGCGGTTGGGCGCATAGTTCAGCCGCTCGATCGCCGCGAGCACCGTGTCGCGCGTCGTCTCGCGCACGCTGCCTTCCTTGTTGATGACCCGCGAGACGGTCATCGTCGAGACGCCGGCGAGCGCGGCCACGTCCGAGATCGTCGGCGCACCGCTCTGGCGGCCGCGGCGTACCCGCGGCTTCGTGATTGCTTCTCCCATCGTTCGATTGTGGCGCATTTGGGGGGGCGACGCCAACCCGGCGTTTGGTCGTGGCGCGATGCGACCTCGCGGCTATGATGCGGACGCCGTCCCGAGCCACGGAGACCTACGATGCGTGCATCCCGCCTGTTGCTGCCGACCCTGCTGGTGGCGGCCCTCCCGGCCTCGGCACAGGTCATGCTGCCGGGCGATCCGCACGCCGACGATCCGGGCGGGATCGTCGCCGACCCCTGCCCCACCCACCCGAAGGCCGCCGACGGATCGTCCCGTGACCTGACGAAGCTGCGGATGTTCACCCGCGATTTCGGCCAGCTCTGCCGCTACCGCGCAGAGAACGAGGCGGCGCGGGCGCAGCCGGTGCGGGTCGTGTTCCTGGGCGACTCGATCACCGACGGCTGGATCGGCGCCGATCCCGACCTCTTCACCGGCGGCGTGGTCGACCGCGGCATCGGCGGCCAGACGACGCCGCAGATGCTCGTCCGCTTCCGCCAAGACGTGGTCGCGCTGAACCCGAAGGCGGTGCACATCATGGCCGGGACCAACGACATCGCCGGCAATACCGGCGCATCGACGATGGCGACCGTGCAGGGCAACATCCAGAGCATGGCCGAACTGGCCCGCGCGCACGGTATCAAGGTGATCCTCGCGTCGATCCCGCCCGCCGCCGCCTTCCCCTGGAGCCCCGGCAAGGACCCGGCCCCGCAGATCGCCGAGATGAACGCCTGGCTCGCGCGCTATGCCGCCGCGGAGGGCTTCACCTATGTCGACTATCACCGCGTGCTCGCCACGCCGGACGGCGCGATGAAGCCGGGGCTCGCGCGCGACGGCGTGCATCCGACGCCCGCGGGCTATGCGGCGATGCGCCCGCTCGCGCTCGCGGCGATCCGCCGGACGCTCGGCCGCTAGCGCGAGCGGGCGCCGAGCAGCCGTTCGACCCGCGCGCCCTGTTCGGGGCAGACCAGTCCGCGGCTCGCCATCCAGTCGTCGGAAAAGCAGGTCGAGGCATAGCGCTCGCCCGGATCGCACAACAGCGTCACGATCGAACCGCGCTCGCCGCGCGCCGCCATCTCCTCGATCAGCGTCAGGCAGCCGAACAGGTTGGTGCCGGTCGACGGACCGCAGCGACGGCCGAGCACCGCCGACAGCAGCCGCGCGCCGCTGAAGCTCGCCGTGTCGGGCACCGCGATCATGCGGTCGATGACGTTGGGAACGAACGACGGCTCGACGCGCGGGCGGCCGATCCCTTCGACCAGCGTCATCGGCCCGTCCCACGCGGTGATCCCGCGATCGGCGAAATAGCGGTGGAACACCGATCCTTCCGGGTCGGCGACGCACAGCCGGGTGGCGTGGCCGCGGTAGCGCAGATAGCGGCCGATGGTGGCGGAGGTGCCGCCGGTGCCCGCGCCGCAGACGATCCAGCGCGGGATCGGATGATCCTCCATCGCCATCTGCGCGAAGATCGATTCGGCGATGTTGTTGTTGCCGCGCCAGTCGGTGGCACGCTCGGCATAGGTGAACTGGTCGAGATAATGCCCGCCAGTCTCTGCCGCGATGCGCTCGGCTTCGGCGTAGACGGTGCGCGGATCGTCCACCTTGTGGCAGCGCCCGCCGAGGTGTTCGATCGCGGCGATCTTCTCGGGCGAGGTCGAGCGCGGCAGCACCGCGACGAACGGCAGCCCCAGCAGCCGGGCGAAATAGGCTTCCGACACCGCGGTCGATCCCGAGGACGCCTCGACCACCGTGGTCCCGGCATCGATCCAGCCGTTGCACAGCGCGTGGAGGAACAGCGAGCGCGCCAGCCGGTGCTTGAGGCTGCCGGTCGGGTGGCTCGACTCGTCCTTGAGGTAGAGCCGCACGCCGCCGGCCGCAGCCGACAGCGGCACCTCGATCAGGTGGGTGTCGGCCGATCGCCGCTGCTCCGCCGTCAGCCGCGCGATCGCCTCGGTCACCCAGCCGCGGTCGGTGGGCCTCGGGGCGGGCGAGCGGGGTCCGCCTGCGTCGGCGGCGTTGCGAAGCACGGGAGCGTTCCTTTCGTGGCTGCGGCGGCCGGTTGGTCGCGCAACAAGTGCGGCAGGTCAATGCCGGGGCTCGGGCGAGCGGCTAGCTGCATCCGCGTGACTTGGCCCCCTCCCCTCTCTAGAGCGACCGCGTGACCGCGCTGCGCCGCCATCTCCTGGCCCATCGCCGACTGGCCGCCTGGCTGGTCGCGGCGGCGCTGTTGATGCGGATGCTGATCCCGACCGGCTACATGCTCGCCGCCACGCCCGGCGGCGGCGTCACCATCCAGCTCTGCTCGGGCTACGTCCCCGCGGCACCGATGGCGATGCATGCCGGCGACCACGGCGCGAGCCACGACGGCAACGACAAGCAGGGTCACGACTCCAAGGAAATCCCCTGCGCCTTCGCCGGCGTGGCGACGGCGGCCCTCGCGGCGACCGACGCGCTGCTGCTGGCGGCGGCGCTGTTCTTCATCCTGGCGGCGGCGTTCCGGCTGCCGATCCGCCTTCCCGCCGCCACGCCATCCTTCCTGCGCCCGCCGCTCAGGGGACCGCCCGCCACCGCCTGATCCCCCATCGAAAACTACGGCGCGCACCCGCCGCGCCAGGATCAGGATATCGACATGACCGTTTTCCATACCACCGCAGTCGCGGCGCTGGTCGCTGCCGGCTGTCCGGCCGCCGCGCAATCGATCGACCCCGCTCCGGCCGAGCCCGTGGCCGAACGTACCAACGACACCAGCCTCACTGTCGGCGAGATCGTCGTCACCGGCACCCGCATCCCGCGTTCCGCAGGAAGCGTGCTCAGCTCGATCGACGTGCTGGGCGGCGACCTCGCCCAGCGCCAGAGCGTCGACAACACCTGGGAGCTGTTCGCACGCCTGCCCGGGGTGACGCTCACCGACTTCAACCAGGGCAACACCTCCGGCCGCTTCTCGATCCGCGGCTTCAACGGCGAGGGCGAGATCAACGCCGTCAAGCTGCTGATCGACGGCATTCCCAGCAACGCCAACGACGGCGGCATGGTGTTCATCGATTCGGTGATGCCGCTCGACATCGCCGCGGTCGAACTGGTGCGCGGCACCACCGATCCGCGCTACGGCCTCAACAACATCGCCGGCAACGCCAACATCCTGACGCGGATCGGCGGCAGCTACCTCGACGCGCGGGCGCTCGGAGGCGCGTTCGGCACCTATGAGGGGCAGGTCTCGGCCGGGCTCGAGCGCGGCGGCTTCACCCAGAATTATTTCGTCGGCGTCCGCCATACCGATGGCTTCCGCGACCATGCCGACCTCACCCGCCGCAACCTCGCCGGCAAATGGTTCTACGACTTCGGCTCGACCCGCATCGGTGCGATCGCCCGCTATTCCAGCGCCCATGCGCAGGAGCCGGGCTATCTGACCGCCGCCGACATCGACGACCATCGATCGGCCTCCTACGCGATCTCCGAGACCGACGGCGGCAAGCGGCGGCTCGGCCAGTACAGCCTGCACCTCGACAGCGACCTCGCCGAGGGGCTGTCGCTGGGCGCGAGGGGCTATGTCACCACCCAGTTCGACGACCGCTACGTCCGCTATTCGGCGAAGGTGGCGCAGCAGCGCCGGCTCACCGAGGAGACCCAGTACGGCGCGCTGTTGGCGCTCCACTATCGTCCGGAGGTCGCCTTCCTCCACCAGCTGCGGATCGAGGCCGGCGGCGACGTCCAGATCCAGGACAACAAGAGCCGCCGCTGGCTGACCGATCGCCGCGTGCTGACCAGCCAGACGCGCGATCACGCCTTCGACCTCACCGTCTACGGCGGCTATGTCCAGGCGGTGATCGAGCCCACGCCGTGGCTCAAGATCACCCCGGCATGGCGGGTCGATCGGGTGTCGGGCGACTTCACCGACCGGCTGTCGGGCGCGTCCTATGAGGTCAACGACTATGGCACGATCAGCCAGCCCAAGCTCAGCGTGGCGGTGACGCCGACCGGCGGCCTGACCGCCTATGCCAACTATGGGCGCACCTTCCAGATCGGCGCCGGCGCGGGCGCGTACAAGGTGCCGCCGCGCACCAGCGACCTCGACCCGTCGATCAACACCGGCTGGGAAGCCGGCGTCAAATATGTCGAGGGCAACTGGTTCGAGGGTCGCGTCGCGCTGTGGCGGCAGACCGCGACGGGCGAGATCAAGCGCCGGCTCAACGATCCGAACGGCGATTTCGACAACCTCGGCCGCACCCGCCGCCAGGGGATCGACGTGGAGCTCAACCTGCGGCCGCTGCCCGGCGTCAACCTGTGGGGCGCCTATTCCTACCAGCACGCGCGGATCGCCACGCCCGATCCCGCGACGCCGGCGCAGGCGGGCAACCGGATCGACCATGTCCCGCAGACGCTGTTCTCGGGCGGGCTCGACGTCACGCCCGCCGAGCGCTGGCGGGTCTCGCTGTGGGGCAACGGCCAGTCTTCTTACGAACTCACCGCCAACAACGACCGCGGCCGCTTCGGCGACTATGTCGTGCTGACCGGCGAAGTGGCGTTCGCGCTTACCCCGCAGGTCGAGCTGTCGGCACAGGTCAAGAACCTGGCGAACGAGCGCTACGCCTATGTCTGGTGGGACGGCACCGAGACGCTCCACGCCCCGGCGGACCCGCGCGCGCTGTACGGCGCGGTGCGGCTGCGGTTCTGACGATGCCTCGGCTCATCCCCGTCCCGCCGCGTGGCGGGCTGTATCGCGCGGTGTGGCGCTGGCACTTCTATGCCGGGCTGCTGGTGCTTCCGTTCCTCGCCTGGCTGGCGATCACCGGCGGGCTGTACCTCTACAAGCCCGAACTGGAGCGGCTGATCTACCCCAGCCTCGTCGCCGTGGAGCCGACCGGCACGCCGCTCGCGCTGGAGGCGATCGTCGATCGTGTGCGGCAACAGACCGGCGACACCGTTGTCGAGGTCGACCGCCCCGCCCGCGCCGACCGAAGCTGGCGGCTGCTCGTCGCGCGGGCCGACCGCACGATGCGCACCGCCTGGGTCGATCCCTATCGCGGCACGCTGCTGGGCGTCACCCGCAAGGGCGGCGTCCTGCAGACGGTCCGCGACCTCCACAGCCTGATCCTCACCGGTCCGATCGGCAACGCGCTGATCGAGGCGGTGGCTGGCTGGGCCATCCTGCTGGTGGCGACCGGAGTCTATCTGTGGTGGCCGCGCGGCGGCAGCCCGGCGATCGGCGTGCGCGGCAAGCCTCGCGCGCGCCTGTTCTGGCGAGATCTTCACGCGTCAGTCGGGATCGTCGCCGGCGCGGTGGTGCTGTTCCTCGCGCTCACCGGCTTGCCGTGGACCGGCGTTTGGGGCAGCACCGTGCGCGGCGCGATCGCCAGCCACGGCCTCGGGCGTCCGGAACCGCCACAGGCGGCGGCGGTCGCCATGCCCGGACACGGCGACCACAGCGGCCACGACGTGGCCGAGACGCTGCCCTGGTCGCTGCAGGAGATGCCGATGCCGCACGGCAGCCGCGGCGACATCGGCCTCGACCGTGCCGCCGCACTCGCCGAGCGCCACGGCATGACCGCTCCGTGGGTGCTCAGCCTGCCCGCAGCCCCCGGCGAGCCGTATCTCTTCTCCAAGACGATCCGCAGTGCCGGGGACGGTCGCGCGCTGTATCTCGACGCGGGCAGCGGCGCAGTGCTGCAGGACGCCCGCTTTCCGCAGTTCGGCCCCGGCGCGCAGTGGGTCGAGTGGGGCATCGCCACGCACAAGGGCGAGCAATATGGCGAGCCGAACCGGCTGTTGATGTTGTTCGGCTGCATCGCGATCCTGCTGCTGTCGGGCAGTGCCGCGGTGATGTGGTGGAAACGCCGCCCGCCCGGCACCCTTGCCGCACCGCCCCGCCACTCGGACCGGCGCTCGGCACGGGTGCTGCTGGCGATGATGCTTGCCGGCGGGGTGCTCTTCCCCCTGACCGGACTCACCATGCTCGTCGCGCTGGCAGCAGAGCGGCTGGCGATCCTGGCGAGAAAGCAGCGTGCGTAACGCACGCGTCGCGACTCGCTCGCAGGAGTTTACAACCTCGCCCACCCCGCTATTGAGAACCACATTCAATAGCGGGGTGGGTTTTCATGGTGACGTGCAGCCGTCGGGAGCGGCTATCGATCGATCAGTGCCGGACCGGCGAGCATCACGTCCTCGGTCCGCGTCCATCCGCGGTTCGGCCGACCCACTCGTCCTGCGCCGCGCCAGACGATGGCCGCTCTGCGCATCGGGTTCTGATCGGATGACTGCCTCCCTCGCCAAGCCCCTCGCCGGCCGCACCCGGGTCCGGATCGACCTCACTGCCCGCGTCCTGACAGCGAGCCTCGGCAACTATGCCGTGACCTCCCTCTTCACCGCGCTGGTGGCGCGGCTGTGGCCGACGGGTCCGGCGGAGGCGAGCATGGCGGCGACCCTGCTGTCGTTCGTGCTGTTTCCCGTTCTGGCAATGACGGCGTTCGCGGTGCGGTCGCCGTGGCGGCTGTGGCTGTGGCTCGCGGGATGCGGGGCGGTGCTGGGCGGCGGATTGTGGCTGTCGCTGGCTTCGGGAGGGCGGCTGTGAAGGACGGATTCCGCCAGTGCATGGCGTGGCTGCACACCTGGACCGGGCTGCTGCTCGGATGGCTGCTGTTCGCGGTGTTCGCGACCGGGACCATCGCCTATTTCCAGGACGAGGTCACCCGCTGGATGCGCCCGGAGGTGACCGGCCATCCCACCACGCTTCAATCGGCCGAGGGCGCCACCCGCTGGCTGACCGAGCATGCCGGGGACGCGACGAGCTGGTACATCACCCTTCCCAGCACCCGCGGTGCCGAGACCAGCGTCTACTGGGTTCCAGGCGAGAAGGCGGAGGGTCCGCGCAAACGCGGCGGGCGCGGACGGCGCGGGCGTGGCGACACCTCGGCGGTGCTCGACGGCAACGGCCACAAGGTGGAGGCGCGCGACACCCGCGGCGGCTTCTTCCTCTACCGCTTCCATTTCGACCTGCACTACATGCCGGTCTACTGGGCACGCTATCTCGTCGGCCTCGCCGCGATGTTCATGCTCATCGCGATCCTGTCGGGCGTCGTCACCCACAAGAAGATCTTCGTCGACTTCTTCCTGCTTCGCTTCGGCAAGGGACAGCGCAGCTGGCTCGACGCGCATAACGTGACCGCGGTGACGGCGCTGCCGTTCCATCTGATGATCACCTACACCGGGCTGATCACCCTCGCGACGATGTACATGCCCTGGGGTATCGCCGCCAACTACGCGCAGCCGACCACCTATTTCCAGCAGCTGCGCGGCGAGGCACCGCCGGTCGAACGCTCCGGCGTCGCCGCACCGCTGGCGCCGATCGCGCCGATGATGGCGGAGGCGGAGCGCCGCTGGAACGGCGCGCACGTCGGCGTGGTGACCGTCGCCAACCCCGGCGACCGCACCGCCACGGTCACGCTGATCCGGGCGATGGGAAGCGGCATCGGCACGCGCGGCCCGTCGGTCACCTTCTCCGGCGCGACCGGCAGGCTCGTTTCCGCCAGTCCGCCCCAGGGCGGCGCGGCCGCGACCGAGAGCGTGATGGTCGGGCTCCACGCCGGCCGCTTCGCCGAGATCGGGTTGCGCTGGTTCTACTTCCTGTCGGGTGCCGGCGGCACGATCATGGTCGCGAGCGGGTTGGTGCTGTGGACCGTCAAACGCCGCGCCAAGCTGCCCGATCCGGCGCGCCCGCATCTCGGCTTCCGGCTGGTCGAGCGGCTCAACATCGCTACGATCGCCGGGCTGATGGCCGGGATCGCCGCCTATTTCCTAGCCAACCGGCTGCTGCCGCTGCAGATGGCCGAGCGCGCGGAGTGGGAAATCCACGCCATGTTCCTGGTGTGGGGCGGATCGCTGCTGTGGGCGGTCGCCCGCCCGGTGCGGCGCGCCTGGGTCGAGATGCTGTCGCTGGGCGCGGCGCTGTATGCGGCGATCCCGCTGGTCAATGCGCTCACCACCCCGCGCAATCCGATCGCCAGCATCGCTGCGGGCGACTGGCTGTTCGTCGCCTTCGATCTGGTCATGCTGGCGACCGCGGCGGCGCTGGGTTGGAGCGCCCGCAAGGTCCACCGGTACGCGCCCAAGGTGCGGGTGCAGCGTGCCCCCCGTGCAAAGGAGCTCGCGCTCGCATGATCCACCTTTTGCTGCTCCTCGCCGCGCTGCTGGGCTTCGGCGCGCTGCTCTACGGGCTGCCGCGCCACCAGGGGCCGCTGCTCCACCGCACGCTGCCCATGGCGACCAACCGGCGGCTCCGCGTCGCGGGATGGATCGCGCTCGCCGTCGGCTACGGCGTCGCCATCCTCGCCTTCGGCTGGGGCTATGGCAGCGTCGTATGGCTCGGCGCCTGCACGCTGGCCGCCATAGCGGTCGTGCTGCACCTCGCCTTCCGATCGCAGGCGCGCCGCCACGTCCGCTGATGGCGGTGCGTGCGGCGAGCACGCGAGCGGATCGACGGCCGGCGGACACCGTCACCGCACCGTCACCGGAGTGCAAAGCGGCTGTAGCCTGTCGCGCCTAAAGCTCGCTGCGGCCCCGATGGGAGTTCGCAGCATGAAGCGCACCGCACTCGTCCCCGTCCTCAAACGCCTGCCCGACTGGATCGCCGATCCGGAGTCCTACGCGCCGGACACGCCGCGCCGCGCCTTTCGCACCGTCTTCGTGTCCGACGTCCACCTCGGCACGCCGGGGAGCAGCGCGCGGGCCCTGGTCGACTTCCTGCACGGCATCGAATGCGAGACGCTCTATCTGGTCGGCGACATCGTCGACGGCTGGCAGATCCGCAAGGGCTGGTACTGGCCCGCCAGCCACAACGACGTGGTGCGCACTATCCTGAAGTTCGCCCGCCGTAGCACGCGCGTGGTCTACCTTCCCGGCAACCACGACGAGGCGTTCCGCGAGTACATCGGGCTGGAGTTCGGCGGGGTCGAGCTGCTCGACGAGGATATTCACACCACCGCGGACGGCCGCCGGCTGCTGGTGCTGCACGGCGACCAGTTCGACGGCGTGGTGCTCTACGCGCGCTGGCTCGCCTTCCTGGGCGACCATGCCTACACACTGCTGCTCAAGGCGAACCGGCTGTGGAACGCAGGCCGGCGGCGGATGGGGCTGCCCTATTGGTCGCTGTCCGCCTACGCCAAGCACCGCGTCAAGAATGCGGTGAGCTTCATCTCGCGCTTCGAGGAGACGGTCGCGCACGCCGCGGCCGAGCGCGGGGTCGACGGCGTCGTCTGCGGCCATATCCACACCGCCGAGATCCGCCGCATCGGCGACGTCACCTACTACAACGACGGCGACTGGGTGGAGAGCTGCACCGCGCTGGTCGAGCATGCTGACGGGCGGATGGCGCTGATCGACTGGCATCGCGACGGTGCCGACATGGGCGCACGTTCTGCCGCGGCGGTGACGGCGGCATGAGGATCGCGATCGTCTCCGACGCCTGGGCGCCGCAGGTCAACGGCGTCGTCCGCACGCTTGCCGCGACCGTCGACGAATTGCGAAGCCGGGGGCACTTGGTCGAGATGGTCACGCCCGACGGGTTCGTCACCTGGGCGTGCCCCGGCTATCGCGAAATCCGCCTCGCCTTCGGTCAGTCGCTGGCGGTCGGGCACCGGCTCGACCGTCTCCGGCCGCAGGCGGTGCACATCGCAACCGAGGGGCCGCTCGGCTGGGCGGCGCGACGCTGGTGCCTCGACCGGGCGCAGCGCTTCACCACGTCGTTCCACACCAACTTTCCCGACTACCTCGCGCTGCGCACCGGCCTGCCCGCGCGCTGCTTCTGGCCGGCGATCCGGCGCTTCCACCGGCCGGCAAGCGCGGTGCTGGCGGCGACCGCCTCGGTCGCGGACAAGCTCGCCCGGCACGGCATCCTCCACAGCCGCCCCTGGTCGCGCGGGGTGGACGGCGCGGTGTTCCGGCCGGACGGGCCGCGGCTGGCGATCGACGGCGAAGGCCCGGTGCTGCTCCACGTCGGCCGCATCGCGGTGGAGAAGAACCTGGAGGCGTTCCTCGCACTCGACGTTCCGGGCACGAAGCTCGTGGTCGGCGACGGCCCGGCGCGGGCGATGCTGGCGCAGCGCTACCCGCAGGCGCGCTTCCTCGGCACGCTGCATGGCGCGGCGCTTGCCGCAGCCTATCGCGCCGCCGACGTGCTGGTCTTCCCCAGCCGCACCGATACCTTCGGGCTGGTGATGATCGAGGCGCTCGCCTGCGGGACGCCGGTGGCCGGCTACCCGGTCGAGGGACCGGCCGACGTGCTCGGCCGGGCGGGTACCGGCATGGGCGGCATACGGATCGGCGCCGTCGACGTCGACCTCGCGCGCGCCGTCACCGCGGCACGCACCGCCGATCGCGCGGCGTGCGCGGCCGAAGGGGCGCGCTACGACTGGTCGGCATGTACCGATCAGTTCCTCGCGCATCTGGCGGCGGAGGGGCCGGCGCTCGCCAGTTGACGCCATTGATCCGATAAATGACTTGTCGTCGGCGGCGCCTTCGACCAGTTCTGGTTGAGAGAACCAACCGGATCGAGGAATGAGGATGCACCTTGGAGGAAAGGCCGCGCTTGCGGCGGCGCTGCTGCTCGCGAGCGGCGCGGGCGCGGGCGCGGCGCAGGAAGTGCGTTCGGTGTTCGCGGGGGCGGACCCCTCGGCGCTGTTCGCGGACGGAAAGATGTGGATCTACCCGACCGGCGGCGACGGGCTGCAGGCTTGGTCGTCCGCCGACCGGCGCCGCTGGACCAAGCACCCGCTGCTGCGACTGAGCGACATCCGCTGGGCGAAGGACGATGGTGCGCCGGTGCACTTCCTCTGGGCGCCCGACATGGTGGTCGATCAGGGCCGCTATTATTTCTACTATTCGATCGGTCCGCAGAACCCCACGCCGAGCCGATTGGGCGTGGCCGTGTGCAGCGGCCCGGCCGGCCCCTGCACCGACAGCGGCAAGCCGCTGCTCACCGGCGGCGATGGCTTCGAGGCGATCGACCCGGCGGTGTTCGTCGATCCTGCGTCCGGCCGCCGGCTGCTCTACGCGGGCGGCAGCGCCGGCGCCAAGCTGCGCGTGTTCGAACTCGCCCCCGACATGGTGACGATCGCGCGGGAGATCCCCGTCGATCAGCCGCCGCAGTTCACCGAAGGCGCGTTCCTGCACGAGCGCGACGGCACCTATTACCTGTCGTACAGTCACGGCCGCTGGAACCGCGCCGACTATTCGGTGCACTATGCGACCGCGCCGTCACCCACCGGCCCGTGGACCTATCGTGGAGTGATCCTGCAGGCCGACGCCAAGTACAAGGGGCCCGGGCACCACAGCTTCGTGCGCGACCCCGAGTCCGGCGAATGGCTGATCGTCTACCATCGCTGGGAAGGGCAGACCGGCGACGGCCCCTATCGCGGCGAACGCCAGGTCGCGATCCAGCCGATCCGCTACGACGCGGCCGGGCTGATCGAGCCGGTGCGGATGACGGAGTGAGGCGGGTGCCGAACCGCAGGAGTGAAGGCATGGGGCGTGGCTGGACGCACGTCCCTCAGCCCGACCACTCAGCAGAGTCCAGCCACGTGGGAAGGCAGACGTGGTGGCGCGACATGCTTTGGCATGATTGTGCGTTGCGGCCGCCGGCGAGTGGAGCGACAAGAAGGGCCTGAGTGCCTGAGTCTGGCGTAGGTGCTCGGCATTGGCTTGAGCGACGCCGCCTAGCGTAGTCTCGGCGTGACACGTCACCGGAAGCGTCACCACCGCCGCCTGCCTCACTCCGTCATGCCAGCGGAGGCTGGCATCTCGCTCCGGTTCGCGCCCCGCCCGCGTAACCCGAATGGATCCTGACTTCCGTCAGGATGACGGTGAGAAAGGAGGGTCGGCAGCATCCTGGAGGATGCTGCGCAAACCGGGCGAGAATCGGCAGCCGTGTCACCGAAGCGATGAACCCCTGCTACCGGCGGCAGCGGCTCCCGGCGGCAGCCATCCTGATCCCCGACGGGCGCCGCTCACCATCGGCTACGCTCGGCGCGCACCTCTCTCCGCCGGATCGGAAAAGGGCCCGCCGACACCAGCCGGCGAGCCCCTTTTTCTACATGATCGCGCGATCAGAGATCGTCGTCGCCGTCCTCCGCGTCCGGACCGGTCATCATCTCCTCGGCGACTTTTTCGGTGCGCGCGCGGATCGCCCGTTCGAGCCGCTCGCGCAGTTCGTCGTTTTCCTTGAGGAAGGTCTTGGCGTTCTCACGGCCCTGGCCGATGCGGACCGAGTCGTAGCTGAACCAGGCGCCGGCCTTCTCCACCAGCCCCGCCTTCACGCCCAGGTCGAGGATCTCGCCGATCTTGGAGATGCCCTCGCCGTACATGATGTCGAACTCGACCTGCTTGAACGGCGGCGCGACCTTGTTCTTGACCACCTTCACGCGGGTCGCGTTGCCGATGATGTCGTCGCGGTCCTTGATCTGGCCGGTGCGGCGGATGTCGAGGCGGACCGACGCGTAGAACTTGAGCGCATTGCCGCCCGTCGTCGTCTCCGGGTTGCCGTACATCACGCCGATCTTCATGCGCAGCTGGTTGATGAAGATCACCATGCAGCGCGAGCGGCTGATCGAGCCGGTGAGCTTGCGCAAGCTCTGCGACATCAGGCGGGCCTGAAGGCCGACGTGGCTGTCGCCCATCTCGCCCTCGATCTCGGCCCGCGGAACCAGCGCCGCGACCGAGTCGACGACCAGCACGTCGATCGCGTTGGATCGCACCAGCGTGTCGGTGATCTCCAGCGCCTGCTCGCCGGTGTCCGGCTGCGACACGATCAGCTCGTCGATGTTGACGCCCAGCTTCTTGGCGTAGACCGGGTCGAGCGCATGCTCCGCATCGACGAACGCGGCGGTGCCGCCGTTCTTCTGCGCCTCGGCAATGACGTGGAGCGCGAGCGTGGTCTTGCCCGAGCTCTCCGGACCATAAACCTCGATCACGCGACCGCGCGGCAGGCCGCCGACGCCCAGCGCGATGTCGAGGCCGAGCGATCCGGTCGAGATCGCCTCGACCTGCATCGCTTCCTTCTGGCCCAGCTTCATCGCCGAGCCCTTGCCGAACGCGCGGTCGATCTGGGCGAGCGCTGCGTCGAGCGCCTTCTGCCGATCGCCTGCCGCCTTGTCGTTGGTCGCTGCCATCTTGCTGTCGATCACCTTGAGGTTTGCCGCCATTCGTGGCCTCCATCGCTAGAGCAACCGCGCGAGCCGTTCAACGCGTTCCTCGCCATGTATCCCATCTGTTCCTGGAGAACAAGTGGCGAACGTAGAGGCGCGAGACGTGCGTCTTCCTGCCCACAAACGGGCCGCAGCCGAGGCGATCGACGGTGTCGTCCGGCTCAGCCGAGCTCGGCGAGCGCCTTTTCCACGCCGTCCATCGTAAACGGCTTGGGCAGCACGGGGCGGTCGCGATGCTCTGGCGCCACGGCGTCGCCCGAGCCGCCGGTCGCGAGCACGAACGGAATCCCGGCCGCGCTCAGCGCGTCGGCGACGGGCCAGCTCTTCTCGCCCCCGCGTAGGTTGACGTCGAGGATCGCGGCGTCGATGCCGCCCTGCTCGATCCGCGCCAGCGCGTCCGCGACGCTGTCGGCGGTGCCGGCAACGGTCTTGCCGAGGATGTCGAGAAAATCCTCGAGCATCATCGCGATCAGGGGTTCGTCCTCGACCAGGAGGATATGCTGAGGCGCTGTCATGTGCGCGCGTCTAAGCAGAAGCGCGCGGCGAGGCCAAGCATCATTTCGTTGCCAAAACGTCGCGAGCGGCCTCGCCAAGCTGCTGGACCGAAAAGGGTTTGGGCAGAAAGGCAACGTTCCCCAGGTCGATCGAGCGGCGCAGCTGCTCCTCGGCATAGCCCGACATGAAGAGGATCGGCAGGTCCGGATAGATCTGCCGCACTTGGCGGGCCATTGTCGGTCCATCCATCGCCGGCATCACCACGTCCGACACCAGCAGGTCGATCTGGGGGCGATCGGCGATGAGCTCCAACGCCGCCTCGCCATGCTCGGCGGTCAGCACCTTGTACCCCTGTCGCGTCAAGGCGCGCTCGGCGACCGACCGCACCATGTCCTCGTCCTCGACCAGCAGGATCGTGCCGGTACCCCAGATGTCGCTCGGCCGCTCGCGGCGTGGTGGAGCCGGGGGCATCGGTGCGGCGAGCACGGGCGCGGCATGCACCGGCAGATAGAGGGTAAAGGCCGTCCCCTGCCCCACTACCGAGTCGGCGAAGATGTAGCCGCCCGACTGCTTGATGATGCCGTAGACGGTCGACAGCCCCAGCCCGGTGCCCTTGCCCACCTCCTTGGTGGTGAAGAAGGGCTCGAAGATCTTGGGCAGGATCTCGGGCGTGATGCCGGTGCCGTTGTCGGTCATCCGCACCGCGGTATAGTCGCCGACGGGCAGCACCTCGTTGTCCATCGCCCGCACCTCGGCGGCGCCGATCGCCAGCGTCTCGATCACCAGCCGTCCACGCCCGTTCGGATGCTTCTCAACCATCGCATCGCGCGCGTTGACCGCCAGGTTGACGACGACCTGCTCCAGCTGCCCCGGGTCGGCGCGCACGGGACCCAGATTGCGGCCGTGCTGCACCACCAGTTCGACGGTTTCGCCGAGCAACCGCTTCAAGAGGTTCGACACTTCGGAGATGACGTCGGGCAACTGCAGCACCTGCGGGCGCAGCGTCTGCTGGCGCGAGAAGGCGAGCAGCTGGCGTGTCAGGCTGGCGGCGCGATTGGAGTTCGCGCGGATCTGCTGGATGTCGTCATAGTCGCTGTCGCCGGGCGTGTGGCGCATCAGCATCAGGTCGCAATGGCCGATGATCGCGGTCAGGATGTTGTTGAAATCGTGCGCGACGCCGCCGGCGAGCTGGCCGACCGCCTGCATCTTCGTCGCCTGCGCCACCTGCCGCTTGAGGCGCGACTCCTCGCCGGTGTCCTTCAGCGTCAGCAGCACCGCGGCATCACCCAGCCCGCGCCCGCCGCCGATCGTCAGCGCGATCGGCTCGTCCGGATGGCTGAGCAACCGCACCGCCATGTCGGAGGCGTGCTGCGCGCCGCCGGCGAAGCGGCGGATCGCGTCGGCGAGCGCGCCCTTGTCCTCGCGCACCACCAGGTCGCCCGGGTAGAGCGGCGGCGTCGCGGTGTTGACGCCGGTCGCGCGGGCGAAGGCGTGGTTCATGTGGAGAAAGCGGCCGTCGCGGTCGACCAGCGCCATGCCGACCGGCAGCAGCGACACGAGCGAGCGGACATGGCCCGCGGCACCGCCGGCGATCGGCGGCGCGGTCTCGGCGGTTTCCTCGTCGAGCAGCACGACCAGCATCGGCGCGCCCTCGTCGGGCAGGAACGGCACCTGGAGCAGCCGCAGCGGGGTCCCCGCGGCACCTTCGCGCTCGAAGCGGATGCGCCCCTCGCCATCGGTCGTGAGGAAGCGCGCGAAGTCGCGACCGGCGATCGGTCCCTCGTCCTGCCCCATCGCACGGGTGCGCAGCACGCGATTGGCCGCGCGGATGCGGCCGTCGGAGCCGAGTAGCGCGGCCATGATCCCGGCGCTTCCCAGCCGGTCGCCCTGCGGACCGGCCAGCCATTGCTCGGCTTCGATCGAGGCGGCGGTGCGGCCGCCGCCGAAGAAGCGCCACACCAGCGTGCCGTCGCCGATCCGCTCGATCGCGACCTGCACGGCGGTTCCGTCGCGGCGAACCCAGGTGCTGGCCCGGCCGTCGCGCCACGCCGTCCGCCCCGCGGCGGCGAGCTGGCTCGCGCCCTCGTCCTCGATCGGCAGCGCAGGCGGCGTCGGGAAGCCGCCGAAGCGTTCGGCATAGCGGCTGTTGGCGCAGACCAGCTGCCCCCCGCGATCGGTGACCGCCAGCGCCTCCTCGCTCGCCTCGGCCAGCGCGTGGGCGAGCGCCCAGTCGGCGGGCGGCGCCTCGGCGGGCGGCGGCGCGGTGAAGCGCGACCAGGCGAACAGCACCGCCGGCGCCAGCAGCGCCGCCGCCAGGAAGCCGGCCGCGACCACGGGCTCGCCGACCATGCGCAGGACGAGCAGCGCCGCCACGAGGCCGACGCCGAGCGAGACGAGGAACGGGAGACGGTCGACCGGGGGGCGGCCGTCGGTGGCGGAGGAAACGCGTGCCATCGCCGCGTGTTGGGCGCGCCGCCCGGCACCGTCAAGCGGCCGGACGGCAACCCGCCGCGCCGCGCGTGTCACGCGGCGCGGCGCAGTCGGTTACCCGGCGCGGCGCTTACCAGATGCGGACGCGCGCGTCCGGTGCCAGGTACAGCTTGCTGCCAGGCGCCGGCTTGAAGCCCTCGTACCAGGGGTCGAGGTTGCGCACGACCCAGGCGCGCTGCTGCGACGGCGAGTGCGGATCGGTCAGCAGCCGCTGGCGCAGGTTCGCCTCGCGGTAGCTGCGGCGCCAGACCTGAGCCCAGCCCAGGTAGAAGCGCTGCTCGGGCGAGTAGCCGTCGATCGTTCCCGCCGACTTGCCGCCCAGCGAGTGCTGGTACGCGTCCCACGCGACGGTCAGGCCGGCGAGATCGGCGATGTTCTCGCCCAGCGTCAGCGCGCCCTTCACGTGCAGCCCCGGCAGCGGCTCATAGGCGTCGTACTGGCGAACCAGCGCGTTCGTCCGCTCGTCGAAGCGCTTGACGTCCTCCGCCGTCCACCAGTCGGTGAGGCTGCCGTTGACGTCGTACTTACGCCCCTGATCGTCGAAGTGGTGGCTGATCTCGTGGCCGATCACCGCGCCGATGCCGCCGTAGTTCACTGCCGGATCGGCGTTGGGATCGAAGAACGGCGGCTGCAGAATCGCGGCCGGGAACACGACCTCGTTCATGACGGGGTTCGCATAGGCGTTCACCGTCATCGGGGTCATGAACCATTCCCACTTCTGGATCGGGCGACCCAGCTTGGAGAAGTTGTCGGCATGCGCCCAGTTGGCGGCGCGGATCGCGTTGCCGAGCGCGTCGCCGGCGCGGATCTCCAGGTTGGAATAGTCCTTCCACTTGTCCGGATAGCCGATCTTCGGCGTGAAGGCGGCGAGCTTGGCGCGCGCCTTGACCTTCGTCTCCGGCGCCATCCACTCGAGCTGGTCGAGCCGGCGGCCCATCGCGTCGATGACGTTGCGGACGAGCGCGTCCGCCGCCGCCTTGGTTTCGGGCGGGAAGTATTTGGCGACGTAGACCTGGCTCACCGAGTCGGCGAGCGCATCGCTGGTGAAGTCGACCGCGCGCTCCCAGCGCTCCTGCTGCTGCGGCGTGCCCGACAGGGTGGTGCCGTAGAAGGCGAAGCTCTCCTGGTCGAACGGCGTCGGCAGCACCCCGGCATACTGATCGAGCGACCGGATCAGCAACTGGTCCTTGAGCACCGACACCGGCGCCGCGGCGATCGCCTTGGCGATGCCCGACACGGCGCTCGGCTGCGCGACGATCACGGTGTCGACGTTCGCGCCGAGCCCCTTGAAGAAGGTCGCGAAGTCGAAGCCCGGCGCGCGCTTCTGCAGCTCGGCCAACGTCATCTTGTTGTAGGTCTTGTCCGCGTTGCGGCTCTCGATCCGGGTCCAGTGCGCCTTGGCGATACCGGTCTCGTGCGCCAGGATCGCCTGGGCGCGCTTCTGCGCTTCCGGCTCGCCCGCCAGCGTGATCATGCGCGCGAGGTGCGCGACATAGGCGTTGCGGACCTCGACCATCTTGGCTTCGGTCGAGAGGTAATAGTCGCGGTCGGGCATGCCGAGCCCGGCCTGGCTGAGGTTCAGCGCATAGACGTCGGGATGCTTGTCATCGGGACCGACATAGGCGCCGAACGGCGCATCAACGCCGTTGCGCGACGCCTCCGCCACCAGCGCGGCATAGCCCTGCTTGCCCGACAGCGCCTTGATCTTGCCGAGCCACGGCTGGATCGGTGCGACGCCCTTCGCGTCGATCGCCGCCCGGTCGAGGTAGGTGGCATAGGCGACGCCGATCTTGGAATTCGCGTCGCCGCGCACGCCGTCGAGGATCTCGCGGGTGCGGGTGCGCGACAGGTCCTCCAGCACGGTGAACATGCCGTAGTTCGACTTGTCGGCCGGGATCTCGGTCGTCTTCTCCCAGGTGCCGTTGGCGAAGCCGTAGAAGTCGTCCCCCGGCGCGACGGCGCGGTCCATGCCCGCCTCGTCGAAGCCGAAGCTGCCGATCTGCGGACGATCGCTGTCGGCGGAGCGGACCGGGCCCGCCGCGGCCTCGCCGATCGTCTGGGTCTGCTCGGAAACCGCCGCCGGATCGGCAGCGCCGGTCGTGGCGCACGCGCCGAGCAGCGCGGAGCCGGCAAGCAGGGTGGATACGAGAAGCGAACGCCGCATGGGTGAGTCCTTCACACTGGGTGGAATGCGGCTGTCTTAGTGGGCGTAGAACGCCCGTCAATTCAAAGGCGTATGCGATTGCTCCACCTTGCGCTTGTGACGTCGCCGCCACTTGTGCCCGATCCACCAGCGCCAGCCGAACGCGCTGACGAAATAGCCGAGCACCGCGCCGATCAGCGAGAAGACCAACAGCCCGACCAGCGTCGCCGGACCCGCGTCCACCAGGAGCCAGTCGAGCCAGCCAACGTCGACCTGCGCGTGGGTGGTGAGCGGATGGCCGGGCACGTGCGCGTCGAGCCGCAACAGCCGCGATCCCACCCAATAGGCCGCCAGCCAGAGCGGCGGGGTCGTCAGCGGATTGGTGAAGAAGGTGGTGAGCGCCGCCGCCGGGATGTTGGCGCGCAAGGGGAGCGCCAGCACCGCCGACGCCGGGATCTGCCCCATCGGGATCAGGATGCCGGTGACCATGCCGAGCGCGACGCCGCGCGGTACCGACCGGCGCGTGAAGCGCCACAGCTCGGGCGCGAGCACGCGATGCGCGACCGGCCGCAGCCAGCGATTGTCGCCCATGCTCTCGCGGGTCGGCATGTTGGCCGCCGCCCACCGCAGGATGCGGACACCGAGCTGCTTGTCGCGCAACGGCTTAGCCGCGGTCGCGCAGCAGCCGCTGCTGCTCGCGCTTCCAGTCGCGCTCCTTGATCGTGTCGCGCTTGTCGTGCGCCTTCTTGCCCTTGGCGAGCGCGAGCTCGACCTTGGCGCGCCCCTGGCCGTTGAAGTAGATCGACAGCGGGACCAGCGTCATGCCCTCGCGCGCGACGGCGCCGTGCATCTTGTTGATCTCGCGCATGTTGAGCAGCAGCTTGCGCGGCCGCTTGGGCTCGTGATTGTAGCGGTTGCCGTGGCTGAACTCGGGAATGTTTGAGTTGACCAGCCACACCTCCTCGTCCGTCACCTCAGCATAGCTCTCGGCGATCGAGCCCTCGCCGAAGCGCAGCGACTTCACCTCGGTGCCGGTGAGCGCGATGCCCGCCTCGTAGGTGGTCTCGATGAAATAGTCGAAACGGGCACGCCGGTTTTCGGCGACGGTCTTGCGCTTGTCGAACGCTGCGGGTTTGGGGCGGGCCATGGGAGGCGGGACATAGGCGCTCTGACGCCGCTGGGAAAGGTGGGTCGCGCAACACGCGTGCGCGACGTGCTGGACGCATCGCCGCACCGCCGGCAAGGATGGGGCATGACCGAAGCGCTGCGCACCCTCTACGATCCGATCGAACCCTATGCGACCGGCATGCTCGACGTCGGCGATGGGCACGTCCTCTTCTACGAACGCTGCGGCACGCCGGGCGCCAAGCCCGCGGTGTTCCTCCACGGCGGCCCGGGCGGCGGCGTGACGCCGGACGTGCGCCGGCTATTCGATCCGGCGCGCTACGACCTGCTGCTGTTCGACCAGCGCGGCTGCGGGCGCTCCACCCCGCACGCCAGCCTGGAGGCGAACACGACCTGGCATCTCGTCGCCGACATCGAACGGCTGCGCTGCCACATCGGCGTCGAGCGCTGGCTGGTGTTCGGCGGATCCTGGGGCTCGACGCTCGCGCTCGCCTATGCCGAGACCCATCCGGAGCGGGTGAGCGAGCTCGTGCTGCGCGGCATCTTCACCGTCACCGAGCCGGAGCTGCACTGGTATTATCAGTTCGGCGCCTCCGAGGTGTTCCCCGATCGCTGGGCCGCGTTCCAGGCGCCGATCCCCGAGGCCGAGCGCGGCGACATGCGCGCCGCCTATCGCCGGCGGCTGACCGGCGACGATGCCGCCGCGCAGCTCGAGGCGGCGCAGGCGTGGAGCCTGTGGGAGGGACGGACGATCACGCTGCTGCCCGATCCGTCGCTCAGCGCCGGCTTCGCCGATCCGCACTTCGCGCTCGCCTTCGCGCGGATCGAGAACCATTATTTCGTCCATCACGGCTGGCTGGAACCGAACCAGCTGATCCGCGACGCGCATCGGCTGCGCGGCATTCCCGGCACGATCGTCCACGGCCGCTACGACCTGGTCTGCCCGGCGCGCACCGCCTGGGCGCTGCATCAGGCGTGGCCGAAGGCGGAGTTCCACCTGGTCGAGGGCGCCGGCCACGCTTGGTCCGACCCGCCGATCCGCGATCAATTGATCCGCGCGACCGACCGCTACGCGGCAAGCTGAACGCGCGGTGGTCCTCCCGGCGATCGCGACCTATGCTCGCGGTGACCCGTCGAAGCGTCAGGAGGTACCATGATCCGTCCTACCCGCCGTGCGTTCCTGTGCGCCTCCACCGCGATCGGTGCCTGCGCCCTGATCGAGCGGCCCGCCGTCGCGGCCGTGTCGACCGTCTCCGCCGCCGCACCGCCGGCGAACCGCGCACCGCTGGCGCAACAGCCGTTCCGCCTGCTGCCGACCGGCGCGATCAAGCCCGCCGGCTGGCTGCGCCGCCAGCTGCAGATCCAGGCGGACGGCATGGGCGGGCACCTCGACGAGACCTGGCCCGACGTCGGGCCGAACAGCGGCTGGCTGGGCGGCAGCGGCGAGTCCTGGGAGCGCGGACCCTATTTCGTCGACGGGCTGCTGCCGCTCGCCTGGCAGCTCGACTCCGCGCCATTGAAAGCCAAGGCGCAGCGCTTCATCGACTGGACGCTCGACCACCCCTGGCCCGACGGCATGATCGGCCCGCGCAGCAACGACGACTGGTGGCCGCGGATGGTGATGCTGAAGGTGCTCACCCAGTATCACGAGCTTACCGACGATCCCCGCGTGATCCCGGTAATGACCCGCTATTTTCACCATCAGCTCGGCGCGCTGCCGAAACGCCCCTTGCGCGACTGGGGCAAGTTCCGCTGGCAGGACGAGGTCGCCTCGATCGTCTGGCTTTACAACCGCACCGGCGACGCCAAGCTGCTGGAACTCGCGGCGCTGCTCAAGCGGCAGGGCTTCGACTGGCAGGGTCTGTTCGCCAACTATCCTTATCGGACCAAGACCACGCTCGCCGCGATCGACATGGACCGGCCCGACGTCCCTGGCGAGCCCCCGCAGGGGCTGCGCGACCCGGCGTTGTCGGTGCACGGCGTCAACAATGCGCAGGCGCTCAAGGTGTCACCGGTATGGTCGCTGGTGTCGGGATCGGCCGAGGACCGTGCCGCCTTCCACCGTCAGATCGACGCGCTCGACCGCTATCACGGGCTGCCGATCGGGCTCTATTCCGCCGACGAGCATCTCGCCGGCCGTAGCCCGAGCCAGGGACTGGAGCTCTGCGCGATCGTGGAGGCGCTCTATTCGCTCGAACATGCGCTGGCGATCACCGGCAATCCGGCGATCGGCGACCGCATCGAGCGCGTCGCCTACAATGCCCTCCCCGCCACCTTCACCGACGACATGTGGGCGCACCAGTACGACCAGCAGCCCAACCAGATCCGCTGCAGCCGCGCCAAGGGACCGTGGACCAGCAACGGTCCGGAATCGAACCTGTTCGGGCTGGAGCCGCACTTCGGCTGCTGCACCGCCAACTTCCACCAGGGCTGGCCGCGGCTGACCGCCAGCCTATGGATGGCGTCCGACGACGGAGGTCTCGCCGCCGCCGTCCATGCGCCGTGCGAGGTGACGACCACCGTCGCCGGCGTGCCCGTGCGCATCCGCGAGGAAACAGACTATCCGTTCCGCGAGAGCATCGCGATCCGCGTCGATCCGGCACGCGCGGCGCGCTTTCCCATCCATCTGCGCATTCCCGGCTGGGCGACCACCGTCGCGATCCGGGTCAACGGCGTCGCGCAGCCGGCGGCAACGCCGGGCGGCTTCGCGCGGATCGAGCGCAGCTGGAAGCCCGGCGATCGGATCGAGGTCGCGCTGACCAGCACCGCGAAGACGGTGGCAGGCTTCAACGGCGCGCAGAGCATCGAACAGGGCCCGCTGGTGTTCGCTCTCCCCGTCGCGGAGCGCTGGGAAAAATGGCGGCCGCGCGGGCTCACCGCCGACTGGGAAGTCCATCCCGCCGGCCCCTGGGCGTACGGGCTGCCGGAAGATGTGCGCTTCAGACGCGTCGAGCGACCGGTCGGGCCGGTGCCCTTCTCGCGTCGCGACCCGCCGGTGGCGCTGGTCACCGAGGGGCGCGCCGTGGCCGACTGGGCGGAGGTCGACGGTTCGGCCGCGCCGCCGCCCGCAGATGCGACCGCCAAGGGTGCCGCGGAGCGGCTGGTGCTGATCCCCTATGCCGCGCCCAAGCTGCGCGTCTCCGCTTTTCCGACGCTGCGCGAAACCTGAGCTACTGCTTCGGCGTGACCCAGACGAACACCGGCACGACTACCTTGCCCGGGGCGGGCTTGCCGACTTCGACGCGGTCGGCGGTGACGAGCTCGCCGCTCTCCAGGTTGAACGAGGCCCAGGGCTTGGGCATGCGGCCGAAGGTCATCCGCTGGATGGGCTGACCGGTGGTGGTGTTCATGATCGTCGCGATGATTGCCATCGCGGGCGGATAGCGGCGCGATCGCGGCGCTGTCCAGCCGCGATGCGGTCAGTCGCCGTGCTTCCAGTAGCGGACGTAATCGACCGACAGGCGCTGCGGGAAGCTCCGGTCGTCCACACCCTTGGCGCCGCCCCAGTCGCCGCCGACCGCCAGGTTCAGGATCAGCGGGTACGGCCGGGTGAACGGCCACGCTGCCTTGCCCCCCGGCTGGTCGTTCTCAACGCGCATGTACGCACGGCCGTCGACGCCGATGGTGATCGACTCCGGCTTCCAGTCGAGCTGGTAGGTGTGAAAGGCGGTGCAGGCGGTCGCCACCGTCTTCTGCGCGCCGCGCTGGGTGCCGAGCCGGTGGTTGAACGCGCCGCTGTGCAGGGTCGCATGGATGACGTTCGGGTCCCAGCCGACCATCTCCATGATGTCGATCTCGCCCACCTCGGGCCAGGAGGCATCCTCGCCGACCATCCAGATCGCCGGCCAGGCGCCGCGGCCGCACGGCAGCTTCGCGCGCACCTCGTAGAAGCCGTAGCCGAGCTGCTCGCGGGTCACGAGCTTGGCGGAGGTGTACCCCTGCCCGCCCCAGTCCGGGAACTTTGCCTTCGACAGCGTCTCGCGCCGCGCCTCGATCACCAGCACGCCGTCCTCGACCCGTGTGTTCTGGCGCCGATCGGCGGCGTAATACTGCTTCTCGTTGTTGTACCAGCCTTCCGCATTGCGGGAGGTGTCGAAGCGCCAGATCGTCTGGTCCACCCGCTTGCCGTCGAACTCGTCCGCCAGTGTGGCGGGTTGCGAAGGCGCGGTCATCGGCGCGTCGACGCCATAGTTGGTGGCGCTCAACGTGGCGGTCTGCAGCGCCAGCAGCATCCAGTTCATCGGCTCGCCCCTGCGACCGGATACTGCCGCAGCGTCTGGCGGATCGCGCCCGGCCGCGCCGCGGCGCCCGCGTCGTTCACCAGATGCGCGATCGTGCCCTTGCCGCCGCCCAGCGAAATGGTGGTGACGCTTTCGAAGCGCACGCCGGGCACCCGCGGCGCCTCGATGGCGCTTTCCAGCACGATCGACGGATCGGCGGTGAAGTTGGCGTAGACGCCCATGCCGATGGCTTCGTGCCGGGTGACGTGGTCGGCGACCTTGTACGCCGCCCAGCCGCGGATCTCGCCCGCCCTGTAGGCCGCTTGGCTCGGCGGATCGTAGGGCAGTTCGCACTGGTAGAAATAGGTGCGCCCGCGCTCGCCGTTCCACAGCGTCTGATATTTGCGGAAATGCTCGACGAACAGGCCGTAGATCGTCACGTCGTCGCCGTTGACGATCAGCCCCTGCTCGCCTGCGCTTTCGTCCCAGTCGACATGCTCGCGCCCGCCTTCGCGATCGCCGTGGTCGGCGCGCCAGATCCAGAGATGGTCGCCGATCACATGATGGCTGTTGATCTCCAGGCAGGTGTCGGCATTGCCGACGGTGGCGCCGCCGACGCGGAAGAACAGGTCGGCGAGCAAGGTCGGATCGCCGGAGTGATCGCCCTTGGCGCCGCGCGGGCCTACCTCGACCAGCACGGGCGAGCGTTGCTCGCCGGCGTCGACCAGCAACCCGGCGATGCTCACGCCCGGCACGTCGTCGATCACCATCGCCTTGCTGCCGCGCTCCGCCAGCAGCGTGGCGAGCCCCAGCCCGAGCACGACCGTGCCCGCGCGGGTGACGCGCAGCGGCTCGGCGAGACGATAGATGCCGGGGGTGAGCAGCAGGTGCTTGCCCGCAGCCAGCGCCGCGTTGATCCGCTGCGGCGTGTCGCCGGGTTTGGCGATGAAGAAGCGGTCTAGCGGGATCGCCTTGCCCGCCGGCTGTCCGCTTTCCCAGCTGGTACCGCGCACGTCGCGGCGTAGCGCGGGCACGAACACCGACCAGTCGCCCGCAGCGGAGACGGTCAGGAACGGCTTTTCGCGCACCAGCGGCACCGACTTGACGGTGGTGTACGGCGGCTCCGGAAAGCTGGTGACGGGGGCGCCCTCGACGCCTGCGAACACCATGTTCCAGTTCGAGCCCTCCCAGCCGCCGATGCGGCTGCCGCGGGTGAACCACTGCTGCTGGCTGCCCGATCGGACGGTGCCGTCGATATGGCAATCGGCCATGAACCCGCCGCTCGACCAGCCCCCGTCGTCGAGCGCCAGGTCGCCGGCCAGGTGCATGCGGCGATAGGGCGCCGCCTGCGACACCGCCCAGCGGTCCTGGCGATCGGCAGGCCGGACGGCGAGGTTCTCGACCCCGCGCCAAAAGTTCACCAGCGCCATGCCGTCGCGCCAGTCCGCCTCGGCATGGACGTGGCCGTCGATGACGACCTCGCCCGGCAGCCGCCCCAGCCCTGCCGCCTGGGTGAAGAAGCCGACGTTGACGTCGACGGTGTGGCGCCCAGGCTTGAACAGGATGGCGTAGCGCCGATCGGTGAAGTGGCTGCGCTCCTGCTCGCGAAAGATCGCGTCGAGCCGCGCCTGTACCGACTTTGCCGGCATCGTCGGATCGACGATCACGACGTTCGGACCCAGGTCCGGATCGCGGCGCGCCGCCGCCTTTGCGATCGCCGGCATCAGCCCGGTCGCCGCCAGTCCCGCCAGCGCACCGCGCCGGCTCGTTCCCTGCCTCTCCATCCGCCTCGCTCTTTCGGCTGCGTTTCCGACGCGATCGATAGGGGGCCGGCCGGCGGTGCGCCAGCCCCTGCTCGGCCGGATCACGCCACCGCGGGCAGCTTCTCCAGATGCTTGTCGAGGGTGATCGGGTAATCGCGCACGCGCACGCCGGTGGCGTTGTAGATCGCGTTGGCGATCGCCGCACCGACACCGCACAGCCCGAGTTCGCCGACACCCTTCGCCTTCATCGGCGACGTCTTGTCGTCGGGATAGTCGAGGAACACGACTTCCTGGTGCGGGATGTCGGCGTGAACCGGCACCTCATAGGCGGCGAGGTCGTGGTTGACGAAGAAGCCGAAGCGCTTGTCGACCGCCAGCTCCTCCATCAGCGCCGCGCCCGCGCCCATCGTCATCGCGCCGATCACCTGACTCCGCGCCGAGATCGGGTTGAGGATGCGCCCGGCGTCGCACACTGCAAGCATGCGGCGGATGCGGATCTCGCCGGTATAGGCCTCGACCGCGACCTCGACGAAGTGGCCGGCGAAGGTCGACTGCTGGTACTTCTCGGCCAGGTCGCCATAGTCCATCGCCTCTTCCGCCGACAGGCCGGCGGCTTCCTTGAGCGAGGCGCTGCGGTTGCCCGCGCGGACCTTCCCGTCCTCGAACACGGCGTCGGCCGAGTTGAAGCCGAGCTTCGTCGCCACCGCCTCGCGCAGCTTCATGCACGCGGCATAGACGCCGGCGGTCGAGCTGTTGCCGCCCCACTGGCCGCCCGAGCCGGCCGAGACCGGGAAGTTCGAATCGCCGAGCAGCACGATCACCTTGTCGAGCGGCACGCCCATCGTCTCCGCCGCGGTCTGGGCGATGATGGTGTAGCTGCCCGTACCGATGTCGGTCATGTCGGTGGCGACCGTCACCACGCCCTTGGCGTCGATGCCGACGCGCGCCGCCGACTTCTGGTTGATGTTGTTGCGGAAGCCCGCGGCCATGCCCATGCCGACCAGCCAGCGGCCCTCGCGGACCTGCCCCGGCTTGGCGTTGCGGCGCGACCAGCCGAACCGGTCCGCGCCGGTCCGCAGGCATTCCACCAGGTGCCGCTGCGAGAACGGCCGCTTCGGGTCTTCCGGGTCGACCTGGGTATCGTTGACGATGCGGAACTCGACCGGGTCCATCCCCAGCTTCTCCGCCATCTCGTCCATCGCCATCTCGAGCACCATCAGCCCCGGCGCTTCGCCCGGCGCGCGCATCGCGTTGCCTTCGGGCAGGTCGAGCACCGCCAGCCGCATCGACGTCATCCGGTTGGGCGCGGCGTAGAGCAGCTTGGTCTGCGCCACCGCCGTCTCCGGGCCGCCACCGGGCAAGTCGCCCGAGGTGCTTTCGTGCGCGATCGCGGTGAGCTTGCCGTCGCGGCCCGCGCCCAGCCGGACGCGCTGGATCGTCGCCGGGCGGTGGGTGGTGTTGTTGACGCTCATCGGCCGGGTCAGCGCGACCTTCACCGGGCGTCCGGCCGCCCGCGCGCCGAGCGCCGCCATCAGCGCATCCGCGCGCAGGAACAGCTTCCCGCCGAAGCCGCCGCCGACATAGGGCGAGTCGAAGCGCACGTTCTCCTTGGGGATGCCCAGCGTCTTGGCCATGTCCTCCTTGCCCCAGGCGATCATCTGGTTGGAGGTCCACACCGTAACCTTGTCGCCGTCCCACGCCGCGATGCTGGCGTGCGGCTCCATCATCACGTGGCTCTCGTCCGGCGTGGTGTAGGTCTGGTCGAGCGTCACCGGCGCCTTGGCGAAGGCGCTTTCGAATTTGCCGACGCGGTCGACGGGCGGCGCGCTCGACCCTTCGCCGCTGCCGTCGCCTTCGAGCGGCGCATGCTTGGCTTCCTCCGCCAGGTCGAAGCGCCCCTTCACCCGGGCATAGTCGACGCGGATCAGGTTGGCGGCGGTGCGCGCCTGCTCGAACGTCTCGGCGACGACGATCGCCACCGCCTGGTGATAGTGATCCACCGTCGGGCCGGCGAGCAGCTTGGCGGTGTTCTTGCTGCCCTTGCCGAGCTTGCCGGCATTCTCATGGGTGACGATCGCCAGCACGCCGGGCGCGGCCTGTGCCTCGCTCAGGTCAATGTGGTTGATCCGGCCCTTGGCGATCGCCGAGCCGAGGATGAAGCCATACGCCTGGTTCTCCGCCACGTCGTGCCGCTCATAGGCGTAGGGCGCAGTGCCGGTGGTCTTGCGGGGGCCGTCGATGCGGGGCGTCGGCCGCCCCACCACCTTGAGCTGGTCGATCGGATTGGTGCCCGCGGGCGTGTCGAATTTCATCGCGTCAGGCCTTCGCTTGCGCCAGCACCGAGGCGAGGGTGCGCTCGGTCAGCGGGATCTTGAATGCGTTGTCTTGGGTCGGCTTGGCATCGGCGAGCAGCCGCGTCGCGACCGCACGCGCGCCCTGCGGCATCGCCGCCTCGGCCGCTTCTACCCGCCACGGCTTGGGCGCGATCCCGCCGATCGCCACCCGGCCGGTCCCGTCGGGCTGGACCACCGCCGCCACCGACACGAGCGCGAAGGCGTAGGACGCGCGGTCGCGCACCTTGTGGTAGAAATGCTGCCCGCCGATCGGCTTGGGCAGGGTCACGCCGGTGATCAGTTCGCCCCTCGCGAGATTGGTTTCGATGTGCGGCGTCGTGCCCCACAGCCGGTGGAACTCGGCGATCGGAATGCTCCGGGTGAGTCCCGCCGCGTCGACCGTCTCGACCGTCGCGTCGAGCACGCGCAGCGCCACCGCCATGTCGCCCGGATAGGTAGCGATGCACGACGCGGAAGTGCCGATCACCCCCAGCTGGCGCGAATAGCCGCCGATCGCCGCGCAACCGGAGCCCGGCCGGCGTTTGTTGCACGGCTGGTTGGTGTCGTAGAAATAGGGGCAGCGGGTGCGCTGGAGCAGGTTGCCGGCGGTCGTCGCCTTGTTGCGCAGCTGTCCCGAGGCGCCGGCGACGATCGCGCGGCTGAGCACGCCATAGTCGCGGCGCACGCGCGGGTGCGCCGACAGCGCCGTGTTGCTGACCAGCGCGCCGATCCGCAAGCCGCCGTCGTCGGTCTCCTCGACCTGGTCGAGCTTCAGGTCCTGGACGTCGATCAGATGGTCCGGCGCCTCGATCTCGAGCTTCATCAGGTCGAGCAGGTTGGTGCCGCCGGCGATGAACTTGGCGCCGGGGCGCTGCGCCACCGCAGCCGCCGCGGCGGCGGGGCTGGTCGCGCGTTCGTAGGTGAAGGGCTTCATGCGCGGCTCCCCTTGGCGCCGGCGAACTCGGCGATCGCCTCGGCAATGTTGGAATAGGCGCCGCAGCGGCAGATGTTGCCGCTCATCCGCTCGCGGACTTCCAGGTTGCTCGTCTGCGGTGCGGCTTCGAGATTGTCGGTGACGTGGCTGGGGATGCCCTTGCCGATCTCGTCGAGCACCCCGACCGCAGAGCAGATCTGCCCCGGCGTGCAATAGCCGCACTGATAGCCGTCGTGCTTGACGAACGCGGCCTGCAGCGGGTGGAGATCGTCCGGCGTGCCGAGGCCCTCAATGGTGGTGACGGCATCGCCCTCGTGCATCACCGCGAGGCTCAGGCAGCTGTTGATCCGCTCGCCGTTGACCAGCACCGTGCAGGCGCCGCACTGGCCGTGGTCGCAGCCCTTCTTGGTGCCGGTGAGCTGGAGATGGTCGCGCAGCGCGTCTAGCAGCGTGGTGCGGGTATCGAGCCGCATCTTGCGCGTTCGGCCGTTGACCTTGAACGACACCTCCGAGGTTGCCGGCTTGGCGGCTGCGGCGGCCTGCGCGCCCGCATCGGGGACCGCGGTGGCCGCGACGGTGGCGGCGCTTCCCGCCAGCACCCCGCGCCGGGACAGCTGGAGGGCGGATGATTTCGGCATGAGCTTCCCCGTTTCCGCGCACGCAACCTCGTGCGCCGCTACGGCGGAACTACGAAAGAGCGCGTAAAAGGTTCAGCCGGCGACGAAAAACCGGCCGGACGCGCCGGCGATCCGTTTCCCCTACAGCGCGTCGCAGGCGGCGAGATAGCGGGCGACCTGTTCGAAGCCCGGGCGCGAGAGCGCGAGATCCTGCTGCCGGGCGTCGACCGCGGCGCCCGTGCGGACGACCAGGCGCTGGTCGATCAGCGTCGACACGTATCGCATCCCGTCCGTGCTCGGCACGCCTGCTGCCTTGCAGACCTCCGCATGGGTCATGCGGTCGCCGCTTGCGCCCGCGACGAACAGAAGAAGCAGGATCTCGAAAACGGGCTCTCCGAAGAGATCGGAATCGAAGAAGCGCTCTCGCGATCGCCTGCGCTGCAGCATCTGCTGCGCAATCCCGACCAGAAGAGGAAGATCAGCCGCAGCCGGCGAAATCCCGGACTGCGGCAGTGTTTCGGACTGCGGTGCTTGCGGCCCGTGCCGAGGCGAAGATTCGGATTCTTCCTCGGCATCTTCTTGCATTCGCGCGTCCTCACATCGCAGCGGCAGTTTCGCCGCTTAGACGCGTCGAACGCCAAAAGGTCAACGTACGGAAGCGTTCCGCTGATTTTCCAGATGATGAATGGCATCGTTCAGGCAAGCGGCCGCCATCCACAACTCCATTTCGTCGAGCGCCTCACGACACTCCTTCAGCTTCGCGACCAACGGCGGGACGGCATTGGCTTCGATGGAGTGTGGCACGGATACTTCCTTCCTTGACGGGCAGTGACGCGGCGCATGGTGGTCCGATACTGCCACGGCAGTCCGGCGTTGCTTTCCCTCTTGTCGCCAGGCGACGCAAGTAGCCCCGCGGCGGCGCGGTCGTTTCGCGAGGCGACCGGATGGGCGACACTGCCTAAAAAAATCAGTTGTCTCACTCACTTATAGCAACGAGGCGATTGCTCCTTGGCGATGTGTGCGGCAGACTGTGGGAAACGAAGCGTTGCTAGCGGAGTAGGAATGGAAACGTTCGAGGCACTTGCCCGGGACTTTGCACGTCAGGTGCGCGAGGTCACGTCCCGGTTCGAGGGGCATGCTTCCCGGTTGGCGGATGCAGCGACGAACCAGGCGACTCATCCCGACAAATTGGCAGAGCTCGCGGCCCGGCTGGCGGAGCAGCGCCGAATCCGCCGGAAGTACCTGCCGTCGGACCTGTTCCACGAGCCCGGCTGGGACATGCTGGTCGCCCTGTACGTCGCGCGGCACCAGTCGCGGACGATGAACGTCAAGGCACTGGTGGGCACGTCGGCCGCACCGACCACGACGTCGCAACGCTGGATCGAACATCTCGACCGGCTGGGCCTGATCGTCCGCGTCACCGATCCGCTTGACCGACGTCGCATCGAGGTGTCGCTCAGCGAAGCCGGGGCGACGGCAATGACGCAGTATCTGCAGACGATCGCGAAGGCATAGACGCGACCGCCTGCCGGCGGCGGCCAGTCGGGGTGCAACCCATCGTTTCCAAAATGGCTATATCGCTGCGACCCGCTGAGGCGCGACCGCGTATACTCGGACAACTCCTACACCTACTGAGCGCCATTCCGGTTTCGTAAGAAACGATTAGCAGTTCGGGCCAATATGCCTGGCCCGTGAACGAAACGGGGCGGCGCGCGACTTGGCGCGCGAACACCATCTTCTACCCGAATGCGAGGACAGTCGCGACACGCGGCTGGCTTTTGGTTACGGGTCTTGCGCTGGCGCTGCTGCCGGCGCCGTCGGCGCGCGCGCAGACTGCGGCGGGCACGTCGATCCGCAACACCGCCTCGGCGAGCTTCCGGGTCGGCGACGGCGAGACGACCGCCCGATCGAACGAGAATGTGCTGGTGGTCGCCGAGCGGCTCGACGTCGCGCTGGCGTTCGAAGGCGCACCGCCCCCTGCCCCGGCGGCCAACCAGACGGCCGCCGTGCCGGTACTCCTCACCAACGGCGGCAACGGCGGGGAATCCTTCCTCCTCGACGCCTCCGTCCCGACCGCGAATGCCGCCACGGTGCAGGCGATCGCGGTCGATCGCGACGCGGACGGACGCTACGACCCGCTGGTCGATAGCCCGCTCGACGGCGCGCGAACCCCGGCGCTTCCCCCCGGCGCCGGGGTTCGCCTCTTCGTGCTGCTGACCGGCACCGATGCCGCACCGGCCGAGCTGGCGCTGACCGTCACCGCGCGCGCCGCGACCGGCTCCGGCGCTGCCGGGACGGTTTTCGCAGGCGGCGGCGACGGCGGCGGCGACGCGGTCACCGGCACCACCGGCGCGGCCGCCACCATCCAGGCCGCGCTCGTCGCAGAGCCCGCCGACCTGCCGACTCTGGTGAAGACCCAGACGGTCGCCGGACCGGACGGCGGCACCACACCCCAGCCCGATGCGGTCGTCACCTACACCCTCGCTGCCCGCTTCCCCGCGGCGACGACGGCCGCCCGCATCGACGATCCGCTGCCCGAGGGCACCCGCTACGTCGCCGGCAGCCTTCGCCTCGACGGCGCAGCACTGTCGGACGCCGCGGACGGCGACGCCGGCAGCGCCGACGGGACCGCCATCCGCGTGCTGCTGGGCGACGTGCCCGCGAGCGCTCTGCGCACCGTCCAGTTCCAAGTCACCCTGCAATGAGGCTCGCTTCGATGATCACCCGCTTCCTGATCGCCGCCGCCGCGGCTGCCCTTGCGATGCCCGCCGTCGCGGCCGGCCCGCTGGCGCTCGATACCCAGGTGTTGAGCGCGCAGCGCGCCGCCGCGGCCGACGGGACGACGCGCATCACGCTCGTCAAGCCGAGCCGGATCGTCCCCGGCGACGCGGTGGTTTTCGTGCTGCGCTATCGCAACACCGGCAGCCAGCCGCTTGCCGACGTGGTGCTCGCGAACCCGCTGCCCGCGTCGCTGGCCTATCGCGGGCCGCAGCAGAACTCTCCCGCCCCCGAACTGTCGGTCGACGGGAAGACCTATGGGGCGCTCGCCGCGCTGCGCGTGAAGACCGCCGAGGGCGGCACGCGTCCGGCGACCGCCGACGATGTCACCAGCGTCCGCTGGCGCCTGCCGAGCCCGATCACGGCCGGTTCGACGGGTGAGTTCGCGTTCCAGGCCGTCGTTCGCTGATCCCTTCCGTTGGAGTTCCTGAAATGATTGCCTCTCGTTTGCGACCGATCCTGCTCGGTGGCGCGGCGCTGGTCGCCTTTGCCGGCACCGCCCACGCGCAGGACCTGAACGCGCGCGGAACCGCCGCGGGCACCACCATCACCAACACCGCGCAGGCCAGCTACACCGTCAACGGCACCGCGCAGACCGTCAGCTCGAACGCGGTGACGTTCAAGATCGACCGCAAGGTCGACTTCACCATCGAGCGGGTTGAGGACGCCACCATCCAGGTCAACCTGGAGCAGAAGAACGTGGCCGCCGCTTTCCGTGTCACGAACCTGACCAACGGCATCCAGGACTTCAACCTCGATCCGGACCAGCAGAACCTGTCGCTCGGCGTCCTGCCGGGCACTGACGATTTCGACGTCGATCAACTGCGCGTCTTCGTCGATGGCAACGGCAACGGTACCTACGAGGCGGACGAGGATACGGAGACCTACATCGATCAGCTCGCCCCCAACGGGCAGGCGATCGTCTTCGTCGTCGGCGACGTACCGAACGAACCCAACGCCAATCTCGCCTTCGTCTCGCTGCACGCGATCGTCGCCGACGGGACCACCGCGGGTTCGGAGGGTACCCGGCTGCTTCCGACCGATCTCAACATCATCAACCAGGACGACGAGGTCGACGTGGTCTTCGCCGACAACGACTCCGACGGCGTCGCGCTGGGCGACATCGCCCGCAACGGCGAGGGTCGCGCCTATGCCGCGTTCGAGATCGGCGTCCGTGCGGTGAACCTCAGCGTGGTCAAGTCGTCGCGGGTCGTCTCCGACGGGGTGAACGTGCTCAATCCGAAGGCGCTGCCCGGTGCGGTGGTGGAATATTGCCTGACGGTCGCCAACGCCACGCTGTTGACCCCGGCGACCAACGTCACCTTGACCGACGTCATCCCCGACAACACCACCTATGTCCCCGGATCGATCCGGGTCGGTGGCATCGGCGCGGCCGGCGCGTGCCTGGTCGACGGCATCGCCGAGGACGACGACGCGAACGATACCGGCGAACTCGATCCGTATCGCGGCTCGTTCGATGCCGACAACAACCGCGTGACGGCGGTGATCCCGACGCTGTTGGGCGGCACGTCGCTGGCGGCGTCGTTCCAAGTCACCGTCAAGTAACCTTCCCTCACAGCATCAGGAACCCGTGCTTCCGGCGCCCCACCGCGTCGGAGAGCGACCCGTCATGCCCAGCCTCCGGCCCCTTGCGCGGCTTTGCGCCCTTCTGTTCGTCCTGTGCTGCGGCTTCGCCGTCGCGGCACAGGCGCAGACGACACGCGTCTCGAACACCGCGACGCTGACGTTCGGGACCGGAAGCGGGGAACGCACGATCCAGTCGAACACGGTTGCGCTCGACGTGAGCCGGGTGAAGGTGCCGACGCGCTTGAGCTTCCGGATTCCACCGGTCGGCTACGACGTGTCGGGAGTCTCCTGTCAGACATCGCCGACGCTCGTCGGAATGTCGGTTCCGATCAGTGCGGACACCCTGGCGCGATCGCCGCCGATGGCGGTGCTCGACATCCGCCAGCCGGTGATCATGGTGCTGGAGGATACCAGCAGCAACAAGGACCACGGCGCGCGCGACGCGGTGCTGATCGACGTCGATACGCCGAGCGTGCACGAGCAGGTCCGGCTGATGGAGACCGGCCCCGACACCAACGTCTTCGCGGGTGGCTTTCCCCCGCAGCTCGAAGGGCCGCGGGTGGACCCGTGCGAGATCCGGCTGCTGCGCAACGAGCATCTGCATCTCAGCATTGCCGAGGACGCCGACAGCTACGCCTCGTCCGCCGACATGCTGGTCGACCCGTCCGGCTATATCTTCGACTCCACGACTGGCGCGCTGCTCGACGGTGCCGAGATCACCCTGCTCGACGCGAGCGGACAGCCGGCGGCGGTGTACGGCGACGACGGGATCAGCCGCTATCCCTCCACCATCATCTCGGGCCAGGACGTCACCGACTCGAGCGGGCGCGTCTACGACGCCCAGCCCGGTCGCTACCGCTTCCCGCTGACCGCCCCAGGACAATATTCGTTCCGCATCACCCCGCCCGCGGGCTACACCGCGCCCAGCACCGTCGATCGCGACAGCCTGATGAAGCTGCGCGACCTGCGCGGCCGCGCCTTCGTCATCAACGAGGCGAGCTATCTCCAGACCTTCACCGTCACGGCCGACGCGGACTTCCTTGCCGACGTGCCACTCGACCGACCGAGCGACGTGTCGCTGCTGCTCACCAAGGTCGCCTCGGTCCGCGACGCGTCCCCGGGCGACTTCATCCAGTATCGCCTGCGGCTGACCAACCGCGGGACCCAGCCGGCGATCGGCGTCGAGGTGCACGATATCCTGCCCGTCGGCCTCCGCTACGAACGCGGCTCGACCCGCGGCGGCGACGAGCCCGCGATCGACGGCAGCAGCCGCTCGCTCACCTTCGCGCTTCCCGCGATCGCCGGGGGGGCGTCGGCCGATCTCACCTATGTCGTCTCCGTCACGCCGGGTGCGCCGACCGGAGAGGCGTTGAACCGGGCGACCGCATCCGGTCGCGGCGCCCCGGTCAGCAACGAGGCCGCCGCCTCCGTGCGGATCAAGTCGCTGCTGTTCACCGACGCGATGACGATCGTCGGCCGGGTGACCGAGGGCGCGTGCGGCGATCCGCTGTCGAAGCGCAAGGGCATTCCCGGCATCCGCCTGCTGCTGGAGGACGGGACCTTCGTCGTCACCGACCGCGACGGCCTCTACCACATCGAGGGTGTGCGCCCCGGCCGGCATGTCCTCCAGCTGGATCGCGCGAGCGTTCCGGCCACTCACGCGCCGGTCGCCTGCGACACCGACACCCGCCAGGCCGGCAGCGCGATCTCGCGCTTCGTCGAGGGGAGCGGCGGTCTGCTCAAGCGCGTCGATTTCCAGCTGCGCCCGACCGGCGCCGCCAAGCAGGCGCAGGCGCCGCTGCCGATCGCCGTCGTCGACGATGCCACCGCCTCGGGAGACCGCGACTGGCTGGCCGGGCAGACGCCGGGGATCGACTGGCTGTTCCCGCAGGTCGACCACAACCCGCGCGCGCCGGCCGTCCGCGTGGTGGTCAAGCATCTGCCCGGCCAGAAGGTCGCGCTGACGATCAACGGCCAGCGCAGCGAGCCGCTGGCGTTCGACGGCAGCGATGCCGACCGCCGCCACGGCGTCGCGATCTCGCGCTGGAGCGGCATCCCGTTGGTGCCCGGCGACAACCAGCTGGTCGCGCGCGTGCTCGATGCCGACGGCAAGGAAGCCAGGCGGCTCGAGCGCGTCGTCCACCTCGCCGGCGCCGCCCGCCGTGCCGAGTTCGATGCCGCCAAGAGCCGGCTGGTCGCCGACGGGCTGACCCAGCCGCTGATCGCGGTCCGCGTCACCGACAAGGACGGCAGGCCCGCGCGTGCCGGCACGCTGGTGCCATTCGCAGTCGAGCAGCCCTATGTCGCGGCTGTCGAGGCGGACCTTCAGCAGGCGCGCCAGCTCGCCGGACGCGAGCGCGCCAAGGTGGTGGGTCGCGTCGTCGGCGACGAGGGGATCGCGTTCCTGGCGCTCCAGCCGACCACCCAGGCCGGTGCCGTCAAGCTGACGGTGACGCTCACCGAGGACAAGACCATCCAGACGTCGCAGATCCGCGCCTGGCTCGCCGCCTCGCAAAAGGACTGGACGGTGGTCGGCTTCGGCGCGGGGACGCTCGGCTACGACACGCTGCGCCGTCACGGCACCGCCCTGCCCCGCGGCGAGCGCAACCAGCTCGTCACCGACGGGCAGCTCGCGGTCTATGCCAAGGGCCGGATCAAGGGTTCGTGGCTGCTGACCCTCGCCTATGACAGCGACCGCCGGTACGATCCGGACCGCGGGCTGCTCAGCGTGATCGACCCGAACCGCTATTACACGGTCTACGGCGACGGCAGCGCGCAGGCGTATGACGCGCCGACCAGCCGCAAGCTGTACCTCCGGCTCGAACGCCGCGAGTTCTACGCCCTGTTCGGCGATTTCGAGAGCGGGTTCACCGAGACGCAGCTGACCCGCTACAACCGGACGCTCAACGGCGTGAAGGCGGCGTACGAGGGCGAGCGGCTGCGCGCGACCGGCTTCGCGGCCTACAGCGACACGCTCTATGCCCGCGACGAGATCCAGGGGAACGGCCTGTCCGGCCCCTACCGCCTGTCGGGACGCAACATCGTCCCCAACAGCGACAAGCTGACGATCGAGGTGCGCGACCGCTTCCGATCCGAGAAGATCGTCTCGTCGCAAGCGATGACGCGGCACATCGACTATGACATCGACGTCGACAGCGGCACGCTACGCTTCCGCTCGCCGGTGCTCAGCCGCGACGCCGCGCTCAATCCGATCTTCATCGTCGTCGACTATGAGGTCGAGGGCGGCCACAACGACAAGCTGTCGGCGGCGGCGCGTGTCGCGACCCACTTCGCCGATAAGCGCGTCGAGGTCGGCGCCAGCGCGATCCATGACGAGACCGTCGGCGCCGCGACCATCCTGGGCGTCGACATCAAGGCGCACGCCGGCCGCCGTACCGAGATCCGCGCCGAGGCGGCGACCGGCGGCCGCGGTGGGCTGGGCGACGGGCAGGCGTTCCTGGCCGAGGTGGAGCACCACGGCGGCGGGCTGGACCTGCTCGGCTACGCACGCCAGCAGGACCAGAGCTTCGGGGTGGGCCAGCAGAACCTGGTCGAGGCGGGCACGCGCAAGCTTGGCCTCGACGGACGGCTCCGGCTCAGCGAGCGGCTGTCGCTCACCGCGACCGGCTGGCACCAGACTCAGCTGGAGACCCCCGGCAGCCGCATCGCCGGAGAGGCGCGGCTGGAATATCGCCGCGACACCGGCACGGTGTTCGTCGGCGGGCAGTTCGCCGCCGACCGCGGCATCGACGGTCGCGACCGGGATTCGCGCCTGCTCACCGTCGGCGGCAGCCAGGCGTTGTTCGACGACAAGCTGGTGCTGACCGGCCAGACCCAGTTCGCGCCCGGCGGCGACAAGGGCAGCACCGACTTCCCCGTCCGCCACCAGCTCACCGCCGCCTATCGCCTGACCAAGGACGTCCGGCTGCTCGGCGGCTACGAGATCGCCGACGGCGACACCTATACCGCGCAGACCGCGCGGCTGGGCTTCGATCTCGCCCCCTGGACGGGCGCCAAGCTGATGAGCACCCTCAACCAGCAGGCGGTGGGCGAGAACGGCCAGCGCACCTTCGCGCAATACGGCCTCAGCCAGTCGCTGCCGGTCGGCAAGCGCTGGACGCTCGACGGCACGCTCGACGCGAGCAGCACGCTGCGCGGGAAGATCGACCCGGGGGCGCGGATCACGCCGTTCCAGACGACCGCGGGCGGAAGCGCCGTAGGGTCGGCGGGGCGGGACGATCCCAACGGCAGCTATGTCGCCGCGACGCTTGCGGCGACCTATCGGGCCGAGCGCTGGTCGTGGAACGGGCGGCTGGAATATCGCGACGGCGAGGCGAACGACCGCTGGGGCGTGACCAGCAACCTGCTGCGCACGCTGGGCGAAGGACGCACGCTGGCGTCGAGCGTGAAGGCCTATCTGCTGCGCGATCGCAGCGGCGCGGTCGCCGCTTCGGCCTCCGCCGATCTCGCACTGGCGCTGCGGCCGCTCGACAGCCCCTGGTCGCTGCTGGAGCGGCTGGTGCTGCGCCACGACCGCGCCGACGCCGGGTTCGACGACACCAACGTAATCGGCGTGCCGGCCTATGGCGGCGGCGATCAGACCACCAGCCGGATCCTCAACAACCTCGCGCTCAACTATCGCAGCGGTGCCGAGGGCGGCGGCCATGGTTTCGAAGGCACGCTCTACTATGGCGCCAAATACGTCCGCGGCCGTTTCGCCGACGACGTGTACGACGGCTTCATCGACGTCGTCGGGTTCGAACTGCGCCAGGACCTGAGCGCGCGTGTCGACCTGGGGCTGCAGGGATCGGTGCAGCACGCGTGGGAGCGCAAGGTGGTGGCGTTCAGCGCCGGTCCCACGGTCGGCGTGTCGCCGGCGGACAATCTGTGGCTGACCGTCGGTTACAACGTCACCGGCTATCGCGACCCGGATTTCGAGGCGGACCGCTACACCCGCTCCGGCCCGTTCGTGACGCTGCGGATGAAGTTCGACCGCGACACGATCGCCGGCGCCGGCCGCGCCCTGCTCGGCCGACGCGGCTGAGCGTCGCCCCCTGTCTAGCGGGCGGGCGGAAGCCCGCGCAGGGCACGTGCCCGCGCGACGTCATGGTCGACCACCGCAGCGGCGAAGCGCCGGAACAGGCGTTGCGCCTGCCGCCACGAGCCGCCGGACACGTCGCTGCGGTCGCGTGCCCGCATCAGGCCGCTGCCCCAGTCGGCGGCGATGCGCTGCAACTCCTCGTCGCGATCGTGCGGCGCGGCGTCGATCACCAACGACGAGAACGGCATCGCGATCCGCGGCGCGGCGAAGCGCGCGCGCAGGTCGGCGCGCGCGTCGGCGGGTGCGATCAGCAGCGCGCCGGCGACGCGCCTGGCATAGTCGCTGGGCGACAGCTTCGCCCACCATCCGACCGCGAAGCAGCTCAGCCCGCTCGCGATCAGCAGCACCGACCGGTCGGAGCCGGTCACCGCCGCATCGAGCTTCGCCGCCAGCCGCGCCCGGTCGGAACGCGTGGCCGAGCCGCCGGTCAGGTGCCGCGCCCCTTCCGCAGGCCAGCCGAGCTTGCGCCATGCGGGGGCTTCGTCCTGCGGATCGGACAGCGTAATGACGGACAGATCGTCGCGCCATGCCGCCAGGCTGGTCATAGGCCCTCTCCCTTGCTTGCCACGAAGCTGCGTGGCGGCGCCGCGTCGGATCGACGCGCGCCGCGGATCATCTCCTCGATCCAGCGGATCAGGATGCGGTTGTAGCGCTGCCGGCACTCGGGCGCGCGCATCGCGTGATCGGCACCGTGCACCACGCGGTAGCTCAGCGAATTGGCATGGCGGAACGCGCCCACGAACGAGGCGATCGCGGGGTGCGGGACATGCTCGTCGAACTCGGACTCGACGAGCAGCACGTCGCCCCGGAACTGTTCGCAGGCGGTGAGCGCGCGATCACCCGTGGGCCCTCGGAAATGGCTGCGGTAGGCGAACACCTCCGCCTTATCGAGCTTGGCCTTGGGGACGTCCCAATGCGCGTCCGGATAGAGCGCCGGCACGCGCAGCGCGAGCCAACTGACCGGCCTGAGCGTCGTCAGCAGCGTCGAGAGATAGCCGCCGTAGCTGGTCCCCACCACCATGATCGCCGACGGATCGACCGACTCCTGTCCGGCGAGGAAGTCATAGGCGGCGAGCACGTCCTCCAGCCCGTCCTCGCGGGTGACCTGGTCGCGCTGCGGCTCCGTCTTCGCATGCCCGCGCAGGTTGAAGGTGAAGCACAGACAGCCGAGCTGCGCGATCTCCTCGGCGCGGGCGAGGTCCTGCTCCTGCGAGCCGCCCCAGCCGTGGACGAACAGCACGCCCGGGACGAGCTTGTCGGGCCGCAGCAGCGTGCCGTCGAGGGGGCGGCCTTCGGCCGGCAGGGTCACACTTCCGTCGCTCATCGCACCAGCATCGCATATTTCGTCATCGCGCCAACCACCGGATCGACGCCGTGGAAGATCGCCTCCGCATCGGCGGGCACGTCGACGAGCGCATGGCGCTCTACCGTGGCACAGCGCACCGAACGCAGCTTCGGCTCCGAACGAAACGCGCGGAAGGCCAGCAGTTCCGCCGGGCTGGCGCCGCCGGCCCGCCACGACTGTTCCAGAACGCCCATCCGCCGGCTGCCACCGGCACCTTGCCCGACGAGAACGTCGTAGTTGCGCCGCGACGCGAGGATGCCTGGATAGGCAGCCGACACCGCATCGTCGAAGCCGATCGCCAGCCGTACTGCCTCGACCACATCGGTGGGCAGGTCCTCGGCAAGCAGCGCGTCGGGGTCGCCCCGCACCGCATGAAGCTCCGACCCGCCGTAGACCGCGTCGCCCTGCGGCCGCCGCGTCTCCTGCTGCGTGCCCCAATAGGCGATCGTCTCGCCGCCGATCCGGCTCCAGCCGACCGAATAGGTCACGGGATCGAGCAGATTCTCCTCGATCACCAGTCCTTCTCGTACGACCGTCGCGGGGTCCTGCTCGGCGAGCAACTGCGCGAGCGTCGCACGATCGGAGGCGGCAACTTGGCCGACGCCGGCGCTCGCCCCGACCTGCTTCAGCCGCACCGGCCCGTTGGCGAGCAGCGCCTCGCCGGCGGCGCGCGCATCGTCGAGCGAGAAGGCGGTGAAGCCATCCAGCACCCAGCGGCCGATCTCCGTCTCGCGCGACCATCCCTCTGGCGCGCAGGCAGTCGAAGAGACGAGCGGGTGCGACACGGCCTTGGTCGCGACGAAATCGTACGGGACGGCGCCGCCGAAGAAATCCCGCTCGGAGACGATGCCGAAGGCGTCGGCTTCGGCCGCCGAGAGCGTCCCGACCGGCAGCCAATAGGCGCCCGCCGGCGCCGATGCGGGCAGATCTTCGATCAGCCGTCCGCCGAGCAGCGCCGCGATCTGACGTCCGACGAAGCGCAACGAGGCACGATCATGGACGTTTCCCGCCGTGTCGGCGCGAAGCAGAACGTCGCGCGCCGCCGTCATGCAGTACGCCCGGCCGCGGCTTCGCCCGACCAGCGCCGTGCCTCGCGCGCCACCAGGCTGCGAGTATCGCCACGCGGCGCCGCGTCGAACCCCGCCAGCAGCACCCGGTCGAGGAGTTCCTGCCCCTCACGCCACGCGCCGAGCCCGCTGTCGGCGTTGAGATGCCCGCGGGCACCCGCATCGACGAAATGGCTACCCCAATCGGCCGCGAGGCTGCGTGCCCGGTCGTGGCGCATCCACGGGTCGTCGGTCGAGGCGACCACCAGCGAGGGAAACGGCAGCCGCAGCCGCGGCATGGGCGCGAAGCCCTTGATCTCGGCAGGCGCGTCGCTGCGGTCGACATCGGCAGGCGCGACGAGCAATGCCCCGATCACCGGCCCGTCCGGCAGCTGCGGCGACAGCGCCGCCCACCAGGCGACGGCGACGCAGCCCAGGCTGTGGGCGACGAGCACCACCGGCGCCTGCGCCCGGCGGATCGCCTGGTCGAGTTTCGTGACCCAGCTGTTGCGGTGCGGAGTGTGCCACATGCAGAGATCGACGCGGGTCGTGTCCGGGCGGGTCTGCTCCCACAGCGTCTGCCAGTGCGCCGGCCCGGAGCCGTTGAGGCCGGGCACGGTAAGCACCGTCGGGACCATCGCGTCGTTCGAAGAGGAACTTGCCATCACGCTTCTCCTTCCCCCGAGAAACCTTCGACTATCACGCCTCCCCAGCGGACTTGAACATAATCCTACTATCTCGCTCGGCAATTACGCTGCGTCCGGACGGGGCAGCGGTGCGGCCAGTGAAACGGCGCCTCAGGCGGCGACTGCGCCGGCAGGCACCTCGCCGTCTGCGCCGCCGCTGCGGTAGCGGGCGAGATCGAGCAGCCCGGCCCGCTTGGCGACGATCGTCGGCACCAGCGCCTGTCCCGCGACGTTGACGGCGGTACGACCCATGTCGAGGATCGGGTCGATCGCGAGCAGTAGCCCGACGCCGTCGAGCGGCAGGCCCAGCGTCGACAGCGTCAGCGTCAGCATGACGGTCGCGCCGGTCATCCCCGCCGTCGCCGCCGATCCCAGCACCGATACGAACACGATCAGCACATAGTCGGAGAAGTGCAGCGGCACGCCGAAGAACTGCGCCACGAAGATCGCCGAGATCGCCGGATAGATCGCCGCGCAGCCGTCCATCTTGGTGGTGGCGGCGAGCGGCACCGCGAACGAGGTGTAGGCGCGCGGCACCCCCAGCGCCTGCTCGGTGACTTCCTCGGTCAGCGGCAGCGTCCCCACAGACGAGCGCGACACGAAGCCGAGCTGGATCGCCGGCCACGCCGAGGCGAAGAAGCGCAACGGGCTCAGCCCGTGCGCCGCCAGCAGCAGCGGGTAGACCACCAGCAGCACCAGCGCGAGCCCGAGGTAAATCGCCCCAGCAAAGGCGCCGAGGCTCGACAGCGTGGTCCAGCCGTAGCGGACCGCCGCATCGCCGATCAGCGCGGCGGTGCCGATCGGCGTCAGCGCGATCACCCAACGCAGCAGCCGGCGGAAGATCTGCAGCGCGGAGGCGTTGAACGCCAGGAACGGCTCGCCCGCAGCGCCGATCCGGACCGCAGCGGCACCGACGGCGATGGCCGCGACAATGATCTGCAGCACGTTGAACGACAATGTCGTCGACAGCCGCGCGTCGGCCTGGCTGGTGCTGGCGGTGAGGCCGAGGAAGTTGGCCGGGATCAGCCCTTTGAGGAAATCCGCCCAGCTTCCGGTCGTGGTCGGCAGCGCCGCGGCGGCGCGATCGACGCCGGCGTGCAGCCCCGGCTGGATCACGACACCGAGCACGATGCCGATCGAGACCGCGATGAGGGCGGTGATCGCGAACCAGGCGAGCGTGTCCGCCACCAGCCGCGCGGCGTTGCGCAGCTCGCGCAAAGCCGCGATCGACCCGACGATCGCGGTGAACACCAGCGGCGGCACCAGCGCCTTGAGCAGCTGGACGAAGCTCTGTCCGATCGTGTGGAGCGCCTGCGCCAGCCAGTTGGCCTCGCCGCCCGGAAGCGTGCGTGCGACCAGCCCGAGCAGCACCCCGACGATCATGCCGACCAGAACCTGCACGCCGAACGAAGGCCAGCGGCGAACCCCGCCGCGTGTCGATGTCTCTACCATCGCGCCGATCTGGGGCGCGGCACGGCCGTCCCCAACATAGCTTTTCTCTAGGCCTGCCAAGTTGAAGCCGGGTCGGGATTGCGCCCTCCGGCACGCGGCCGCCCCCGTGGGGTGGACATTCGCCGCCGGAGCCGTTCCAATGCCGCCGCCTCCGGTCGCCCCCGCGGCGGCCCCCTCCCCGGGAGAAATGCTCGTGCGCCGGTCCCTGCTTCTTGCCGCCTCCGCCCTGATGCTGATGGGGCAGACCGCACCCGCACCTACCGAGCAGCCGGCCCCCTCCCCCTCGGATCCGGCGGCCGAGGTCAACCCGTTCATCGGCACCACCAACGGCGGCAACGTCTATCCGGGCGCCACCATGCCGTTCGGGATGGTCGCGTTCAGCCCCGAGCAGACGGCACTCCCGGGCAAGCGCTTCCCGATCGCCGCGCCGGGCGGCTACGAATGGCGCGCCAATGGCGTCCGCGGGTTCAGCCTCACCCACATCTCCGGCACCGGCTGCACCGGCGCGAGCGGCGACATCCCGATTATGCCGGTGACGGTGCCCGTCGAGACCTCCCCCGCCTCGGTCGACGCCGGCATGCTCTATTCGAGCATCCTCTCGCACGATCGCGAGCGGGCGAGCCCCGGCGCCTATTCGGTCACGCTCGACAACGGCGTCGCCGTCGACCTGGGCGCAAGCGACCGCACCGCGGTCGGGCGCTTCGCGTTCCCCGCAGGCAAGCCCGCCAACCTGCTGTTCCGCACGTCGGATAGCGAGGTCGGCAGCACCGCGTCCGATATCCGCATCGACCCGGCGAGCCGCACCGTCAGCGGATCGGTGACCAGCGGCAATTTCTGCGGATACCTCGCCGAGGATCGGCGCGAGAGCTATTACACGCTCCACTTCGTCGCCGTGTTCGACCAGCCCTTTGAGACCGGCGGGACCTGGCGCGACGAGGCGGTGCAGAAGGGCGCCGCCACCGGCTCCGGCGGCACCGGCTACGGCACCCGCGGCCACCCCGCCGCCGGCAAGGGCGCGGGCGGCTGGATCGCCTTCGATCCCGAACGCAGCCCCACCGTGAACGTTCGCGTCGGCATCTCCTACGTCGACGAGGCCGGCGCGCGCGCCAATCTGCAGCGCGAGAGCCCGGCAGGGACCACGCTGGAGGCGACGCAGGCGGCGACCCGCGCGGCGTGGAACCGCACGCTCGGCCAGGTGCGCATCACCGGCGGCAGCCCCGACGACCGCACCGTCTTCTACACCGCGCTCTATCACTCGCTGCTCGAACCCAACCTCTACAGCGACGCCGACGGGCGCTACCGCGGCTTCGACGGCGACGTGCATGCGCTGTCAAAGGGCCAGCAGGCGCAATATGCCAACTACTCCGGCTGGGACGTCTATCGCTCGCAGCTCCAGCTGGTCACGCTGCTCGATCCGCAGCGCGGGTCGGACATCGCCCAGTCGCTGCTCAACCAGGCCGACCAGAACGGCGGGGTCTGGGATCGCTGGACCCACCTGACCGGCGCGACCGGGGTGATGAACGGCGATCCCTCGCCGCCGTCGCTTGCCGCGATCCATGCGTTCGGCGGGCGATCGTTCGATCTCCAGCGCGCCTATGCGTCGCTCAAGCGCGCTGCGACCGTGCCGACAGCCAAGGATCTCAGTCGCACCGGCTGTCCGGTGCTGTGCGTCGGCCAGCGCCCCGGCCTCGATGCCTGGATGAAGCACCAGTATATGCCGGTCGGCGCGCCCGGCTGGGGCACGGCGGCGGACACGCTGGAGCTGGTCGCGGCCGACTTCGGACTTTCGGAGCTCGCCACCGCCGCGGGCGATCGCGCTGGTGCAAGGCTCTTCCGCCAGCGCTCGGGCTGGTGGCGCAACCTGTTCAATCCCAAGGCGACGCCGGAGGGGGGCTATATCCAGCCGCGCAACGCCGACGGCAGCTGGCCGACGTTCGATCCCGCCTCGTTCGACGAGTTCGTCGAGGGCAGCGGCGCGCAATATCTGTGGATGGTGCCGTTCGACCCGGCGGGGCTGATCCGGGCCCTCGGCGGACGCGATGCGGCGACCCGCCGCCTCGACGCCTTCTTCCAGACGCCGGACGGCGCATGGGCGGTGACCAAATCGGGACCGCTCCACGCCGAACTCGACAACGAGCCGTCGATCGCTACGCCCTGGCTCTACAATTTCGTGGGTCAGCCGTGGAAGACGCAGGCAGCGGTGCGCGCGGCGATGCGACAGATCTGGACCAACCGCCCCGACGGCATCTCGGGCAACGACGATCTGGGGCAGATGTCGTCCTGGTACGTATGGTCGGCACTCGGCGTATATCCGGTCTATCCAGGCCGCGCCGAGCTGGTGGTCGGCAGCCCGCTGTTCCCCGCCGCGACCATCACGCGGCCGGACGGCACCCGCATCGAAATCCGCGGGCAAAGCGCCGCGCCCGACGCACCCTATGTGCAGTCGCTGCGGGTCGACGGGCGTGCCAGCGACCGCAGTTGGCTGCCGGCCGACTTCGTCGCGAAGGGCGGTTCACTCGACTTCACGCTCGGCACGACACCCGATCGCGACTGGGGCAGCCGCACCGTCCCGCCGTCGTTCGGACCCAAGCGGTGAGCCGGGAAGGAAAAGCACCAGCTATTTCCAGTTCTTAATCTTTTCGCCCTAGCCTCGGTCCTCTGGCCGAGGTGAACGCGTGAGAAAAGCGAAGATCATTGCCGACGAAGCCGCGCGGTTGGCGGCGGTTGCCGAATACCGCCTGCGCGACAGCGAGGCCGATGCCGAACTGCAGGACCTCGCCCAGCTCGCGGCGCGGCGGTTCGACGTGCCGATTGCGCTGATCACGCTCGTCCGCGAGGGGGATCAGCTGTTCCTCGCGAAAACGGGCGTAGAGCAGCAGGGCACCAGCCGGGACATTTCCTTCTGCTCGCACGCGCTGGCGAGCGACGACCTGCTGATCGTTCCCGATGCGGCGCTCGACCCGCGCTTCGTCGACAATCCGCTCGTGACCGGCGAACTCGGCCTGCGCTTCTATGCCGGCGTTCCGCTGCGCTCCGTAGGGGGGCATGTGCTGGGAACGCTGTGCATCCTCGATCGGCAGCCGCACTCCGGCGTGTCGGCGCGCGACCGCCAGACGTTGCGCGCGCTCGGCGCCCAGGCGGTCCGCCGGCTGGAATACCTCCGCCTGGCGCGCGCGCGTGACGAAGGGGCCGACCAGTTCCGCAAGATCGCGGAGGATGCGCCGGATGCGGCGGTCTGTGCCGATGCGGCGGGTCGGATCACCTTCTGGAACGCAGCCGCAGCGCAGCTGCTCGGCGTCGATGGCGAGGAAGCACTCGGCAGCCGGCTCGCCGACTTCATCCCGCTGCTCGCGCAGTCGTCCGAAGGACCGGCCGGCGGCATGGGCGTTCCCGCGCTGGTGTCGCTCGACGCGCCGGTCGAGGTCGACGCGCGGCGCGCCGACGGCAGCGCCCTGCCCGTCGAACTGACGCTGTCGGCGGCGTCGGGCCCCCGCGGCTCCGGCTGGATCGCGATCCTGCGCGATCTCTCCGCACGCCTGCGGGTCGACCAGCTTGCCTTCGACGCCGCCAACCGCGACGGCCTCACCGGCCTGCCCAACCGTACCGTGCTCCTGGAGCGCATCGCCGAGCACATCGCCCGCCGCGAGCAGATCCACCTGCTGCGTGTCGGGCTGAGCGGCTTCGACCCGATCGCCGACGCCTCCGCCGGCCAGACCCGCGACGCCATGCTCAACGAGGTGGCACAGCGGCTGGTCGAGAGCGTGAGCAGCGGCGACACCGTGACCCGGCTCGGCAACGACGAATTCGCAATCCTGCGACCGGCCGAAGCCGGCGAGTCCCGCTCCGCCGCATTGATCGTGGCGGACCGCGTGATCGCCTCGCTGGTCGTGCCGGTCGAGGTCGACAAGCAGCGCTTCCCGCTGGGCGCGCAGGTCGGCATCGCCTGCTACCCCAAGCATGCCTCCAGCCCGGACGAGTTGATGGCCGCGGCCGGGGTCGCGCTTCGCCAGGCCCAGCGCGACGGCCGCCGCACCCGTCGCCTCTATGGCGAACAGCTGCAGCATGAGGCGATCAACGATCGCGACGGGGAGGAAGAGCTCGCCCAGGCGCTGGCGCGCGGCGAGTTCGAGCTGTTCTACCAGCCGCAGGTGGATCTCGCCGACGGCCGGATGATCGGTGCCGAAGCGCTGATCCGCTGGAACCATCCCCATCGCGGCCTGCTCGCGCCGGCGGAGTTCCTCGACCGGATCGAGCACGGCCCGTTCGCAGCCGAGGTCGGAACCTGGGTGCTGGAGACCGCCTGTTCGCAGGCGGTGGCATGGCGCGAGCGCGCGCCCGAGTTCCGGATGAGCGTCAATCTGTTCGAGGCGCAGTTTCGTCGGCAGGATCTGGCCACCCAGGTCCGCGCCATCCTCGATCGTACCGGCCTTGCCCCCGCCGGTCTGGAACTGGAGGTGACCGAGAAGGTGATGCTTCGCCACGATTCCGCGACGCTCGAATCGCTGCTCTCGCTGCACGCGCAGGGCATCGGCGTCGCCTTCGACGATTTCGGCACCGGCTATGCGTCGCTGAGCATGCTCAAGAGCTATCCGCTTACCCGGCTCAAGGTCGATCGCAGCTTCGTCCAGGACATCGCCGCCGACGACACCGACGCGCTGATCGTCACGGCCGTGGCGACGCTCGGCGGCGGCCTCGGCCTCGACGTGCTCGCGGAAGGCATCGAGGAACCGGCGCAGGCCGACCTGCTGCGCGCCAGCGGCTGCCGAAGCGGTCAGGGCTATCTGTTCGGCCGTCCGATGCCGGCGCGCGATTTCGAAGCCTGGATGATCGCAGCCTCCATGCCACTGGTGGAGGGGCTGCGCGCATGAAGCTCTTCGCCTTTCTGAGCGCGCGGATCTACGCGCTGATGGCGCTGCTGGGGCTCGCAGCGCTGCTGCTCGGCGGCCTGCTGCTGCAGAGCAGCTACCGATACCGCGAGGCGTTCACCTGGGTCGGCCATTCGCAGGAAGTCATCATCAGCCTGGACATGCTCCAGGCGAACCTGGGCGAGGCGGAGTCGGGTCTGCGCGGCTATCTGATGACCGACGACCCGAGCTATCTGACGCGCTTCGACGGCAACATCGGGCGCGCGGAGGCGCTGCGCGATCAGATCGTCGTGCTGGTCTCCGACAACCCGCTCCAGCTCCAGCGCGCGAAGGTCCTGCGGGAGAAGGCGGCGATCAAGGCGTCCGTGATGAGCACCGCCGTGCAGCGCGGTCGCCAGGTCGGCGCGACGCGAGCGATCGATCCCGAGGCCCGGACAAAGGCGCGGCGCTTGATGGAGGAGATCGCCGAGCTCAGCACCGACATGCGCGAGGAGGAGCGCCGGCTGTTCCACGGGCGTACCGAGGCGGCCAATGCCAGCTACACCCTGTTGCGCGGGCTGCTGCTGATCGGCTGCCCGCTGATCGCGCTGCTCATTCTGCTGCTCGCCTTACAGATCCGCAGCGGCATGACCCGGCCGCTTCAGGATCTGCTCGACGCGGTGACCCGCTTCGGCAGCGGCGAGCGGACGGCACGCGCGCCGGTGCGGGGCGGGTTCGAGTTCCGCAACCTCGCCCAGGCCTACAACGTCATGGCGGACCAGCTCGGTTCGGCGATCGACCAGTCGAACCGCGCCGAGGGCAAGCTCGCGCGCGTCAACGCGCAACTGCTCGATCGCGGCCGTGCGCTCGAGGCCAGGCAGCAGTCGATCGAGCTGCTCAGCGGCATGGCCCGCCGGCTGCAGGCGATCCGCGGCGAGGGCGAGCTGACGACCGTGCTCGACTGCTTCCTTCCCAAGGTCCTGCCGGACCTCGCCGGGTCGCTCTACGTGCTCAACCACTCGCGCAACCTGCTCGTCCGGCTGTCGAGCTGGGGCGAGCCCTATGCCGATCCCGAGACCTTCCTGCCCGACCAGTGCTGGGCGCTGCGACGCGGCCAGCCGCACACGGTGGAGCGGCCGGGCGCCGACATCGTCTGCGTCCACGCCGGCGGCGACGTGCCCGTCGAGCGGCGATGCGAGCCGGTGATCGCCGGCGGCGAGGTGCTGGGCCTGATCTACGTCGAGGGTCTCGCCGATCCGGAGAGCAAGTTCCGTCTCGAACTGCTGATGGAGAACGTCGCGCTGGCGCTGGTAAACGAGAATTTGCGCTCGCGGCTTCGCGAGCAGTCGATCCGCGATCCGCTCACCAAGCTGTTCAACCGCCGCTATCTCGAGGAGGCGATGCAGCTGGAGGCCGCCCGCGCACAGCGCAGCGGTGCACCGCTGGCGGTGATCATGGCCGACGTCGATCACTTCAAGCGCTTCAACGACGCGAACGGGCACGAGGCCGGCGATGCGCTGCTGCGTGCCGTGGCCGGGCAGATCCAGACGCACTTCCGCCACGGCGACATCGTCTGCCGCTACGGCGGCGAGGAGTTCACCGTGATCGCACCCGGCGCGTCGCGCGAGCTGATCTCCCGCCGGGTCGACGATCTCAGGCGGACGGTGCGCGAGATGACGATCGACTTCGGCGGGCAACGGCTGGGGCCGGTGACCATGTCGTTCGGCATCGACGTGTGGACGGCGACCGACGGCGACACGCCCGACAATCTGATCGCGGAGGCCGACCGCGCGCTGTTCCGCGCCAAGCGGCTGGGCCGCGACCGCATCGAGCTGGTGCCGCCGTCCCGCAGCGAGGCTGCCGAATAGCGCCAACGCTCCTGCCGCCCGTCGCAAAGCACGGCGCAGCGACATAGGATTGCAGATTCGAAAGCAAAACTACCAATCCCCCGGCGGCGACTAGGATATAGTGACCGCAGGAGGTTGGAGATGCCGCCAGACACCATCAAGAACCGGGACGCTGCACGCGGCCCTGCCCCCCGAGCGGCGCTCAGCGAGGCCGTTCAGCTCCTGAGAACGGAGCGCGAGGCGTGGCGCAGCCGACAGCCCGCGAACGCCACCGCCTCCAGCTTTCCCTCTCGATCCGCGCTGGAGCAGGTGTTCGGACTGCTGTCGGCCGCGCTTTATCCGCGGCGCCTCGGACAGTTCCGCGGGTCGGCGGCCGAGGAGGACGGCTTCGTCGCCGCCAAGCTGATCGCGGCGTTCGGCGCCCTCGAACGCGAGATCGAACACGAGCTGCGCTATTGGGAGGCGGAGGCCGAAACGGGCTTCGACGCCGACCAGGCGCCGACCATCGTCCAGCTGTTCGCGACCACGCTGGGCAAGATCCGTCGACTGGTCGACAGCGATGTCGACGCCGCCTTCCTGGGCGACCCCGCGGCGCGCAGCCCCGACGAGATCCTGATCTGCTATCCCGGTGCGATCGCCAGCCTTCACCACCGCATCGCCCACGAACTCTACCAGCTCGGCGCCCCGATCGTCGCGCGCATCCTCTCGGAGCTCGCCAACGAGCGGACCGGCATCGACATCCATCCGGGCGCGACGATCGGCGAGGGCTTCTTCGTCGATCACGGCACCGGCGTGGTCATCGGCGAGACCGCGATCATCGGCGACCGCGTCCGCCTCTACCAGCACGTCACCCTGGGCGCGCGCAGCCCGCTCGGCGCGACGCCGCAGGGGCCGCGGCACCGCTACGACCGCCATCCGATCGTCGAGGACGACGTCGTGATTTATGCCGGAGCGACCATCCTGGGCCGCGTGACGATCGGCGCGCGCTCGACCATCGGCGGCAACGTTTGGCTGCTGTCCGACGTGCCGCCCGACAGCGTCGTCGTCCAGCCAGAGGCGCGCCGGCTCGATCATGCCGGCGGCGAAGCGCTGCTCGAGCGATTGGAGTATCCCGCATAATCAAAGCGGAGAAAGGTGATCGGCCTCTGGACGCAATGACGTCGCCGAACGTCAGGCGCAAACGGCTGCGTGCAGCTTCGTCGCGCCGCTTACGCGTCGTCGGAGGCTGCGTCAGACCGCCGCAGCCGTCGCTACCGCAACCGTCTTCGCCCGCTCGATGCCGCCCTCGCGCAACACGTCCGTCTGCAGCGACAGCCAGTTGCACACCGCGCCGGCGGCATCGTGGATCGGCACCACGACCCAGCCCAGCACATACTCCTGCCGCCGCTTGTCGTAGTTCATGATCTCGCCTTCGAAACAGCCGCTCGCGTCGAGGTCGCGGCGAAGCCGGTCCAGCTCGTCGCGGTCGGTGTCGAAGCCTTGCAGCAGCCTGGGGCTCTGCCCGAGCAGTTCGGCCCGCGAATAGCCGCACAACCGCTCGAGCGCGGCGTTGACGTAGACGATCCCGGGTCCGGGCGCCGCGAGCGCCGCCTCCGTGATCAGCAGCGCATCGTCGCAGTCGTCGAACGTCTCCAGCCCCTCGCCTGCCTCAATCCGGCGAGCGTAGGCCAAAGCGCGCTGCATTCTAGGCATAAACCTCCGGCTCCCTCGGGCAGCCGGAGTATACGCTTCCGTAACGAAGAAGTTAGCAACCTAGGTTAATAGATCCGCAGTGGATCAATCGACCAACCCGGCATGGATGAGGGCAGCGTTCACCGCCTTGCGGCTCGCCTCCGACGGCGGGGTCATCGGCAGCCGCAACTCGGCCGAGAAGCCGGGCCGCAGCCGGTTGAGCGCATATTTCACAGGGCCGGGCGACGCGTCGCTAAACAGGGCTGCGTGCAGCGGATAGAGCCGGTCCTGCAACGTCAGGGCGCGGCCATAGTCCCCGGCAAGGCAGGCATCCTGGAACTCGGCGCACAGCGCCGGCGCGACGTTCGCGGTGACGGAGATGCAGCCGCGCCCACCCATCGCCAGGAACGCCAGCGCCATGTCGTCGTTGCCCGACAGCTGGCAGAAGTCCGGCCCGCACGCTGCCCGCTGGGCCGAGACCCGCTGGATCGCACCGGTCGCATCCTTCAGCCCGACGATCACGCCGGGGAACGCCTCGACGATTCGCGCCATCGTCTCCACTGCGATGTCGGTGACGGTACGGCCGGGCACGTTGTAGAGCACGATCGGGAGCCCGCCGTCGCGCGCCAGCATTTCGAAGTGACGGAACACGCCTTCCTGGTTGGGGCGGTTGTAGTAGGGCGGCACCAGCAGCGCCGCGGCCGCACCCGCGCCCTTGGCGGCGCGGACATGCTCCAGCGCCACCGACGTGTCGTTGGAGCCGCAGCCGGCGATCACCGGCACCCGGCCGGCGGCCTGGTCGATGCAGACGCGGACGACATGGTTGTGCTCGGCGATGGTCATCGTCGCCGCCTCGCCGGTGGTGCCGCAGGGCACCAGCGCGGTCGAGCCGCTTTCGATCTGCCAGTCGATGTGCGCGCGGAAGGCCGCCTCGTCGAACGCGCCGTCGGTGAACGGGGTGACGAGGGCCGGGATCGAGCCGGAGAACATGGGCGACGGAGCTCCAAGCAACAAATGGGAAGAATTGGCTGGCGACATAGGGCCGGCTTCCATAGGATGTCCAGCATGCTTACCCCCCTGCTTTCCAACCTGCTCAAGGGCGGGTTGCTCGCAGCCGGTGTGACCGGCGCTTCCGTTTCCTCCGGCCCGCTCCAGCATCGCGCCGCGGCGTACCTCTACGGACAGGCTCTGCCCGTGCCGCAGCAGGTGCCGGGCCAGTATCCCGCCGCCCAACCGATGGTGCAGCCGATCGCCCAGCCGGCGATGCCGGCCGATCCGATCGCGGCGCCGCTCGCCGAGTGGAAGCGGCTGCAGCAGTCCGACAACTGGCCCTTCGCCGACTATGCCCGCTTCCTGCTCGCACACCCCGGCTGGCCGGGCGAAACGAGCCGCCGCGCCGCCGCCGAAACCGCGCCTGGCGCCGGCGATCCGTCGCTGACGATCCGCTTCTTCGATCGCTTTCCGCCGCTCACCGGCGCCGGACGGCTCCGTCACGCCGAAGCGCTGATGGCGAGCGGTCGGGTCGACGCCGCGCGCGAAGCGGCCCGCGCCGCCTGGCGGACGGGCGTGCTGCGGCCCGCCGACGAGGCGCGGCTCACCAGCGGCTTTTCCGCCGCGCTGACGCCGGCCGACCACGAAGCGCGGATGGACCGGCTGCTCTGGGCCAATTCGACGACGGCGGCGATGCGCGAGCTGCCCTATGTCTCGCCCGCCAAGCAGGCGCTGTTCCGCGCCCGGCTGGCGTTCCGCACCAACGCTCCCGATGCGGCGATGCTCGGCGGCGCCGTCGCCGATGCCGATCGCAACGATCCCGGCTTCATCGCCGATCGCGCGAGCTGGCTGCGCAACGCGGGGCAGAGCCCGGCGGCGCGCGCCTATCTGGCGCAGCCGCGCACGCTGTCGTCGCTGCCCGGCAATCCCGAGAAGTGGTACGAGGTGCTGCTGGCCAACGCCAACGGCGCGGCCAACGACGGGCAATATGCGCTGGCGTTCGACATCGCCCGCCAGATCGACGACGCCTATCCTCCGGGCACCGACGTCTCGGACAAGTCGTACGGCGAGCGGGACGACTATACGAGCCTCGCCTGGCTGGCGGGCCGCACGGCGCTGCGCAACCTCAACCGCCCGGCCGACGCGGTGGGCATGTTCAGCCGCTACGGCAACGGATCGCGTACGCCGACGACCCGCGCCAAGGGCTTCTACTGGGCGGCGCGCGCGGCCGAGGAGGCCGGCGACAGCGCCACCGCCAACCGCTGGTACGAGAGCGCCGCCGCGCTGTCCGACGTCTACTACGGCCAACTCGCGCTGGAGCGGCTCGGACGGCCGCTGCGTGCGCCCTCCGCCACCGCCGCCGTCGCGCCCGACGCGGCCACCCGCCAGGCGTTCTACGCACGCGAGCCGGTGCAGGCGGTCCAGTACCTCGGCCGCACGGGCGCGTATGCGGACCAGACGCTGTTCGTGCGCCAACTGGCGTCGGCCGCGACGACCGACAGCGACCATGCGTTGACCGCCGAGCTGTCGAAGAAGATCGGCCGCCCCGACCTGGGCGTGATGGTCGGGCGCAGCGCGCTGATGAACGGGCGCAGCGACTATACCGTCGCCGGCTATCCCTCGGTGCCGGTGCCGTCGAGCCAGCAGGCCAACTTCACGATGATCCATGCGATCGCGCGGCAGGAGAGCCAGTTCGATCGCGCCGCCGTCAGCCACGCCGGCGCGCGCGGGCTGATGCAGCTGATGCCGGGCACCGCGCGTGAGGCGGCGACGAAGCTGGGGCTGAGCTACAGCAGCGATTCGCTGACCACGGACACCGGCTACAACATCCAGCTGGGATCGAGCTATTTCCAGCGGATGCTCAGCTACTACGGCGGCAGCTATCCGCTGGCGGTCGCCGCTTACAACGCGGGCCCGGGCAACGTGAACAAGTGGCTGCGCGCCTATGGCGATCCGCGCACCGGCGCGATCGACACGCTCGATTGGGTCGAATCGATCCCGTATATGGAGACGCGCAACTATGTGCAGCGCGTGCTGGAGAATGCGGTCGTCTACGACCTGCTGAATCCGCAGCACGCCCGCTCGCGCGGGCCCGCGAACCTGTCCTGGTACCTGGGCAAGAACCGGCCGGGCTGAGCCTGTGGATCGTCCCAACTACATCACGCCGGCCGGCTATGCCGCGCTGAAGGCGGAGTATGACGCGCTGTTCGCCACCGAGCGGCCCAAGCTGGTCGACACCATCGCCTGGGCTGCCGGGAACGGCGACCGCTCGGAGAACGGCGACTATATCTACGGGCGCAAGCGGCTGCGCGAGATCGACCGGCGGCTCGGCTGGCTCGCCAAGCGGATGAAGGCGGCCAAGGTCGTCGATCCCGCGCAGCAGCCCGACCGCAGCCGCGCCTGGTTCGGCGCGACGCTGACGATCGCGGACGAGGATGACAATCAGCGCGTCCTCACCCTGATCGGCGACGACGAGGCGGAGGCCGGCAGCGGCCGGATCGGCTGGAACGCGCCGCTCGCCCGCGCGCTGCGCGGCGCTGCCGTCGGCGACCTGCGCCGCGTGATGCTGCCGGCTGGCGAGCGCGAATATGAGGTGATCGCCATCACCTATCCGGCGGGATGACGGAACGCCCCTGCCCCTTCGACGATTGATGACGTCGTAAGGAGAGCAACCATGGAAAACCCGCGCACCGACAGCGCCCGCACCCACGACGATCACGCCATGATCGATGCGGCCCAGGAAGCACCCGACAAGGTCGGCCGCGAGGGCGGCAACCTCGCCCGCGACATCGGCACGCAGGACGAGCTCGCCCGCGTCGACGATCCGGAAACGAGCACCCGCGTCACCAAGCAGGACGACATCGACAACGGCGTGGCGCGCCCCAGCGATCGCGCCCGCGGCGCCTGACGCCGCACGCCAGCCTTAGCGCCTTCGTCGCGCGGACGGGCTCCCGCTTCCAGGCGGGAGCCCGTTTTCGTTGCGGTCGCATCGCCAACCGCCGCGACCTGCCCTAGAGGAAGATCATGGACCGCCCGCTGCCCCATCCCGCCGCCCCCACGGGCAATGTCGCGCTGCTGATCGACGCCGACAACGCCTCGCACGCGTCGCTCGACTATGTGCTGACGGTGCTGGCCGAGTTGGGAACGGTGAACGTCCGCCGAATCTACGGCAACTGGCGCAAGCCGGCGCTGAAGGGCTGGGCCGACCTGACGCTGCGATACGGCATCGAGCCGTTCCAGCAGTTCGACGTCACCAAGGGCAAGAACGCCACCGACATGAAGATGACGATCGACGCGATGGACCTGCTGTTCCGCGGGCGCGTGACCGGCTTCGGCATCATGTCGTCGGACAGCGACTTCATGCCGCTTGCCCAGCGCATCCGGCAGGAAGGCGTGCCGGTCTACGGCTTCGGCACCGATCGCACGCCGGAGGGCTTCCGCGAATCCTGCACCCGCTTCATCGACGTGTCGCGCGCGCGCGAGCTCCAGGGCGAGACCGAACCCGAACTGGTGCTGCCGCCCGCGATCGGCCGGTCCAAGGAACCGGCCAAGCCCGCTGCCGCCACCGCCGCGGCGGCCGCCGCCGCGCCGTCCAAGACGGCAGCGCCCGAACCGGCCGCCAACCAGAAGCGCAAGGTCGACACCGCGCTCGTGAAGCTGCTGGTCGACGCCTATGCCCAGTCGCGGCAGGACGGACAGAAGTTCGCGAGCCTTTCGGAGGTCGGCCAGCGGGCCGGAAACCGTTCGAGCTTCGACACGCGCAACTACGGCTTCGCCCGGCTGTCCGACCTGATCGAACAGGTACCGAACTTCCAAGTCGAGCGGCGCGACAACGGCGTCTTCGTCAAGCGGGTGCGCTGAGCGGGAACGCTCCGGCGGCTCCGGCGCTTCTGTCGGGATGCCACTTCCCCAAGACCCCGCGCTCGACAGCACCCGCGCCTTTTTCGCCGAAGGCTATGACTGGGTCGGCAACCGCTGCCGCGAACTCGGCAGCGACGCGTTCCGCGCCCGCATCATGCTGCAATCGGTGGTGTGCATGGCGGGCGAGGAAGCCGCGCGACGCTTCTACGACGGCCGCAGTTTCACGCGCACCGGCGCCATGCCCCAGATCACGCTGCGCCAGCTGCAGGACAAGGGCAGCGTTCAGGCGCTCGACGGGGCCGCGCACCGCCACCGCAAGCAGCTGTTCCTGACCCTCCTGGCCCGCGATCCGGCGGAGGCGGTGGCGGACGCGTTCGAACGACGCTGGCAGGCTGCCCTTCCCGATTGGCGGACGGGCGATCCGATCGTGATGCACGACGCGTTCGGCCAGCTGCTATTCGGCGCCGCCTGCGACTGGCTGGGGGTCGACCTCGACACGGCTTCGCTCGACCGCCGCACGCACGAGATGCTGGCGATGGTCGACGGGGCCGGCACTGTCGGTCCGCGCGCGTGGAAGGGGCTGGCGCTGCGCCGCCGTGCCGAGCACTGGGCGCGCGATGTGGTGCAGGCCGCGCGCGAGGGGACGCTGCAACTCGCCCCCGACGCACCACTCGCGCGCCTTGCGGCGTTCCGGGACCTCGACGGCGAGTTGCTCGACCTGCGCACGGCCGGCGTCGAACTGCTCAACATCGTTCGGCCGACGGTGGCGGTCGCGCGCTTCCTCAGCTTCGCGGTGCTCGCGTTGCATGCCAGGCCGGGCGCCGCCGCATTCGTCGCCGACCGGGATCCTGCCCGACTGCAGGCGTTCGCGCAGGAGGTGCGGCGCTTCTATCCCTTCTTCCCGGTGATCGGCGGGCGCGTGCGGGCGCCGTTCGCGTTCCGCGACCACGCGTTCGCGATCGGCGACTGGGTGCTGCTGGGACTACACGCGACCAATCACGACCCGCGCCTGTGGGAGGAGCCCGAGACGTTCCGCCCCGAGCGTTTCCTCAATCGCGAGCCCGGCGCCTTCGTGCTCGTGCCGCAGGGTGGCGGCGATCATGCCAGCGACCATCGCTGCCCCGGCGAGTGGATCACGCTCGCGCTGCTGCGCCGGATCGTGCGGCGGACTACCGCCTGCCGCCGCAGGACCTGTCGATCCCGCACGACCGCTTCCCCACGCTGCCGCGCAGCGAACTGCGCCTGACCTTCGCCTGAGCCGCGTCAGCGGCGAATGTTGATCAGCCACGGCTTGCTCAAGCCCGTCGGCCTGGCGACGCCGTCGAGCCGCTGGGCGCGCAAGATTCGCACCGGCTGCTTGATCATCTGCCCCTTCATCGCCTCGCGTCCGCAGCAGGTCGGCATCGCCAGGATCTTGCGGACCACGTCCATCCCGCTCGCCACCTTCCCGAACGCCGCATAGCCGCGATTCTTGCCGCGCGCGTCGAGCGAGGCGTTGGGGCCGACCATGATCGAGAAGTTGCCGGTCGCGGAATCCGGGTTGGCCGCGTGCGCCATCGACACGACGCCGTCGAGGTGGCGGATGCCGGTCTTGTCGGTCGGCTCCAGCACCACCGGGCTCAGCGTCCGCCGAGCGTCGGTGCCGACACCGCCCTGGATGAAGCCGTGGGAGGGGTCCCCCTTGCGGGGCGCCGCACGGTAGAACTTCGTCCCGTCGAGCCGCCCGTCGTCGACATACTTCAGGAAGTTGGCGGTGGTCTTGGGCGCGCGCTTGCCGTCGAGCGCCAGTACGATCGGGCCGGCCGAGGTGACCAGCCGTACGCGGATGGTGCCGGGCGCAGGCTTGGTCTGCGGCAGCACGGCGGTGGAGGAAACGAGCAGCGGGAAGGCGAAAGCAACAGCAGGAAGGAAACGCATCCGGCCATTCTAGCGTCGTTCTGACTAAAGTCAGGACCCAATAGCGCTACGGCAGGCGGCGGAAGCGCGGCGCGAAGGATGCCGACTTCCTTCAGCATGAGGAGAAAGGATGCCGTGACCCAAACAAAAAGGCGGGCGGCACCAGCCACCCGCCCCTTTCTGCACCGGCGCGATCCCGTCAGCGCGTCAGCTTCTTGTACGCCAGCGCGGTCGGACGATCGGCGGCGTCGCCAAGGCGGCGGCGCTTGTCCTCCTCATAGGCTTCGAAGTTGCCTTCGAACCATTCGACGTGGCTGTTGCCCTCGAAGGCCAGGATGTGCGTGGCCAGACGATCGAGGAAGAAGCGGTCGTGGCTGATGACCACGGCGCAGCCCGCGAAGTTCTCGATCGCCTCTTCCAGCGCGCCCAACGTCTCGACGTCGAGGTCGTTGGTCGGCTCGTCGAGCAGCAGGACGTTGCCGCCCTTCTTGAGCATCTTGGCGATGTGGACGCGGTTGCGCTCACCGCCCGACAGCTTGCCGACGTTCTTCTGCTGGTCCTGGCCCTTGAAGTTGAACGCACCGACATAGGCGCGGGTCGACATGTCGTGGCCGTTGACCTTCACATAGTCGAGCCCGTCGGAGATCTCCTCCCAGACGTTCTTCTTCTCGTCGAGGTGATCGCGGCTCTGATCGACATAGCCCAGCCGGACGGTCGTGCCGACGTCGACCTCGCCCTCGTCGGGCTGTTCCTGGCCGGTGAGCAGCTTGAACAGCGTCGACTTGCCGGCGCCGTTGGGGCCGATCACGCCGACGATGCCGCCGGGCGGGAGCGTGAAGTCGAGGTTCTCGAACAGCAGCTTGTCGCCGAACGCCTTCGTCAGCCCCTTAGCCTCGATCACCTTGCCGCCCAGACGCTCGGGCACCTGGATGACGATCTGCGCCTTGCCGGGCGAGCGGTTCTCCTGCGCCTGCACCAGCTGGTCGAACTTGGCGATACGCGCCTTCGACTTGGTCTGGCGGCCCTTGGGGCCCTGGCGGATCCACTCGAGCTCGTCCTTGATCGCCTTCTGCCGGCCGGAGGCCTCGCGGTCCTCCTGCTCCAGGCGCTTGGCCTTCTTTTCCAGGTAGGTCGAGTAGTTGCCCTCGTAAGGGAAGTACTTGCCGCGATCGATTTCAAGGATCCAGCCGACCACGTTGTCGAGGAAGTAGCGGTCGTGGGTGATCATCAGCACCGCGCCCGCATAGTCCTTCAGGTGGTTCTCCAGCCAGTTGACGCTTTCGGCGTCGAGGTGGTTGGTCGGCTCGTCGAGCAGCAGGATCGACGGCTTCTGGATCAGCAGGCGGGTGAGCGCGATGCGGCGCTTCTCACCGCCCGACAGGTTCTCCACCGGCCAGTCGGACGGCGGGCAGCGCAGCGCCTCCATCGCGACCTCGAGCTGGTTGTCGAGCGTCCAGCCGTCGACCGCGTCGATCTTGCCCTGCAGGTCGCCCATCTCTTCGAGCAGCGCATCGAAGTCGGTGTCGTCCTTGGGATCGCCCATCTCGGCCGAGATCGCGTTGAAGCGATCGACCATGTCGGCGACCTCGCGCGCGCCGTCCTTGACGTTCTCCAGCACGGTCTTCGACGGGTCGAGCTGCGGCTCCTGCGGCAGATAGCCGACGGTGATGTTCTCGCCCGGCCAGGCTTCGCCGGTGAAATCCTTGTCGATGCCGGCCATGATCTTCATCAGCGTCGACTTGCCGGCGCCGTTCGGGCCGACGATGCCGATCTTGGCACCCTGGTAGAACTGCAGGTTGATGTTCGATAGCACCGGCTTCGGCGCACCGGGGAAGGTTTTCGTCATGTCCTTCATGACGAATGCGTATTGGGCGGCCACTTGGGGTCTCCGAGAAGGCTGGTCAGCGGATGGGAAAAGTCGGGGCGGATATAGCGATCCGCCCCCGCATTGGCAACGCGAGGCCCGGCAGCCGGCTTGCGCGATGCCACGCCTCGCCGCATCATGGCCGCGGGGCATTCCGCCCCTTCTCCAACACGGGACGCCCATGCCGCTCAAGCCAGCCCTTCTGCTCGCCGCCCTCGCCCTGCCGCTCCCCGCGATCGCCCAGCCCGCGCCCGCCGAGGTCGCCAAGCTGCGCGACGCCGCGCTCAAGGACGAGATCGCCTGGGACATCACCGAGGGGCTGACGACCGAGATCGGTCCGCGCCTCGCCGGCACCGCCGACGAGGCGCGTGCGCGCCGCTGGGCGGTCGCCAAGCTCAAGGCGCTCGGCTTCAGCAACGTGCGTGTCGAACCCTATCAGATGCCGGTGTGGGTACGTGGCGAGGAGAAGGGCGCGATCGTCGGCAGCTTCGCCCAGCCGCTCGACCTGACCGCGCTCGGCAACTCGGGCGCGACGCCGGCCGCGGGGATCGAGGCCGAGGTGGTCTATTTCCCGACGCTCGCCGATCTGGAGGCCGCTCCCGCCGCCAGCCTCGCCGGCAAGATCGCCTTCGTCAGCCACGCGATGCACGCCGCGCAGGACGGGTCGAGCTACGGCCCGTTCGGCCAGGTGCGCCGCATCGGCCCGGCGATCGCCGCCCGCAAGGGCGCCGCGGCGATCCTGATCCGCTCGATCGGCACCGACTATCACCGCAACCCGCACACCGGCGTCACCACCTTTCCGCAGGGCACCGCGCCGATCCCGGCCGCGGCGCTGTCGGTTCCGGACGCCGAGCAACTCGAGCGCGTGCTCGATCGCGGCAAGCCGGTGCGGGTGAAGCTGCTGCTGACGCCGCGCCAGATCGGCATGCGCGAATCCGGCAACGTCATCGCCGAAGTGCCCGGCCGCGATGCCAAGGCGGGCGTCGTGCTGGTCGGCGGCCATCTCGACAGCTGGGACCTGGGCACCGGCGCGATCGACGACGCGAGCGGCGTCGCGATCACGGCGGCGGCGGCGAAGCGGATCATGGCCGCGGGCCGGCCGCGCCGCACCATCCGGGTGGTCTGGTTCGGCGCCGAGGAAGTCGGCGGCTTCGGCGGCGAAGCCTATGCCAAGGCACACGCCGGCGAGCGGCACGCGCTGGCCGCCGAATCCGATTTCGGCGCCGATCGCATCTGGAAGTTCGACACCGCCCTGCCCGCCACCGCGGCCCCGGTCGCCGACCGGCTGGCGACCGCGCTCGCGCCGCTCGGCATCACCCGCGGCAATGCGCTGGCGGGCGACGGCACCGACATCGGCCCGGTCCTGGCGACCGGCGTGGCCGCGGTCGACCTGTCGCAGGACGGCACCCGCTATTTCGACTATCACCACACGCCCGACGACACGCTCGACAAGATCGATCGTGCGCAGTTGCAGCAGAATGTGGCGGCATGGACCGCGATGCTCGCCATCGTCGCCAACGCGCCCGAGGAGATCGGGTCCGTCGAGCGCCCTCAACGCGACCACTGAGTGCCACAAGAATGCCATGAACCTTGCGGTCGCATGAATTATCGGATTGACGCCGCAGGAGCGAACGCTATTGCGGCAACCTCGCGACGGCGACGGGCCGGGCGCGAACTTTGGATTGCTTGGGAGCACCCGAATGAAGAAGATCGTTCTTGTCGCTGCTGCCGCCGGCCTGCTGTCGCTCACGGCCTGCGGTTCGAACACGCCGGCTGAAAACGCAGCCGACGCGCAGGCGGACAACCTCGAAGCCACTGCCGACAACCTCGAGGACATGGCCGACAACGCCACCACCGAGGCTTCGGAAGACGCGCTCGAGAACCAGGCCGACAACCTGCACGAGGCAGCCGACAACGTCGAGGACGCAGGCGAAGTCAACGCCATGTGATCCCGCGGCATCCGGTTCCATCCGGATGCAACGGCCAGAAGGGGCGTCCCGGCAACGGGGCGCCCTTTTCTTTTTGCGCAGCCGCCGCGGCAACGCAGCGAACGCTTGCTTGTCCACGAACCTCTCGGCTAAGCGGACGGCAGTCGGGGAGTGGCGCAGCCTGGTAGCGCATCTGGTTTGGGACCAGAGGGTCGCAGGTTCGAATCCTGTCTCCCCGACCATCCGCCTGTCGCGGCCCGCGCTGTCGTTTGGCCCTGCGATCTTCCGCCTCTCGCGTGCTACCCGGTTGATCGGCGTTCAGCGGTGATCCATTCGGGGCGTACTACCTAGGAGGCGACATGATCCATTTCCGTTCGCGAACGCTCCCCTCCGTCGTCACCGGCCTGCTCGGCGGCCTCTTCTTGATGGCGCCGGTCGCCAGTATCGCGCAGATTCGCACGGTCGATCTGCCGCCGTCGACGCCGGCACGTCCGCCTAGCCTCGAACCGCTCCCGCCCGCTCCGCAGGATGCGCAGCCGGAGCCGTCGCAGGGTCTCCAGCTCGACCTTCCCTCCCTGGAAGAAGCGCGGCGCGCCGACGCCGGCACTGCCGCCGCCGCTCCCGCACGTTCCCTCGACGCCGCGGCGGAGGCCGCAGCGGCCGAAGCGCGTGCGGCGGCAGAAGCCGAGGCGGCGGCGCTTCGCGCCGCGAACGCTCGCGAACTCGCGGCAGCGGAAGCCCAGTCGCGGCAGATCGCCGCCGACAAGCAGGCGCAGGAAGCGCGGCTTACCCACTACCGACAGCAGCAGCAGGAACACGAGGCTGCGCTCGCCGCCTACCAGGCCGAACTAAAGGCGGCGGAAGCGGCGCGGCAACGCTGGGAAGCCGATGTCGCCGCCTGCCGCGCCGGCGACCGCAGCCGCTGCTCCCTTCCGGCCGCGCCGCGCTGAGGCGTTAGCGCACCGGCGCCGGGCCCCGAATGGCGGTCGCCGCGGCTAGGACGCCAGCTTGAAGCTGATCGAGGTCTGCTGCGCGCTGCACGCCAGCCCGCCGTTCGGGCGATAGCTGCTTTCGAACCGCGCGCCGCGGGAGACCCCTGTGGCGGCCTCGTCGAAGACGAACGGCGGATAGGCGGCGATTACGCGCGGTTCGATCGTGCGGCCGTCGGCGGCCACGTCGAACTCGGTTCTCGTCCACCCCTCGAATCCCATCTGCACTGCCGCCTGCGGATAGGTCGAGATGGAGACGCCGCTCCGCTGCATTGCGGGCGTGAGGCCAATCAGGGCGCACTGCTCCTCCGTCAGCCCCGTCCGCTCGAACACTGCGCGCGCGGCGACCAGATCGTTCTTCTCAGCCAGCAGATTTGCCTGCTGGAGCATCGCGTTGACCTTCAGAGGATGCTGGGCTGGCAAGCCGGGCATCTCGATGACCTGGTTCAGCAGCGTGGAGGCATCTTCGGGCGGTTTGCGGCCGTATCGGGGTGCCGCGATCAGCATCCGCAGCGTCGCGGCGCTCAACGGATCGCCCGCGACGGCAGGGCTGGCGAGCAGGCTGCGGAACCGCGCCTGGGTCTTCTTCGCATCGTCCTCGTCGACCCACGTCCGCTGGATCGCGAGGAAGGTTTGCGCCGCTGCCGGTGCTTGGAGCTGAGAAGCCAGACCTTCGGCCTCCTGCAGCGCCACGGCCCGCTCGGTTGCGGGCACGATCTCGTTGGTGCCGAGCCCGGCGAGCGCCTGCACCAGCCCGGCTCGATCGCCCGCGCTTCGCGCCTGCGCCACCGCAGGGCGAAGGAGCCCGATCGCACGGGCGTCGGGCATGTCCCACCACGCCGCCTTCTGCTGCCCGGTCTCCCCCAGCCAGGCAGAGAAGCGCTCCGCCACGGGGGCGACGAGGTCCGGCCGCTCGCCCACGCGGGTGCAGCGCAACTCCACGCGCGTCGTGTAGCGGAACAGCGGCGGGATCTTCTGCACATCCTCGGGTCGCCAGGACCATTCCGACACCGCTTGCGCGAACGCGAGCGCCACCTCACGGCCTCCTGTGGTGTAGACCGGAACGACGCCGCCGACCGACCCGTCCTCCAGAACCGAGAACTCGACGATCGCGAAATCCTCCGGCTTGAGCCCCGTGGCGCTGCCGCACAGCGGCGGCTGCATGCTGGCCGCACGCGCGAACGGCGTGTCCTTCATTCGTCCCGCACCGGTGTAGGCGAGGTAGCGGCGCGCGCCCTCCTTGTCGCCATCGAGCATGGCGGCGATCGCCAGGTCGGAACGGGTTACGACGTCGCCGATGCCGACGCGCGTGGTCAGCCCGCCCTGCTTCTGAAGCCCCTGCTTCAGTTCGGCATAGGCTTCCTTGTGCCGCCCCTGGTTCAGCAGCACGCGCGCATATTGGGTCTGCACCGCCGCCTTGGCGTCTTTGTCCAGTGCGGTCTCGGCCAGCGCGATGCTGCGTGCCTCGGCAGCGTAGCGCAGCGCTTCGCCGTCGCCGTCGAACGTCAGCACCTGCGCCAGGCCCATCAGCGGCCGAACCCGCGCCAGGCCCTGCGCCTTCTCGAGTGCGTGCCGGTACTCGACCGCCGCCCCCGCATAGTCGAACCGTCGTCCGCGGATGCCACCGAGCGCGAGATAGCCGTCGCGCATGTCGACCGCGAACTCGTCTCCCGCCGCCAGGAGGGCCGGCAAGCCGCGCCGGATCGCCGTCTCGCCCTCGTCGTCGTGGCCCTGGGCGATCAGGCAACCGCCCTTGCGGACGTCGATCGCCGCGCTCAGCAGCGGGTTCGGTTTCGAGCGGGGGCGCGCTTCCAGCGTGCCGAAGTCGCGGATCGCGTCGGCGCACTTGCCCTCGGCCGCCGCGCGGCTTGCCTGGTCGAACAGCTGTTGCGACGACTGGGCGGGCGCCGGTGCGGCCGCCGCTTGACCTGCCGCGAGCAAATGCAGAATGGTTGCGAACATCGAATTTCCCCCTCGGGCATACAAGAGCATGGGACAAACCGCCGTGTCGATAGCCTTTTTCCGACGGCTTCTCCGGCGCGCGCGGACGCTGCTCTGGCCGATAGTGTTGCTCGCCGGCCCGGCCGCGGCGCAAACCCCCGCCTATCCTTCCGAGACCGTGCTGCTGTTCGTCGCCGGATGGTGCGCACCTTGCATGGCCGAGCTTCAGCGACTTCCCGAGATCACGAGCGCCGCGCGCCCGTATCGCGTGCTGGTGGTCCCGATCGACGAAGGGCGCCGCGTCGAACGCATGCTGCAATTGGTGCCCAAGGACCAACGCTGGCGCCCCAGCGGCACCGCCTGGCAGCAGGTCCAGGCCGGCCTGTTGTCGGGTTCCGCCGGGCTCCCCTACAGCGTCGCGATCGACGGGGAACGCCGCCCGTGCGCCGACAGCCGCCGCGGCCTCGACGCGAAGCGCGCCGCAGTTCTGGTCGCAGAGTGCCGGGCGATCCGTTGAGACTGGGAAGAGCGCTGGTGGGCCCGGCAGGACTCGAACCCGCAACCTAGCCGTTATGAGCGGCCAGCTCTAACCATTGAGCTACAGGCCCCGCCAGCGGGCCCGCGATAGCGGAGGGCGAGGCCGTCCCGCAAGCCGGCTATGCGGACGCGAGGATCTCGTCGAGCGTCGCGGGACGGATCGAACGCCGGTCGAGCAGATCGAGCACCGCTTCCCACCATGCCCAGAACTGCCGCAGCTCGGCGGCATCGCGAACATAGGGGGTGTTGCCCGGTACCAGCGAGGGCGAGTGGAAGGAGAAGTTGAGCAGGCGTACGCCCTCTCCGGCGGCGACCCGCACTGCTTCGAGCGCCTCCGCGACCGGCATGTCCTCGGGGCTGAGCGCGACGCGGTTGAGCAGCCCGAGGCGTGCGGCGATCCCCCGCCCCATCGGCAGCCGTCCCAGCCGGTCGTAGAGCGCCGCGGCGCCAGCGCGCAGCCGGCCGGTGAACACCGTCGTGAACGGCAGTTCCAGGATGGTCTCGTGCGGACCGGTGCGGAAGGCGTGATTGCCGATCGCGGCATAGTCGGGACCGCCCTCCCGCGAATAGTCGTAGGCGGCGCGCATCGAGCAATCGATGCGGTATCCACGGGCAGCGAGCAGCCGCAGCGTGTGCGGGCCCAGCCCGTAGCGGCCGGCACGGTAGATGCGCGGCGGGGCACCGAACGCCCGCTCGATCGCATTGCCCAGCCGGTCGAGCTTCGCGGCTTCGATCGGCTCGGCAAGATTGCCGGCGAAGCTGTTCGCAATGCTGATCTTTTCGGCGAACGGCGGCGTGACCCAGGGGTGGAGCTGCGCGCCGATCTCCGAACGTCCGTCGGCCAGAACCTGCTGCAACGCCGCGACCGCAGCCGTATCGGTCGCGATCGGGAAGTCGACCAGATAGACGATCCCGATCCCGCGCTCGGCAAACCGACGATGGCCGTCGGGGATCGCAGCCGCCGACGCGGTGCCGAAGCCGTCACGGCGGAACGGCGCCGACCAGTCGAACTCTTCCTCGGTGTCGACGGAGATGGTGAAGCGGGTGCCGAATTCCTCGGGCCAGCGGATCTGCGCGGCAGGCGCTGGCAGCGGGGCGCGGAAGACCGGGGTCACGCTCAGCCGCGGTGCGCCTGTCCGACCGGAACGTCCTCGCGCGCCGGAAGCCGCAAGACCAACCGGTCGCGCTCGAACAGCAGCGCGCCGCCCAGTTCCTTGGCGAGGTTGCGCACCAGCCGCATCGCAAAGCCGGTTCCGAGCAGCGCCGCGTCGTCGCCCTCGTCATCGATCGTCAGCAGCGCCTCACCGGGATAAGCGGAGAGCGCCGACGGGCGATCGAAGGCGAGAAGCACCTGCCCGCCGGTGCCGTCGAGCGGCCGGACCGCCAGCGCCTCACCGGCCTGCGCGGCCGACATCAGCGTGGCGAGCAGCCGCGCGAGCAGCCGCTCGACCGCGCGACGATCCCCCTGCACCGCCCCGTCGATCGGCTCGACGCGCAACTGCGCGCCGCGCAATTGCGTCAGGGGCGCCAGATCGGCCTCGATCTCCTCGAGCAGCGGCCCGATCGCCACCGCATCCGGGCGCAGGTCGAGGTCCTTGCCCTCGATCCGTGCGGCGAGATCGAGGTCGTCGATGACGCCGAGCAGCTCGCGTGCCTGCTGGCGGATGACGCCGGCCTGGTCGCGATAGACGCCGGGCACCGGGCCGAGCATCTGCGCCTCGATCATCTCGGCGAAGCTGGCGATCGCGCCGGCCGGGGTACGCAGTTCGTGCACCAGTTGGCGCAGCGTGTCGGCGGCAGAAGGCGTGGCCGCTGCGGCGGGCTCGGCGCGTTCCTCGCGCCGCGGACGCCGTGCCGAGCCGCGATAGCCCGTGAACCGCCCCGTGCCGGGATCGAACATCGGCGCACCGGCGATCTGCCAGTCGCCCGCCGCCTCGCTGCTGCCGCCCACGTGCAGCCGGGCGCTCGCGAAGCCAGCGCGACGCCGGAAGGCACCGGCCGCGACGCCATCGAGCTGGAGGAGACCGACGTCGCCGACCTGCGCCAGCGACAGGCCGATCAGCGGCCCGCGCTCGATCCCGTCGACGCGGCACAGGACGCCGCGGCTGTCGGTCTCGAACCGGAAGCCGGCGATCGTCCCCGGCGCGGCCGCCGGGCGGCGCGGCTTGTTCTCGCTCTGACGCTGGAAGGCGGTGATTCGCGCGACCACGTCGGCGATGCGGAACGGACCCTGCACCTCCGGCTGCGGCACCTCGGGCTGCGGCACTTCGAGCTGCTCCGGCGCCGTTTCGGGAGCAGGCTCGGGCGTTGCGTCAGGCGCCGGCTCGGCGGCGGCTTCCACGATCGGAGCGGCGACCTGCTCGACGATCGGCTCGATGGCCGCCGCTTCGCTCGGTGCGGCAGCCACCTCGCTGGCAGCGCGCTCGGGGGACTGGTCGGTCAGCACCATGTCGGCAGGGCCGAAGCTCGCCAGCGCGCGCACCACCTCCTCGGGAAGGTCGCGGCGGTTGCGCAGCACGGCGCGGGTCGAGGGGGTGAGGTCCGGCAGCAGCGCCATCCATTCCTCCGCCTCCAGCCGGGCGCTCGCCAGCACCGGCGTAGCGACGGTCAGCGTGTCGGCGGCGAGCAGCCGGACCAGCGCTGCCGGAGGGTTGGCGAACACCAGCGCGCGAGCGCTGGCGGTCCGCACCGGCAGTGGAATGGCGCTCTGGATGTCGGCGAGAATCGCGATCGCGCGCGGATCGGCCGGAGCGCGGCGGCGGCCGATCAGATCGACGACCTGCCGCCATGCCGATTGACGCGCCTGCGGGTGCGTCAGGTCGGTCGTCAGTACCGTTTCCAAAGTATCGTCGAACCGCACGCGCCACCCGATGCCGGCGCCGAGATGCGCCACTCGCTGTCCCTTAAGCCTCGAAACGCGCTTCGGGTACAGCCATTTTCTGCCCGTAGCATTGTGGGACAATTGCGTTTGCGCGCAACTATCTTATAGGAGGCGCAACGTTTCCTTTATCCTTGTAACGCTCTCGCGGGTGGTCCCTACATGCTTCTCGATCGTATCGACCGTCAGATCCTCTCTCTGCTTCAGGAGGACGGCCGAATGACCAACGTCGAATTGGCGGAACGCGTCGGGCTTACCGCCCCTCCCTGCCTTCGCCGGGTTCGTGCGCTGGAAGAATCGGGAGCGATCGGCGGCTACCATGCCGCGCTCAACCCCGCGCAGCTCGGCTACACCATCACCGTCTTCGCGCTGGTGAGCCTGCGCAGCCAGGCGGAGAGCGACCTGGCGGCGTTCGAGGCGCATGTCGCCGACATTCCCGAAGTGCGCGAATGTCACATGCTCAACGGCGAGATCGACTTCATCCTCAAGATCGTCGCCACCGATCTCAAGAGCTTCCAGGACATTCTTACCACGCGGCTAACGACCGCGCACAACGTCAGCAGCGTCAAGACCTCGCTGACCATCCGTACGTCCAAACAGCTTCCGGGCATCCCCGTCCGAACCGAATAGGGCCGCGCGACACCCATCGTACGGCCCTTCGTTCCTTCGGAAAGGCGCGGGCGGCAGGATCTCCCGCCGCCCGATCCGGATCAGCCCGCGGTCTTGGGCGCGTCCAGCCACAGCGTCCAGAACGCCGCGAGCTCGTTGCGCGGCGCGCCGGTCACCTTGGCGAAGGCCGCCTTCGCCTCGTCGCGGCGACCGCTCTTGGCGAGTGCGATGCCGAGGCGGGTGTTGACCTCGTCCTGGTCGACGCCCCCCTTCTGCAGCGCCAGCTGGAAGAACTCGACCGCCTTGGCGGCGTCGCCGTTCGCCAGATAGGCGTTGCCGGTGCTCGACGCGAGCTTGCCGTTGGCCGCCGAACGCGCCTTGGAGTCGAGCGACGAGAGCGAGCCCTCGGCGCGGATCGCCGACTGCGCCGACGTCTTGAGCTTGGTGTAGTCAGTCGCGGTGGCCGAGATCTTGCCCGAGGCGCGACCCTGGTCGATCACCGCCACCGTTTCGTACGGCAGGCCCAGGTCGTTGGCGAGCTGTGCGTATTCGCCGAACTCCGCCTGGTCGGTCAGCGCGCCGGTCTCGCGCATCAGGCGGAAGGTGTCGAGACGTGCCGAGCCGCCCAGGGCGCGGCCCTGATCGGCACGGTCGCGGAACAGGATCAGCGCCTTGCGCCAGTTCGTCGGCGTCGGATAGTCCTTCAGCTGACGGCGCATCCACGTCGCGGTCTCGGCCGGCTTGTTCGCCTTGTAGAGCTGCGCGATCGCCAGATTGTACCAGTCGTTTGGCACCGGCTGACCGGCGGCGACCTTCGCCTGGATCGCCTTGTCGAGCGCCGCGACGCCGTTGTCGACGTTGCCGCCCTCCAGCTGAAGGCTGGCCATGCGCAGATCATATTCGGGATCGTTGTAGCCGAGTTCCTTGGCGCGCTGGAAATAGCGCAGCGCCACGTCCTTCTGCTTGGCATTGAGCGCCAGGATGCCGCGGTTGTAGTTGAGCGTGCCCTGCTGCTCGGCCGGGGTGGTCGGGTTGGCGATCATCTGATCGAGCGCCGTCGCCAGCATCGCGTTGTCCTTGGCCGCCTGCGCGACCTGGAGGCGCAGGTTGGCGGCGTAGAACTTCTCGGTGTCGTTGGTCGCCGCGGCATCGGCTGCCGCGAGCTTCGCCTTGGCGGTGGCGATGTCGCCCGCCTTCGCGGCGGTCTCGCCCTCGACCGCAGCCGTGCGGAACGCGTCGCTGACCTGGACCTTGGCCGCTTCTTCCTTTTTCTTCTTCTGCGCCTCGGCAGGAGCCGCCGTCAGCGCCGCGGCTCCGAGTGCGAGAACCGCAGCAAGCGCCGACTTCGAAACGAAACCCATTCGGAATTCTCCTGATGCTGTGCGCACGCACGTCCGGATGGACTGTAGGTAGCGCGAGGAACCCAGACAAGCCGCGCCGGCTGTCCGGTCTAATGGCGTCGGTCACGTGAACGCGGTTTGAACACGGCCGATCCCCCGCCAGCTCCACCCATCGCGAATTTTTGACCGGTGGGCGGAGGGCCGCTAGGCAGCCGCGCGATGATCGCCGTCCTCTCCCCCGCCAAGTCGCTCGACTACGACACGCCCGTCCCGTCCACCAGCACGCCCACCCCGCCGCGACTGGCCGAGGAAGCGACGACGCTGGCGAAGGGCGCGGCCAGGCTCGGCGCCGATCGGCTCGTCAGCCTGATGCACATTTCGCCGAAGCTCGCCGAGCTGAACGCCGCCCGCTTCCGCGACTTCGCCGACGCGCCCGAGCGGCCGGCGATTCACGCCTTCGCCGGCGACGTCTACACCGGCTTCGAAGCGGCGACGCTCGACGCGCCGGCGATCGACTTCGCACAGGACCATCTGCGGATCCTGTCCGGTCTCTACGGCCTGCTGCGCCCGCTCGATGCGATGCGGCCCTACCGGCTGGAGATGGGAACGCGCTGGGCGCCCGGAACCAGCAAGACGCTCTACGACTGGTGGAAGGATCGCATCGCCGACCTGCTCGCCCGGGATGTCGCCGCGGAAGGATCAGGCACCGTGCTCAACCTCGCCAGCCAGGAATATTGGAAAGCCGTGGCCGGCAAGCTCCCCGACACGATCCGCGTGATCGAGGTGGACTTCCGCGAGCCCGGGCCGGACGGCCCCCGCTTCGTCAGCTTCCACGCCAAGCGCGCGCGCGGGATGATGGCGCGCTGGATGTGCGAGCACCGCATCACCGAGGTGGAGGCGATGCGCGGCTTCGACAGCGACGGCTATCGTTTCGATGCCGAAGCGAGCGACGACACCCGCTGGCGGTTCACCCGGGCATGAGCAGCGCGGCGGTGATCATCGGCGCGTCGGGCGCCATCGGGGCTGCGCTCGAAGCGGCGCTGGTCGACGAAGGCGCCTATGGCCGCGTCTGGGGCTTCGCCCGCTCGCGAACGGGCGCCGATCACCTCGACGTGCTCGACGAGCCCAGCATCGCCGCCGCCGCCGCACGGGTGGCCGCCGGACCCGCGCCGACGCTGATCGTCATCGCCACCGGGCTGCTGCACGAGGGCGACCAGATGCCGGAGCGCGGCTTCAAGGAGGTCGACGCCGAGTGGATGGCGCGCAGCTATGCGGTCAACGCGATCGGCCCCGCGCTGGTGATGAAGCACTTCCTGCCGCTGCTCCCCAGGATGGGAACGCCGGTGCTGGCGGCGCTCTCCGCCCGCGTCGGCTCGATCGGCGACAACGGGCTTGGCGGCTGGCACGGCTATCGCGCGGCCAAGGCGGCGCTCAACATGCTGCTCGCCAATGCCGCGATCGAGGCGAAGCGGCAGAGCCCGCGCGCGATCGTCGTCGGGCTGCACCCCGGCACGGTCGACAGCGCGCTGTCCAAGCCGTTCCAGACCAACCTCGCCCCCGGCAGCCTGTTCGCGCCCGATCGCGCCGCGATGCAGCTGCTCGACGTGATCGAGGCGCTAAAGCCCAAGGACAGCGGCAAGCTGTTCGCCTGGGACGGGGCCGAAATCCCGTTCTAAAGCCCCTCCCCGCCTACGCGCACGCGTGCGCGCGACTTGGCACAGGAGCCTGCGCCCGCTAATCAGGGTGCCGGTTCCCCAATTTCCCGAAAGCAGGACGCCTTGACCGACGAGACCATCCTCGCGGACCCTTCCGACATTTCCCCGATCTCGATCGTCGACGAGATGCGGTCGAGCTATCTCGACTATGCGATGAGCGTGATCGTCTCGCGCGCGCTGCCCGACGTGCGCGACGGCCTGAAGCCGGTCCACCGGCGCATCCTGTTTTCGGCGAACGAGAGCGGCTTCCACTACAACCGCCCCTATCGCAAGTCGGCGCGCATCGTCGGCGACGTGATCGGTAAATATCATCCGCACGGCGACACCGCGATCTACGACGCCTTGGCGCGCATGACCCAGGACTGGTCGATGCGGCTGCCGCTGATCGACGGTCAGGGCAACTTCGGATCGATGGACCCCGATCCGCCCGCCGCGATGCGCTACACCGAGGCGCGCCTGCATCGTGCGGCGGCCTTCCTGCTCGACGACCTCGACAAGGACACGGTCGACTTCGTCCCCAACTACGACGGGTCGGAGCGCGAGCCGTCGGTGCTGCCGGCGCGCTTCCCCAACCTGCTGGTCAACGGCGCGGGCGGCATCGCCGTCGGCATGGCCACCAACGTGCCGCCGCACAATCTGGGCGAGGTGATCGACGCCTGCCTGCTTACCATCGATCGCGCGGTTGAGGGCGGCGAGCCGGTGACGGTCGAGGACCTCGCCGAGCTGGTGCCGGGCCCCGACTTTCCGACCGGCGCGCTGATGCTCGGCCGCGCCGGTGCTCGCGCCGCCTATACCGGCGGCCGCGGCTCGATCATCCTGCGCTCGCGCCACACCGTCGAGGCGCGCGGCGAGCGCCGCTCGATCGTCCTGACCGAGATTCCGTTCCAGGTCGGCAAGAGCGGGCTGGTCGAGAAGATCGCCGAGGCGGCCAAGGACAAGCGGATCGAGGGCGTCAGCGACATCCGCGACGAATCGAACCGCGAAGGCGTCCGCATCGTCATCGACCTGAAGCGCGATGCCACGCCCGACGTGGTGCTCAACCAGCTGTGGCGGCACACCCCGGCGCAGTCGAGCTTCGCCGCCAATATGCTGGCGATCCGCGGCGGCCGGCCGGAGCTGCTCAACCTCAAAGACATCATCGACGCGTTCGTCGGCTTCCGCGAGGAAGTGATCACCCGCCGGTCGAAGTTCGAACTCGCCAAGGCGCGCGACCGTGCGCACCTGTTGCTGGGTCTGGTAATCGCGGTCACCAACCTGGACGAGGTGGTGCGCATCATCCGCGGCGCCGCCAATCCGGCCGCCGCCCGCGCCGCGCTGCTCGCCCGCGAATGGCCGATCGCCGAGATCGCACCCTACATCCGCCTGGTCGAGGCGGTGGAAGCCGAAGTCACCGGCGACACCTACCGCCTGTCGGACGCACAGGTCCGCGCGATCCTCGATCTGCGCCTCCACCGTCTCACCGCGCTCGGCCGCGACGAGATCGGCGACGAGCTGTCGAAGCTGGCGGACTCGATCGCCGAGCTGCTCGAGATCCTCGGCAACCGCGCCAAGCTCTATGCGGTGATGCGCGGCGAACTGGTGCAGGTCCGTGCGGAGTTCGCCACGCCGCGCCGCACCGAGATCGCCAACGCCGTCGACGGCATCGACGACGAGGACCTGATCGAGCGCGAGGACATGGTCGTCACCGTGACCATGCAGGGCTACATCAAGCGCACCCCGCTCGACGCCTTCCGCGCGCAGAAGCGCGGCGGCAAGGGTCGCGCCGGAATGGCGACCAAGGACGAGGATGCGATCACCTCGCTGTTCGTCACCTCGACCCACACGCCGGTGTTGTTCTTCTCGACCGCGGGCAAGGTGTACCGCATGAAGGTGTGGCGCCTGCCGGAGGGCGGCCCCGCCACCCGCGGTCGGCCGATGATCAACCTGCTGCCGCTCGCCAATGGCGAGACGATCTCCACCGTGCTGCCGCTGCCGGAGGACGAGGACAGCTGGTCCGACCTGCACGTCATGTTCGCGACCGCCAACGGCACCGTGCGCCGCAATTCGATGGACGCGTTCACCAACGTGCCCACCGCCGGCAAGATCGCGATGCGCTTCGACGACGAGAGCGACGATCGCCTGATCGGCGTGGCGCTGCTCACCGAGACGGACGACGTGCTGCTCGCCACCAAGTGCGGCAAGGCGATCCGCTTCGCCGCGACCGACGTGCGCGAATTCCAGAGCCGCACCTCGACCGGCGTGCGCGGCGTCAACCTGTCCAAGGGCGACGAGGTGATCTCGCTATCGATCCTGGGCGGGTTCGCCGCCACTACCGAGGAGCGCGACGCGTACCTCAAGGCCGCGCCGTGGAAGGAAGGCGACCGCGAGGTCACCCTCGACGCCGAGCGCATGGCCGAGTTCGAGGCGGCGGAGCAGTTCATCCTGACCGTCACCGCCAATGGCTATGGCAAGCGCACTTCCGCCTATGAGTATCGCCGCACCAACCGCGGCGGCCAGGGCATCACCAACATCGTCACCTCCGATCGCAACGGCCCTGTCGTCGCGAGCTTCCCGGCCAGCTCGGGCGAGCAGCTGATGCTGGTGACCGACCAGGCCAAGCTGATCCGCATGTCGGTGGGCGATACCCGTGTGACCGGGCGCGCCAGCCAGGGCGTCCGCCTGTTCCACGTCGCCAACCAGGAGCATGTCGTCTCCGCCGCGCGCATCGACGAGGAGGAAGAGCCGGAGAACGACGCCGAGGCGCTGGTCGCCGAGGAGCGTGCAACCCTCCCCGCCGACACGGGTTCGGAAGACGACGCGATCCAGCTCGACGACGGCACCGGCCCGGCGACGCTGGACGAGCGCGTCGAGGAAGACGACAGCGGGAGCGACGAGGAATGAGCAAGCCCAAGGCCGCGTTCAAGGTACTGACCGCCGACGAGATGACGGCGCTGGAAGGCGGCAGCTTCGCCGGCGCCGCGGTCGACCGGCAGGATGGCTACATCCACCTGTCGACCGCCGCGCAGCTGACCGAGACGGTCGACAAGCACTTCGCCGGCCAGGAGGGGCTGTGGGTGGCCGAAGTCGACTTGGAGGCGCTGGGCGACGCGATCCGCTGGGAGCCGTCGCGCGGTGGCCAGGATTTCCCGCACCTCTACGGCACGCTGACGCTCGACACCGTCGTCGCCTATTCGCCGCTGGAGCGCGACGAAGACGGTACGGTGCGGCTTCCGGTTACCGGATAAGCCTGTCGGCAGAACGCCGGCGCCACACCCCACCTGTTCCCCGGCGGAGGCCGGGGCCCAGTTGGGAAAGCGGCTCGACGGCGCGCTCCAGCTGAAGGGCCACCCCGACTGGGCCCCGGCCTTCGCCGGGGAACAAGGGTAAACCTGATACTCGCCGAGCGAGCCCCTCGCGCGTTGCGCCTAGGACGCGTCGGGCTCCGCCAGCGGTTCGCCGGCCGGCGGCAACGGCACCGCGGGCGGCCCTTCGGCCGCCTCGGGACCGTAGACCCGGTCGAGGTAATAGCCTGCCAGCAGATAATGCGCCTTCACCGCTGCGGGATGTTCGGCATTCTGCGCCAGCTTCAGCTCGGCTTCTGCGCGCTCGTAGAAATAGTCGCTGTTCTCGACGTCTGTCATGGTCGCCCTTCGCACGCCCTCGCGGCGCGTAGGATCCTGTCCTTGGTGGAGCCCGGCTCGACCCGGTTCCTGTTCTTTGTGGTTAGAGGGGGCAACGCCATCGCTGCCGGTCCCGCCGGCGCCTGCGAGCGGCACGGCAATAGGGATCGCGGCCGCGATGCGACCGAAGTTGAAGCTGAGGATGGCGAAACTCTTCCCCCACGTGCGCGAAACGCAGGAACCGCGGTTCGGTTCCCGCAATCACGGTATCAAATCGACGACCTTCGCGGCGCCGCCCTCCGCCTGGAGCAGCAAAGTACGATGGCAATGGCAGGGATCGCGTTCGTAGCAGAGCAGCGCCGACGGCTTCTCCGCCGCCAGCGCGAGCAGGATCGCGGCCTGCGCCTGCGCCTCCGGAAGCGCGAGTTGATCGGCATACACCTCGCGCAGTGTCGCCACGTCGCCCTTCTTGGCGGCGTCGCGGCCGCGCTTGGGCGTCCCCAGCGCCTTCAGGTGGCGATAGTCGATGCCGACCTCGGCGAGATGCGCCGCGAGCGAGGATTTGGAGAAGCCCGGCCGGCGCGACAGCGGCAGCGCCCGCACGTCGATCACCCGCTCGACCCCGGCGCGCTGCAGCGCCGCCAGGAAATCGGCCATCGTCGTCGCTTCGTAGCCGATGGTGTAGATGGTGCGCGGCGCGTCTGCCATGTCGGCTCCTCTCGTTGCGGCTGTCCCCCCGCGACCGGATCGGCTAGGCAGCCGGCGACCGCGGCCCGTGCCGCCCGCCCTTCCCCTAGCAGCTTTCGAGACGCTCGTGACGCAATCCCACCACATCCACATCATCGGCGGCGGGCTCGCCGGGTCCGAGGCCGCCTGGCAGCTCGCGGAGGCGGGCTTCTCCGTAAAGCTGTCGGAGATGCGCGGCTCGGGTGACTGCACGCCGGCGCATCAGGGCGACGGTCTCGCCGAACTCGTGTGCTCGAACAGCTTCCGTTCCGACGATGCCGAGAGCAATGCCGTCGGGCTGCTCCATGCCGAGATGCGCGCGCTCGGATCGCTGATCATGGGCAAGGGCGACGAACATCGCGTGCCGGCCGGCTCGGCACTCGCGGTCGACCGCGACGGCTTCTCGGCCGGCGTCACCGCCGCGCTGGAGGCGCATCCCAACATCACCATCGTCCGCGAACGCGTCGACATGCTGCCTACCGACGGCCCGGCGATCGTCGCGACCGGCCCCCTCACTGCGCCGGCTTTGGCCGAGAGCATCGGCGGCGCGACCGGCAGCGACGCGCTCGCCTTCTTCGACGCGATCGCGCCGATCGTGCACTTCGACAGCGTCGACATGGACGTCGCCTGGATGGCCGCGCGCTGGGACAAGGGCGGCAAGGACTACATCAACTGCCCGATGGACAAGGAGCAGTATCTCGCCTTCCACGCCGGGCTGCTCGCGGGCGAGAAGACCGAGTTTCGCGAGTGGGAGAACGTGCCGTATTTCGAAGGCTGCATGCCGATCGAGGTGATGGCCGAGCGCGGCGTCGACACGCTGCGCTACGGTCCGATGAAGCCGATCGGGCTCGACAACCCGCGCACCGGCCGCTGGCCCTACGCGGTGGTGCAGCTGCGCCAGGACAATGCGCAGGGCACGCTGTGGAACATCGTCGGCTTCCAGACCAAGCTCAAGCATGCCGAGCAGGTACGGCTGTTCCGCACCATCCCGGGGCTCGAAAAGGCCGAGTTCGCGCGGCTGGGCGGACTGCATCGCAACACCTTCCTCCGATCGCCCGAGCTGCTCGATCCGACGCTGCGGCTCAAGGCGCGCCCGAACCTGCGCTTCGCCGGGCAGATCACCGGCTGCGAAGGCTATGTCGAAAGCGCGGCGATCGGCCTGATGGCCGGATGCTTCGCCGCCGCCGAGCTGGCGGGCAAGGACCTGCCCCCGCCCCCGCCCGAGACGGCGCTGGGCGCGCTGCTCGGCCACATCACCGGCGGCGCCGAGGCGGAGACCTATCAGCCGATGAACGTCAACTTCGGGCTGTTCCCGCCGATCGAGGGCCGCACCAAGAAGGCCGACCGCAAGAAGATGTACACCGCCCGCGCCCGCGCGGCGCTGGCCGAATGGATGCCGGCTTAGTCGTCGGCATCACCCCGCGGCTGCGGGCACGCGCAGCGCGCGGCGGCCTTGCGCGCCACTGCGGTGGTCGCGAATTCCTTGGCGTCCAGGCTCGCCGAACGGTCGGCATCGGCCTTGGCGAACTTGGTGGTCGTCGCCACCGCCCATTCGTCGAACGACAGCCGGCCGTCGCCGTTCGCGTCGAGCTTCGCATAGGCCTTGCGCCGGCTGGCGAGATATTCGTCGCGGGTGATGCTGCCGTCACGATCCTTGTCGTAGCGGTCGAAGCGCTTCTGCTCGCGGGTGCGCGCGGTAGCGCTCGGCACGGCGAGCGGTTCGGGCGGCAGCGGCGCGATCTCAGTCGGGGCCGGCGACGGTGGCGGCAGCGGCGGCTCAACCTGCGCGCCGCCGCGAAACACGAAAACGCCCGCCGTCACCAGCAGCAGTGCCGACAAAACCCCTGCGCCATATCGCCACATGCCCCACCCCCATGCGCTGTGCGGCGGAAAGCTATCGCACGCGGGGCCGGCCGAATAGCCCTAACGTCCGCTTAACCGATGCCAGAGCAATCGGGCAACGCGGTGGGGGGCGCCGATCGGCGGCGGCACGTCCAGCGGGACCGCAAGGTCGAGCCGCGCGAGATGAGCCGCCGCTCCGAGTGCCCGAACGCGCCCGCTCCACCGCACCGAAAGCGCCTGGTCGAGCAGCACCCGTGCCCGCTCGGCTGCCGATTGCGCCAACGCGGGATCGCGGACATGCCGCGCGAGATCGGCAAGAGCCCATCCGGTGCCAGCGGCGATCAGGGGATCGCTGGCGGTGGCTCCGAACAACTGCCCCGCCACCTCGAACAACGTGCCGCCGCGCAGCCGCCCCTGTTCTTCCAGCTTTGCCGTGTCGAACGCCTCCTCCTCGATCAACAGGCTCCAGCCGTCGACCATCGGCGCGAGCGCGGCGGGACGCACCGCGCTACCCGCGAAGGTGCGTTCGAAATCGGCGAGCAACGGGACCGCCGGCGCCGGTGCATCCTCGAGCGCGAGCAGCGCGTCATACCACCAGCGCAGGCGGATCTGGCCGAGCACCGGCTCACTGGTGCTGCGCAGCACCTCCGCCAGCATCCGGTCCAAGGCGAGCGCCGTCCCGAACGCGTCCCGCTGCTCTGCAGGCGCGTAGGACAGAAGGACGCCGATCTCGGGATTCGTCGAGACGTCGCTCATCGAGACAGGCTCACGCTCAACGTGATCTTAACCATGACGGTTCAAGCAAGCTTATCCCTCTGCAAACCATAGGCGAATATCGAACACGATGGCTCCAAGGCACTGACATGAACATGCGGTCGACCAAGCGCCGGAACGGCGCGCGTCCGTTTCTGAGCACGCTCGCACGCGACGTCCGCGGCAACACCCTGATGCTCGTCGCCGCGGCGCTGATTCCGCTGATGGCGATGATCGGCTCGGGCGTCGACATGGCTCGCGGCTATATGGCGCAGGATCGCCTGCAACAAGCGTGCGACGCCGGCGTGCTCGCCGCGCGGCGGCAACTGTCCGGCGCGGCGCTGACCGACGCGGTCAAGAACGAGGCGACGACCTACTTCAACTTCAATTTCCCGCAGGCGACCTATGGCGTCGCGGCGTTCACGCCCGTGGTGACGGTGCCGAAGGCCGGCACCGTCACGATGACCGCGAAAACCACGCTTCCCACGGCGATCATGGGGATCGTCGGCATCAAGTCGATGAAGCTGGCGGCGGCATGTTCGGCGACACAGGATTTCGTTTCGACGGACATCGTGCTCGTCATGGACATGTCCGGATCGATGAACTGCCCAACGTCTCGACCAGACGAAGCGTGCGGCAACGTAGAACAATCGAACTCCAAAATGTCTGCGCTTCGTTCAGCGGCGCTTTCGCTGTACGACACGTTGGAGAGCGCTCAGAACCAGTTGCACGATAACAGCCTTCGCCTTCGTTACGGGTTTGTCCCATATAACGGCACGGTGAATGTCGGCAGAGCCGTTTATGCGAAGAACCCCGACTACCTCCGCCGCCAGCTTTACCCCTATCAGACCAGGCAGTGGACGCAGGTGACCCGGCAGGCTGCAGACGCCGGCATGTCTCGTTCCGAATGCAACCGGGTAAATGGTGATTACGTCTACTATTACGGCAGATATTATTGCGTTTATAACTACACTTCCTCCGAGTGGGTATACGGCCAGTATAATGTCGACGTGTCCCGATATATTACTGGCGCCGCCACGAGCATTCCCGCCCAGCGGAATGGCTCAACTGCCAAATGGGCGGGTTGCATCGAGGAACGCAAAACAAATAATACTACGATAACGGGCGGCAGTAGCCCGACCACGGCACCGTCCGACGCGTTGGATCTCGACATCAATCGGCTTCCCGACTCAGACGATAGCCGTTGGGGTCCTTGGTGGCCGGAGGTAGAATTCGACCCGAGTGCCGGCGGCGCGAGCGCCCAGCCCGGGAACTGCGCCAGCGAAGCAAGCCGCCTGACGGAGTACTATAAAAATCGATCTGCTTTTGCGCAGTACTTGAACAATCTGACCCCCCAGGGAGCGACATATCACGATGTCGGCATGATCTGGGGCGCCCGCTTCCTTTCCTCAAAAGGGATCTTCAAGTCGAGCACCTCGGAGACCAACGATCAGTTCACACCGGACAATCCCGAGAAGATTCGGGGTTTCTCGGTTCGGAAGTATATGATCTTCATGACCGATGGCGACATGTCGACATACCCAACGATCTACTCGACCTATGGTTTAGAGTCGCTGGACAAGCGCGTTCTCGGCAGCGCGCCGGTGGATGCTAAGGGAACGAACCTGACCAACCGCCATCTCCAGCGGTTCCGGATGGCGTGCAACGCCGCGAAGGGGCAAAATATCGATATCTGGGTGATCGCCTTTTCGACCACTCTCACCCAAGACATGATCGACTGCGCCAGTACGCCCTCGCAGGCTGCGGGCATCAACACGTCGGCCGATCTAATCGCCAAGTTCAAGGAGATCGGTTCCAAAATCGGATCGTTGAGGCTCAGCCGGTGATCGGTCAAAGGCTATCGATCGGCCTCCTTCGGGATCAGCGGGGCGCCACGATCGTGGAGTTCGCCCTCGTCGTGCCGCTGCTGCTGACGATCCTTATGGCGACGCTCGAACTTGGCTATCAGGGCTACGTCAACGCAATGGTGCAAGGCGCGATGACGAAAGCGGCGCGCATGTCGACGATCGGTGACCAGACTCAGGCCGGTGTAACGGAGAAAATTAAGACCGAGGTCGGTCGCGTCGTCGACAGGCGATATGTCTCCGTGGAGACTCGCGGCTATTATAACTTTTCCAACGTCGGCCGTCCCGAGAAGATCACCCAAGACACCGATCCAAAGGGTAAGTACAACAAGGGAGACTGTTACGAGGATGCCAACAACAACGGCAAGTACGATGTCTCAGCGGGCACGTCCGACCTCGGCACCGCGGACGATGTGACCTACTACAAGGTCACCGCGAACTATCCCAACCTGACACCGATCGCCGGTTTTCTAAAGTGGGCCGGCAAGCGCAACGTGACCGCGACGATCGTGCTACGCAACCAGCCCTTCACCTCGCGCGCGTCGACGACGATCCGATGCGACTAATGCGGCCGCTCCTTCAAAACCGCCGGATGACGGCCGCCGCCACAGACACGCGCGGCGTCGCGCTGATGGAGTTCGCGCTGTCGCTGCCGATCCTGCTGACGATCGCGCTCTACGGCGTCGAGACGGCCAATCTCGCGATCGCCTCGACGCGCGTGAACCAGATCGCCAACACCATCGCCGACAATGCCGCGCGCGTGCGCGACAGCATCGACGAACGCGACGTCAATGAGTTGCTGCTTGGCGCGAACCTGATCGGTGGCAGTATCGACTTCGGCACGCGTGGGCGGGTGGTCGTCTCCAGCGTCTCGCCCAACGGCCAGACCGGCAGCAAGGCCGGCCAGTGGATCCGTTGGCAGCGCTGCACCGGCGCGCTGAACACCGCGGCGTCGCAGCCCCGCTACGGCAAGGAGGGCGCGGGTAAGTCGGACGGCAGTCTGAAATACATCGGGACCGCCGCCCGGCCGATCGCTGCAACCGGGACCACGAACCTGATCTATACGGAGGTGACCTACCGCTACAAACCGATCGTGGCGGAGGCGCTGTTCGGGCCGAAGGTGCTGCGGTCAGAGGCCGCTTTCTCGGTGCGCGAGCGCAAGGAAGAAGACCTCAAGAGCGCGAACAGCGCCACCAAGAGCGTCTGCACGGTCTATTCGGCAACGTGATCGGCGGCGGGCCGTCTTCGGCCCGCCGCCGATCCGGGCTCAGCCCTTGTAGGTGACCTTCTTCACCGCCTCGACCACGCGGTCGGCGGTGACCAGCGCCAGCTTCTCGAGGTTGGCGGCATAGGGGAGCGGCACGTCCTCGTTGGTGACGCGCAGTACCGGCGCGTCGAGGTCGTCGAAGCCTTCCTCCATCGCGATCGCGGCGATTTCGCTCGCGATCGAGCAGGTCGGCCAACCTTCCTCGACCACCACCAGGCGGTTGGTCTTCTTGAGGCTCTCGAGCACCGTCTGCTTGTCGAGCGGACGCAGCGTGCGCAGATCGACGACCTCCGCCTCGATGCCCTCGCCCGCCAGCTTTTCGGCGGCTTCGAGCGCGACGCCGACGCCGATCGAATAGCTGACCAGCGTTACGTCCTTGCCTGCGCGCATGATCCGCGCCTTGCCGATCGGCAGGACGAAGTCGTCGAGCTTCGGCACCTCGAACGTGCGACCGTACATCAGCTCGTTCTCGAGGAACACGACCGGGTCTTCCGACCGGATCGCCGCCTTGAGCAGGCCCTTGCCGTCGGCCGCGTCATAGGGCGCGATCACGACAAGGCCGGGGACGCTGGCGTACCACGGGCCGTAGTTCTGCGAGTGCTGCGCGCCGACGCGGCTGGCGGCGCCGTTGGGTCCGCGGAACACGATCGGGCAGCGCATCTGGCCGCCGGACATGTAGTTGGTCTTAGCAGCCGAGTTGATGATGTGGTCGATCGCCTGCATGGCGAAGTTGAACGTCATGAATTCGACGATCGGCTTGAGGCCGCCCATCGCCGCGCCCGTGCCAACGCCGGCAAAGCCGTATTCGGTGATCGGCGTGTCGATGACGCGCTTCGGGCCGAACTCCTCGAGCAGCCCCTGGGTCACCTTGTAGGCGCCCTGATACTCGGCGACTTCCTCGCCCATCACGAACACGCGCGGATCGGCGCGCATTTCCTCGGCCATCGCGTCGCGCAGCGCCTCGCGGACGGTCACCTTGACCATCTCGGTGCCTTCCGGGATTTCCGGCGCGGCGGGTGCGGCGGTTTCGGTCGCGGCGACCAGCTGCTCGGCACCGCTGGCGGCCGGCTGCGGGCTCGAACCCTCGGGCACCGGCGGCGCCTTCTGGTCGGACGGCTGCTCCTTGGGCGCGGCGTTGGCATCTTCGCCGGCACGGGATTCGGTCGGCGCCTGGATGGAGGCGGCGTCCTCGCCTTCCTCCGCCAGCATCGCGATCACGGTGCCGACCTTCACGTTGTCGCTGCCCTCGGCGACCAGGATCTTGGCGATCGTACCTTCGTCGACCGCCTCGAACTCCATCGTCGCCTTGTCGGTCTCGATCTCGGCCATGATGTCGCCGGACTTGACGACGTCACCTTCCTTGACCAGCCACTTCGCCAGCGTGCCCTCTTCCATCGTGGGCGACAGCGCCGGCATCTTCAGTTCGATCGCCATCTCAATACTTCTCCACCAGCACGTCCGTATAGAGCTCTGCCGGCTCGGGCTCCGGCGTGCTCTCGGCGAAGTCGGCGGCTTCGTTCACCACCTTGCGAATATCCTGCTCGATCGTCTTCAGATCGGCCTCGGCGACACCCTGCTTCTCGAGCTCGCGCTTGATGTGCTCGATCGGGTCGGACTTGTCGCGCACCGCCTGCACTTCCTCGCGCGAGCGGTACTTGGCCGGGTCCGACATCGAGTGACCGCGATAGCGATAGGTCTTCATCTCGAGGATGATCGGACCCTTGCCGGCGCGAACCCAGGCCAGCGCTTCCTCGGCGGCTCCGCGGCAGGCGAGCACGTCCATGCCGTCGACCTGGATGCCCGGGATGCGGAAGCTCTCGCCGCGCTTGTAGAGCTGGTCTTCCGCCGACGAGCGGTTGACGCTGGTGCCCATCGCGTACTGGTTGTTCTCGATCACATAGACGATCGGCAGCTTCCACAGCTCGGCCATGTTGAAGCTCTCGTACACCTGGCCCTGGTTGGCCGCGCCGTCGCCGAAATAGGCGAGGCACACGCCGCCGTCCTCGGCGTACTTGTGGCCGAACGCCAGGCCGGTGCCGAGCGAGACCTGTGCGCCGACGATGCCGTGGCCGCCGTAGAACTTCTTCTCGGTCGAGAACATGTGCATCGACCCGCCCTTGCCGCGGCTGATGCCCGCGGCGCGACCGGTCAGCTCGGCCATGATCACCTTGGGATCGATGCCATAGGCCAGCATGTGGCCGTGGTCGCGATAGCCGGTGATCACCGAGTCCTTCTCGCCATCGAGCGCGGACTGCAGGCCGACGGCGACCGCCTCCTGGCCGATGTAGAGATGGCAGAAGCCGCCGATGAAGCCGAGGCCGTACAGCTGGCCCGCCTTCTCCTCGAAACGGCGGATCAGCAGCATCTGCTTGTAGAAGTCGAGCAATTCCTCCTTCGAGGCTTCGTAACGCGTCGGTTCGCTGGGACGCTCACGGTTCGGAACGGCAGGTTCGCTCTTGGCGCGCTGCGCCGGTGCCTTTGCCACGATGTCGGTACCCTCATGCCTGGGAAAGGGGAAAGGAGCCGAGCCTATAGGCCGGTTTCTTCCCCGACTGCAATCACCCGCCATAGCGGCCGGGCGACTGCGCTATCCCGTTGCTAGCGCAACTCGGCTCAGCCGTCGACCACGGGTGCGCAGCGATCGCCGCCGTGCGGCTCGGCCGTCATCGGCAGGACGAATTCGTCCGGATGGGTCACGTTGAGCTGCTTGCGGACGAGTTCGTCGACCATGTCGGGATCGGCATGACGCGGATCGAGCAAGGCTACGCGGTTGCGCAGTTCGGCACGCGTCTTGTCAAGGCAGGCGTAATAGGCCTGCCGCTGCGCCAGCTTCTGCGAATAATCGTGGTACGCCAGGATGCCGTTGGGCCCGAGCACCGCCGAATAGCCGAAAAAGCCCATGAACAGGATCGCGAACGCGGGAAATCCTGCACGGCGGAGCATCTGGCGGAGCGGCGTGGAGCGCGGCATGCCCGATAGTTGCGCAAGCGGCGCGGCTGCGCAAGATCGCGCGAGTCGAAAACGTCAAGAGATTCGAAGCTGATGCATCTGAGCCACGATCCCGCCAGCCCCGCCGCCGCGACGATCGACTTCGACGCCTTTCTGGCGGTCGACATCCGCGTCGGCACCATCGTCGCGGCAGAGCCCTTCCCGCAGGCGCGCAAGCCCGCGTTCAAGCTGCAGATCGACTTCGGTCCGACCCTCGGCGTGCGGCGATCGAGCGCGCAGATCACCGAGCATTACACGCCGGAGACGCTGGTCGGGCGGCAGGTGGCCGCGGTGGTCAACTTCCCGCCGCGCCAGATCGGACCGTTCATGTCGGAAGTGCTGACGCTCGGCTTTCCGGACGAGAACGGCGCGGTAGTGCTGGTCGCGCCCAGCCGGCAGGTGCCGAACGGCGGGCGATTGTTCTGAGGTAGCGTGCGGACGGTAGCCACCCCCGCACCTCTTTCCGTCACCCCGGCGACGGCCGGGGTCCATCTCACCACCTGCGCCTGCGGCCCGATGGATCCCGGCCTTCGCCGGGATGACGACCAGATCGCGATGTGCGTTCCGCCTGTCAGAGAATGGGCGGGTGCCGGGGAGGCGCGGCGCCCGCGCCTCCCCATTCCCGCTCAGACGCGCAGGATCGAGCGGCCCGCGTAGCGCGCCGCGTCGCCCAGCTCTTCCTCAATGCGGATCAGCTGGTTGTACTTGGCGAGCCGGTCCGAGCGCGCGAGACTGCCCGTCTTGATCTGGCCGCAGTTGGTGGCGACCGCCAGGTCGGCGATCGTCGCGTCCTCGGTCTCGCCCGAACGGTGCGACATGACCGCGGTGTAGGACGAACGCTGCGCCAGGCTCACCGCCTCCAGCGTTTCGGTCAGCGTGCCGATCTGGTTGACCTTCACCAGCAGCGAGTTGGCGAGGCCCTTGCCGATTCCCATCGCCAGACGCTCCGGGTTGGTGACGAACAGGTCGTCGCCGACCAGCTGAACCTTGTCGCCGATCTTATCGGTGAGTGCCTTCCAGCCCTCGAAGTCGTCCTCGCCCATGCCGTCCTCGATCGAGAAGATCGGGTAGCGGGCTGCGAGGTCCGCCAGATAGTCGGCCATCTCGACCGGGGTCAGCGACTTGCCCTCACCGACCATCTCGTATTTGCCGTTCTTGAAGAACTCGGTCGCGGCGCAGTCGAGCGCCAGCATCACGTCGTCGCCCGGCTTGTAGCCGGCCTTTTCGATGCTGGTCATGATGAAGTCGAGCGCATCGGTGGTGGACGACAGGTTGGGCGCAAAGCCACCCTCGTCGCCGACCGAGGTCGCCAGACCCTTGTCGTGCAGGCCCTTCTTCAGCGTGTGGAAGATTTCCGAACCGCAGCGCACGGCTTCCGCCAGGCTCGGTGCGCCGACCGGCATGACCATGAATTCCTGGAAATCGATCGGATTGTCGGCATGCTCGCCGCCGTTGATGATGTTCATCATCGGCACCGGCAGCAGGTGCGCCGACACGCCGCCGACGTAGCGATAGAGCGGCAGGCCGCGTGCATCCGCCGCCGCCTTGGCGACCGCGAGGCTCACGCCCAGGATGGCGTTGGCGCCCAGCCGGCCCTTGTTCGGCGTGCCGTCGAGATCGATCATCGCGCGATCGACGTCGGCCTGATCCTCGGCATCGAGGCCCAGCACCGCCTCGGCGATGTCGGCGTTCACCGCGTCGACCGCGGCCTGGACGCCCTTGCCCATCCAGCGGCTCTTGTCGCCGTCGCGCTTTTCCACCGCTTCGTGCGCTCCGGTCGAGGCACCCGAGGGGACTGCGGCGCGACCCGTGCTGCCGTCCTCCAGCATCACGTCGACCTCGACCGTCGGATTGCCGCGGCTGTCGAGAATCTGCCGGGCGTGGATGTCGATGATTGCGGTCACGAAACGATCTCCCTATTTTCGCGGCCGGCCGAAGCCGGCAGTCGCGCGCAGCCCTATCCGCTCGGCCCCCGCGGGGCAATTCGTACGGAAACGGGAACCGCCGCCGCCGGCTTTGGTTCTCCAGACGAACCAAGAAGGGAACGGCACGATGAGCGACACCAACCGCAACGATCCGCTTGCGAGCACGGGTTCCGGCAACTCGACGGTCGAGTTCACCCCCTCTTCCGGCACCGCCAGCGGCGCCGACGTGAACTTCACGCCGAGCGGCTCGACGACGCAGACCGACGACAGCACCGCGGCCAAGGCCAAGGGTGCGGCGCAGACGCTGAAGGACGAGGCCGGCAAGCTCGGCCGTCAGGCAACCGACAAGGCGCGCGGCCTTGCCGACGAGGGCAAGCTGCGGGCGACCGGCGCGCTCGACGAGTTCTCCAAGATGATGGAAGACGCCGCGGGCACCGTCGACGACAAGCTGGGCGAACAGTACGGCCAGTATGCGCGCTCGGCCGCCCAGGCGCTGTCGGGCTTCTCCGACTCGCTGCGCGGCAAGGACGTCGAGGAACTGATCGAGGACGTCCGCGGCTTCGTCCGCAAGAGCCCGGCCGTCGCGATCGGCACCGCCGCCGCGCTCGGCTTCGTGCTGGCGCGCGTCGTCAAGGCGGGCGTGGACGGCGCTGCCGACCCGACCGACAGCAAGCCGGCCGCCTGAGCGAACGGCGGTGGACGCGATGCGCGATAGCAGAGGCGACGAGAGCGTGGGCGAACTCGTCCAACGCCTCGTCGCCGACGGCAAGACCTGGCTCCAAGCCGAACTGTCGGTGTGGAAGGCAGTGGCCGCTTCCCGCAAGAACGACGCGATCTTCGGCCTTGCGTTCGGGATCGGCGCGTTGCTGGTCGCATTCGCCGCGATCGGGGCGCTGCTCGTCGGCCTCATCCTGGTGCTGCGCGGTCCGCTGGGAAGCGGCGGCGCCACCGCGGTGGTGGTGATCGGCGCGCTCGTCGTCGCCGGTATCCTCGGCAAGGTCGCGGCGACGCGGCTCGGCCGCGCCTTTTCGGGAGACGGGCTGTGACCGAACCGCAAGGTGTCGCCGCCGCCCGCGCCAACGCGCAGCAGGCCAAGGCGCGGATGCTCGGTACCGTCGAGGTGCTCAAGAGCCGGCTCAGCCCGAGTTCGGTGGCGGAGAACGTCGTCGGCGAGGTGAAGGCGCGCGCGTCGGCAGCGATGGACCAGGGCGCCCGCGTCGTGAAACGCCAGCCCGGAACCGTCGCCCTCGGTGCCGGCGGGTTCCTCGCGCTGCTGCTGACGCCCAAGCTGATCGGCAGCCTGCGCCGTCGCTGCCGGCACAAGAAGGCAAGCGCCAAGGTGCCGGCGACGGTCGCCGCACCCCAGCCCTCGATGCCTCCATCCGAAAGCCTCTAACCCAACATCGGGCCGCCCGCGGCCCCCAGCAAGGACAAGTGGAATGACCACGAACGGCAACAACACCCCCTCGCCCACCAACGCAACGGAGGCGTTGGCCGACAACGGCACGCTCGCGACGCTGCGCGACAATGCGAGCCATGCCTATGAATCGACCCGCGAGAGCGCCGCTTCGGCCGCCGCCCGCGCCGGTGAGGGCATCGAGGCCAACCCGCTGGCGGTGCTCGCCGGCGGCATCGCGCTCGGCGCGATCATCGGCGCGCTGATCCCGCGCTCCGAGAGCGAGCAGAAGGTCCTCGGGCCGCTCGGCAAGCGTCTCTCGGCTACCGCCGCCGCTGCTGCCGTCGCTGCCCGCGAGGCCGGCAAGGAGCAGCTGAGCAGCGCGATTCCCGACAAGGATGCGGCCAAGGATTCGCTGCGCAAGGCGTTCGGCACCGTCGTCGAAGCGGCCAAGGACGGCGGCAAGTCCGCTGCCACCGGTAGCATCTCGGCCTGATGCGCGTCTGCGCCCTTGAGTGTCTCGCCCCAGCCGCTATGCGGCGGTGCAGCACGTATCAGGAGCCGGCATGAGCAAGATGCATCTCGTTTTCGGTGGCCGCGTCAGCGACCCCCAGACCCTCGACTTCGTCGACCTGACGGAGGTCGATCTCGTCGGGCTGTTCCCCGACTATGAGAGCGCCGAAAAGGCGTGGCGCGCCGCCGCCCAGCGGACGGTGGACGACGCCGAGATGAAGTATGTGGTGGTGCCGCTGCACCGCCTGCTCGAGCCGGAACTGAAGTAAGGGCTCGACAGCGTCGACATCGGAATGCGGCCGCCTCCCCGGGGAAGCGGCCGCATTTCTGTTTGTGGGAAAACGGATCGGGTCGACGAACCCAAAATTCCGGGTCTCTGCTCTCCGCCTACTCGTCATGCTGACGAAGGTGAGGACCCGTTGACGCTCCGCTCTAAGCAGGAACGGAGCGTGTCTGGATGCTGACGTTCGTCAGCATGACGAGGATGGAGAGGTTCGCCGAAACTCCGCGTTCCGGAATACCGTTCCCGTAACCCGAGCCCGCTTACAGCGCGAAGCGCGCCGTCACCCGCAGGTCGCGGCCGGCGAGCGGCGCATAATCCTTCAGATAGCTCGCGTGGCGACGGGCGACGACGTCGAACAGGTTGTTCGCCGACAGCAGCAAGCTCGTCGGATTGTTGCGCCCCCACGGCTTCAACGTCACCGATGCGTTGACCAGCGTATAGGCGCCGGTCTCGCTCTCGTTGATCGCGACGCGGTCCTGCTTGGTGACGTGCTCGACCTCGAGCCGCCCCTGCGCGAGCGTCCCCTGCGCCTCGATGCCGCCGAGCAACCGCAGCGGCGGGATGCGGGGCACGGGACCGCCGTTCTTGATCGTCGCGTGGGTGTAGTCGGCCACGCCGTCGACCACCACGGCGGTGCTGCCGAACTGCGCCACCCGCGCCGAGGCTTCGGCCTCGACACCGTAGAAGCGCGCGTCGACCTGCTCGTATTGGTACACCGGCAGCCCGTCCTCGAGCTCGCCGGTCGGCTGCTCGTAGATGAAGCCGTCGTACCAGTTGTGGTAGGCCGCGAGGCTGAAGTCGAAGCCGTCGCCGCCGCCCTTCAGCGTCGCTTCGACGCCGTTGCTGCGCTCGACCTTCAGGCCGAGGTCACCGATTTCGAACGCCTGCGTGCCGGCGTGCGGGCCGTTGGCGAACAGTTCCTCCGCGGTCGGCGCGCGCTCGCTGTGCGACAGCGACAGCCCCAGACGGGTGCTGCCACCCAGCCCGAGGCTCGCGCCGCCTGCTGCCGAGAAGGCGTTGAAGCTGCGCTCCAGGCGCCCGTTGCCGAGGTCGTCGTCGGGCTGCGCCACCGCGATGCTGCGCTCGTAGCGGCCGGACAGTTCCCCGCGCACCGCGCCGAAGTCGGCGCTCTGCAGCGTGAAGAGGCTGTACTGCTGCGTCTCGTTGCGCGGCAGGAATTTTTCCTCGCCGACCACGTTCAGCGTTCGGATCAGCATCTGCGCGCCGGTGGTGCCGCGCCAGCCGCCGCGAACCGCCTGCTGCGCCTCGACACGCGCTTCCATGCCCTGGCTGTAGAAGGTGGTGCCCACCTCCCCGCTGTCCTCGATCTCCTGGTGGCGATAGTCGGACGCGCCGCCGCGGAACCGCAGCCGATCGATGAAGCCGCCGGTCTCGACCTCGCCGCGCAGGTCGAGGCGCGTCTGGCGCAGGTCGATGCGGACCTCCTCGGCCTCCTCGCCCGGCTCGATCGCGTAGCGCACCGGCACGCCGTAGTTGGTGTCGTAGTGCGACACGGAGAAGCCGAGGTTGCCCCCGTCCGCCACCACCGCGGCGCCGCCGGCGACCTGCCAGGTCTCGGTCGCGCTATTGGGCAGGCGACCGCGCAGGTCCGCCAGCCCGGCGATCTCGGGATCCGGGCTCGCGGCCGCGGCGCGACGCTGCGGGCCGGCGAGGATGTGGCCGCCCGTCTCCAGATCGTCGGACTTGGAATAGCTGCCGTCGGCATGGAAGACGACCTTGCCGGCCACCGGCACGTCGATGCTGCCCGAGGCGGTGCGCTCGTCGGCGGCCGAGCCATAGCCGATGATGCCGTCGACGTGCACCGGCTCCTCGGGAAGGTGGCGGGGAATGCGGCTGTCGATCACGTTGACCACACCGCCGATCGCCGACGGGCCGAACATCAGCGCCGCAGGCCCGCGCAGCACCTCGATGCGGTCGGCGATCAGCGGGTTGATCGCGACCGCATGGTCGACGCTGGTGGTCGACGCGTCGAAGCTGCCGATACCCTCGGTCAGCACGCGCGCGCGGTCGCCCTGCAGGCCGCGCAGGATCGGGCGCGAGGCGCCGGGGCCGAAGCTGCTGGAGGTCACGCCCGGCTGGCGCGCCAGCGTGTCGCCCAGCGTCGGCCGCAGCGAACGCGTCAGCGCCTCGCCCGAGAGCACCGTCGTGCCGCCGAGCAGATCTTCCTTGGGACGATCGAGCGAGCCGGTGACGATGATGTTTGCCCCGATCTCCTGATGGTCGGCGTCGACCGTGGTTTGCCGCCCCTGCGCAGGCACAGCGGCGGGCGGCGCGTCGGCATCTCCCCGGGCATCCACCGGACGCGCAGTGGCCGGCAGCGCGCAGACAAGCGCGGCGCTGCCGAGAAGAAGACGAGCAACGGACATCAACTACCCTCCCAGAACGGAAGGGCCTCCTTACAGCGCAATGATACAACGTCACAAGTAGGGAAATGCTGCCGGTGCGAATTATTGCGCCGGGTGTCAGCGGTCAGCCGAGGATGCGGCGGTACAGCGCCTCGTAGCGTTCCGCCATGCGCTCCACCGAAAAATGCGATGCGACCCGGGCGCGGCACGCGGCGCGGTCGATCTCGCCGATCCGCGCCACCGCCTCGATCGCGCCGTCGAGGTCGTCCACCAGGAAGCCGGTGACGCCATGTTCGATCAGTTCGGGCATCGCCCCGCGCGCGTAGGCGATCACCGGGGTACCGCACGCCATCGCCTCCACCACCGACAGGCCGAAGGGTTCGTCGAAGTCGATCAGGTGAAGCAGCGCACGCGCCTCACCGAGCATCGCCGTGCGCTTGCCGCCGCCGACCGCGCCGTGGTGGAGCACCTGGCGGCCGTCGATGCCGGGCTCGACCTCCTCGCGCCAGTAGCGCTCGTCCTGGACGATCCCGGCCATGTGCAGCCGCCGCCCGGTCGCCCGCGCGACCGCGATCGCCTCGTGCGGCCCCTTGTCGGGGTGCATGCGGCCGAAGAACAGCAGGTCGTCGCTGCCGGCCGGATCGAACGGGAAGTCGTCGAGCGGAATGCCGTGGTGGATCGTCTCCTCATAGCGCAGCCCCGGATGCCGGTCGGCATCGCTGATCGCGACATAGTGCACCCGCTCCTGATAGGGCGTGTACATCGGCAGGATGCGGTCCGACGAGAAGCCGTGGATCGTCGTCACCATCGGCGTGTCGACCAGCCGCGAAAAGGCGTGCGCCGGGAAATCGGCCTGGTTGTGGATCAGGTCGAACTCGGCGGCGCGCTCGAACAGGTGCGACAGGTGGCGGAACTCCCACACCTTGGCATCGATCGCGGGGTCTTCCGAATAGGGTGCGGGCACCACCCCGGCGAGCGTGCCGGCGGTGATCGAGTCCTGCGTCGCGAACAGCGTCACGTCGACGCCACGGGCGACCAGCGCCTCGGTCAGCAGGCTGGTGACCAGTTCCCAGGGACCATAGTGCCGCGGCGGCGTGCGCCATGCGATCGGCGCCAGCATCGCGATTCGCATCAGGCGGCGGCCCCCAGAATCATCGCTTCGTTCCCCCTCACGTCGAACGTTCCATCGATCGGCACAGCCGGCTCGACATGCGTCGAGAGCAGCGGGCCGAACCCCGCCGCCCATTCCGGCACGGTCATGCGCAGCGGCATAGCGCCCAGGTTGAGCACCACCAACAGCCGCGTATCGCCTTCGCGCCGTTCGTAGGCGAGCAGCGTGCCCTCCGCCACGACGGGGTGCCAGCTTCCGACCGACAGCGCGGGCGTGGCTCGGCGCAGCGCCAGCAGCCGTCGATACAGCGTCAGCAGCGAGCCGCCGTCGCCGCGCTGAGCGGCGACGTTGCGGGTCGCGCGATCGGGGTTGAGGGGCAGCCACGGGCGGCCGGTGGTGAAGCCCGCCCCCGCCCCGCCGTCCCACGGCATCGGCGTGCGCACGGGATCGCGGCCGCGGCCGGGCTCGCGCAGTTCCTGGGGATCGACCGCCTTACCCGGCGGGATCGCCACGTCGCTGAGCCCCAGCTCGTCGCCGTAATAGAGCGTCGGCGTGCCACGCAGCGTCAGCAGCAGCACCGCCGCCGCCCGCGCCTGTGCCTCGCCCACCCGCGTCGCGACGCGCGCGCGATCATGGTTGCCGAGCACCCAGTTGGGCCAGCCGCCGGGCGGCAGTGCCGCTTCGTACTCGGCGATCCGATAGGCGAGATCGGCCGCGTCCCAGCCCGCCTCGATCAGCTGGAAATTGAACGGCAGGTGCACCCCCCGCTGCTCGACGCCGTAATAGGTCATCAGCCGCTCGACCGGCAGGTAGATCTCGCCGATCAGCACCCGCTCCCGCCCGTCCGCCGCATATTCCTCGGCGACGGCGCGCATCTCGGCAGCGATCGCGTGCACTTCCGGCTGATCGGTCGAGTGCAGCTGGAGCACGCGGTTCTTCTCGCCCGAGCCGGGGATGTATGCCGGATTGACCGGATTGTCCGGGAAGTCGGCGTGCTTGATCATGTGCCACAGCACGTCGATGCGGAAGCCGTCGACCCCGCGCGCGAACCAGAAGCGCAGCACGTCGAGCATCGCCGCACGCAGCGCCGGGTTGCGCCAGTTGAGGTCGGGTTGCTCCTTCAGGAAGGCGTGCGAGTAGTATTGCCCCGTCGCGGCATCCCACTCCCACGCCGGTCCACCGAAGTCGCTGATCCAGTTGTTGGGCGGGCCGCCATCGGGTGCGGCGTCGCGCCAGAGGTACCAGTCGCGCTTGGGCGAGGCACGGTCGCGGCGGCTCTCGACGAACCAGGGATGCTGGTCCGAACTGTGGTTGGGCACGAAATCGAGCAGCACCCGAAGGCCGCGCGCATGCGCGGCGGCGAGCAGCGCATCGAAGTCGGCCAGCGTGCCGAAGCGCGGATCGATGTCGCAATAGTCGGCGACGTCATAGCCGAAATCGACCATCGGCGAGGGGAAGATCGGCGACAGCCACAGCGCGTCGACGCCGAGCTCGACCAGATAGTCGAGCCGCGCGACGATGCCGCGCAAGTCGCCGATACCGTCGCCGTCGCTGTCCTGAAACGAACGCGGATAGATCTGGTAGATGGTGGCGGCTTCCCACCACGGCCGCGCACCTGCCATCGGCTCCCTCGACGCTGCGTCGTCCATCCTGCGGCCGGGCGGCAGGCGAAGCGTCCGCCTGCCGCCGACCCGTCACTCGCCCGACGATTTCGTCGCGGTATGGCCGCCGAGCGCGCTGTCCTGCTCCCGGTCGGTGGTGCTGCCGGCCGCGTCGGCGTCACGCTGGTCGCCCTCGCGCGGAGTCCCCGGATCGGTGCCGATCGCATCGCCCTTCGCGACGGGATCCTCGTGCCGTTCGTGGCCACGGTCGGGGGTCATGCCCGGCGTGTTGCCGCCGTGCATGCGGGTGTCGTCCTTCGCCATGATCGCTCTCCTGTCTGCTGCCCATCCAACGAGCGGCGGCTGACAGGGTTGCGCGTTCGGCGTGTCCGGCGCCGCGCCTCAGCCGAAGCGGTAGGCGGAGACGGTCCAGCCGAGCACCTCCCCGCGCCAGTCGACCCGCGCCGGGTCCTCGCCGCCGGCGCCCGCCGCCACCATCAAGGGCAGCAGATGCTCCTCGCGCGGGTGAGCATAGCGCGCCTCGGGAAGCGACTCCCAGTCGGCGAGCCGCGCCATTCGCCCCGCCGGATCGGGGTCGGTCGCCGCATCGGCGAGCGCCGCGTCCCAGCGGTCCGTCGCCGGCGTCACTCGGCTGCCGCGCTCGCGCAGGTTGTGGAAGCTCATGCCCGAACCCAGAATCAGCACGCCCTCGTCGCGGAGCGGCGCCAGCGCGCGGCCGATCGCAAGATGTTCGGCGGGATCGAGCGACCGGCGCAGCGACATCTGCGCCACCGGAATGTCGGCACCCGGTACGGCCACCATCATCGGGATGAACACGCCGTGATCCCAGCCGCGCGTCTGTTCCATACCCGTGGCGAAGCCGGCCTGCGCGAGCAGTTCCCCCGCTCGCGTGGCGACATCGGGCGCCCCGCTTGCCGGCCATTGCAGCGCGTAGGTGTGCGCCGGAAAGCCGTGATAGTCGTACAGCAGCGGCTGGCCGTCGCCATGATGCAGCGTCACCGCCGCCTCCTCCCAATGGCCGGAAACCATCAGGATGGCGCGCGGCCGTTCGGGAAGGCTGTCGATCAGCCCCGCCAGATAGTCGTGCATCGGCCGCCACATCGGGTCGGGCTCCGCGCCGGGGTTCATGAAGAAGCAGGGGCCGCCGCCGTGCGGCACGAACAGGGTGGGTAAGGTCATGGCTGGGATGTCGCGGTGCCGTTACGCCTTCGCAACCACACGGGGCGAAACAGGTCGTTTCGCGGCGCGATCGGCTCGGCTAAGGATCGCGGCGGCATGACCCGCTTCACCGTCAACAACCAGCCCGTCGAATATCGGCTCGATCCCGAGACGCCGCTGCTCTGGGCGCTGCGCGACGCATCGAACTTGACCGGCACCAAATACGGCTGCGGCGTCGGCGAATGCGGTGCGTGCACCGTCGACGTGGACGGGGCGGCGGTGCGGTCGTGCCAGGTGACGATCGGCGCGCTGGAAGGCACCTTCGTCACGACGATCGAGGGGCTGTCGCGCGATCGCAGCCATCCGGTGCAGGCGGCCTTCCTCGCCTCCAACCTCGGCCAGTGCGGCTACTGCATCCCCGGGCTGGTCATGGCGACCGCGGCGCTGCTGCGCGAGAACCGCGATCCGTCGGACGCGCAGATCGCCGAGGCGCTCACCAACCTGTGCCGGTGCGGCATCCAGCCACGCCTTGCCGAAGCGGTGCGCCGTGCCGCGCGGCTCGCCCGCGGCGACGAGACGATCGAGGCGGCGCCCAAGCCCGGCACCGACGCCCAGGAGGCGGCGCGGACGGTCCCGGCTCTCACCCCCCGCTAATTCCTTTCTGGCGGCTGACACCCGAATTCAGCCATCGCTCATCCCGTCCAGCGCAAAGACGGAACATCGAAATCACCGGTGCATCCGGTTGGGGAGAGCGGCAGTGACCAAATGGGTGTTGATGGGATTGCTGGCGGCCAGCGCGCTGGTCCCGGCCTCGGCGCTGGCGCAGGAGCGTGGCCCGCGTCCGCAGCGCAACTACCAGAACGAAGGTCCGCAGCGGCAGCCCCGGGCCGAGCCGCGGCAGCGCTGGTCGGAGCAGCGACAGCAGCGCGGCCCGCAGATGCCCCAGCGCGATTATCAGAACGTACAGCAGCAGGCGCAGCCGCAACGGCGCGAGCAGCCGCAGCGCGACTTCCAGCGCGAGCGTCGTCAGACACGGCCGGACGGCGGACGTCCCGACGGATCGCGCAACTGGAACCGGACGGATACGCCGCAGCGCTGGCAGGACGGCACCCGCCGCCCCGATCCGCGGCCGGATCGGGCGGAGACGCGCCCCGGCGGCCGACCGGGCGTCGAGCGGGATCGCCCGCAGCCCACCCGCCCCGGCGGCTGGGAGGGCCGCGATCCCCGGCGCGGCAGCCGCTACGAAGCCGACAGCCGCTGGCTCGACCGCGACGGCCGGCGACCCGATCGCGGCTACGACCGCAACGGCAGCTGGCGCGACGAGGCGCGGCAGCGGCAGGACTGGAACGATCGCCGCGCCTGGAGCCGCAGCTGGCGCAACGACCGCCGCTACGACTGGAACGGCTATCGCCAGGCGAACCGCACCGTCTATCGCCTGCCGCGCTACTATCCGCCGTCGGGCTACCACTACGGCTATCGGCGGTTCTCCGTGGGGCTGACGCTGGGATCGATGCTCTACGGTTCGGGGTACTGGATCAACGATCCGTATTCCTACCGGCTGCCGCCGGCCGACGGCCCCTATCGCTGGATCCGCTATTACAACGACGCGCTGCTAGTGGATCTCGACAGCGGCGAGGTGGTCGACGTGGTGTACGACCTCTTCTGGTAACGGCGTCGGAGCGTGAGTAGGGCTCGGCAGGCGACTGCCGGGCCCCCTTGCGTTCGCCTCTCCCTTGCTCGAAGGATCGGGGCCATGAAGGTGCAATCGAACCGCCCGCATGGCTCCCCTTCCCCCGTCCGCGCCGCGTTCGGCAGCCGGGTCGGAGACCGGCTTTCCGCCAATCCGCAGGTCCGCGCCGCCAAGACCGAGGCGGCGCAGATGTTCGTCCATCCCGAGTTCCTCTCGCCGGACGAATGCACGATGCTGATGCGCACCATCGACGCGGGCAGCCGCCGCTCGACCCTGCTCACCGAGACCAACGACCCCAATTTCCGCACCAGCGACAGCTGCGATCTCGATCGCTGGTCGCCCGACATCCGGCCGCTCGACGAGCGCATCGCCGACCTGCTCGGCATCGAGCACCATTTCGGCGAGACCATGCAGGGCCAGCGCTACGCGCCGGGACAGCAGTTCCGCGCCCACCACGACTATTTCCACGAGGGCGAGAGCTACTGGGCGTACATGGAGGAACAGGGCGGCCAGCGCACCTGGACCGCGATGGTGTTCCTCAACGTCGTCGAGCAGGGCGGCGCGACCTGGTTCCCGCAGGCCGGCGTCCGCTTCAAGCCCGCCGCCGGTCAGTTGGTCGCCTGGAACAACATGAGCCCGGACGGCAGCCCCAACAAGGCGACGCTGCACGAGGGGCTGGCGGTGGTGCGGGGCACCAAATACATCATCACCAAGTGGTTCCGCGAGCGCCCCTGGGTCAAGTGGCAGTAGCGGCGGCGTTTCCCTTCGCCGGGTGGTTGGCGTAAGCGCGCCGCATGCGTCCCGTTCTCAACGTCCACCGCTCGATCCTCGGCCAGCCGTGGCGCTGGCGCGGCCTCGCCGCCGATCCGTGCGACGCCGATTTCGCGCCCGACGACCTCGTCACCCAGCTGCTGCTTGCACGCGGCTGTCCGCGCGAGGGGCTGGAGTCGCACCGCAACCCCAGCATCCGCGGCTTCATGCCCGACCCGTCGATCTTCCGCGACATGGACAAGGCCGCCGCCCGCCTCGCCGATGCGGTCCAGGCAAATGAGCAGGTCGCGATCTTCGGGGACTACGACGTCGACGGTGCCACGTCCGCCGCCCTGCTGATCCTGCTGCTCCGCCAGCTCGGAATCGAGCCGCGGCCTTATATCCCCGATCGCATGACCGAAGGCTATGGACCTTCCGGCGCCGCGCTGCTCCGCCTCCAGCGGGAGGGCGCGAGCCTGATCGTGACGGTCGACTGCGGCGCGCAGGCGTTCGAGGCGCTGGACGCGGCGCGCGAGGCTGCCGTCGACGTGGTGGTGGTCGATCACCACAAATGCGCGGCCGCCCTCCCCTACGCCCACGCGCTGGTGAACCCCAACCGCATGGACGAGCGCGAGGGCGCCGAGCACGGCCACCTCGCAGCGGTCGGCGTCGCCTTCCTGCTCGGAGCCGCGCTGCTGCGGACGCTGCGCACGCGCGGCTGGTTCGCCGACCGGCCCGAGCCCAAGCTGATCGAGCTGCTCGACCTGGTGGCGCTCGGCACCGTCGCCGACGTGGCGCAACTGCGCGGGCTCAACCGCGCGTTCGTGGCGCAGGGACTCAAGGTCATGGCGCAACGCCGCAACCCCGGCCTCGCCGCATTGATCGAGGCGTCGCGCCTGACGCGCGCGCCGACCTGCTCGGATCTCGGCTTCGCACTCGGCCCGCGAATCAACGCCGGCGGGCGCGTCGGCCGATCGGACCTGGGCGTCCGGCTGCTCACCACCCGCGACCGCGACGAGGCGCGCAGCATCGCCGAGGAACTCGACCGGCTGAACGAGGAACGCCGCGCGATCGAGGCGGCGGTCCAGGCCGAAGCCGAGCAGCGCTGCGCCGATCAGGCGGAGCGCGGCGTGGCGGTGGTCGCGGGCCGCGGCTGGCACCCCGGCGTCATCGGCATCGTCGCCGGGCGGCTGAAGGAAAAGCTCGGCCGCCCCGTGCTGGTGATCGCGATCGACGAGAACGGCGTCGGCAAGGGATCGGGCCGCTCGATCGCGGGCGTCGACCTGGGCGCGGCGATCCTCTCGGCGAAAGACAGCGGGCTGCTGCAGGCGGGCGGCGGCCACGCGATGGCAGCCGGCGTGACGGTCGCCGAAGACCAGATCCCGGCCCTTGCGGACTTCCTCCACGCCGGCTTGGCCGACGCGGTCGAGCGCGCGCGCGGCGAGCGAGCGCTGCTGTTCGACGCGGTGCTCGCCCCCGGCGGGGTCAACCCGATGCTGGTCGAGGCGCTGGAGGTCGGCGGCCCCTATGGCGTCGGCTGGCCCGCCCCGCGTGTCGCCGCGGGCCCGGTGCGCGTGATCCGCGCCGACACGGTCGGCAACGGCCACGTCCGCCTGACCGTCGCCGGCGACGACGGTCGCAGCCTGAAGGCGGTGGCCTTCCGCCAGGCCGACACGCCGCTGGGGATGGCGTTGCTCGGCGCCCCGCCCCACCGCCGGCTGTGGCTCGCCGGCCGCGCCAAGATCGACGACTGGGGCAGCCGCCCGGCAGCCGAACTCCACGTCGAGGACGCCGCCTGGGCTGATTGAGCGAAGCCGAAACAAAAAGCGCAAACACCGCTTGACCGCGCGCCGTCCTTTCCCTAGTTCGCCGCGACCGGCAACGGCCCCTTCGTCTAGTGGTTAGGACGCGGCCCTTTCACGGCTGAAACACGGGTTCGAGTCCCGTAGGGGTCACCACGCTGGAATATCAGCACATTCTGGTGGCGATTTCCCGGCGTCCCCCCTTTCAGGGATCGCCGTCCCCCCGGCTGGCGGCGCTGGCGTGGCCGATCAGCAGCACGTCGCCGCTCGTGATCCGATCCGCCGCGGTGCGCGCGACCATCAGCGCGCGGGCGCGCTTGGTGTAGTGGCGGACGGTGTCGGGGGTCATTCCGCAGATCGAGCCGATCTGGTCGTCGTTGAGCCCGAGCTCCTTCAGGTAGCAGGCTGCGTTCTTGCGCAGGCCGTGGAAGCTGTACCCGCGCGGACGGCCGTTGCTGAGGTAGGTCGGCGAGCCGAGGTCCTCCATCAGCCGGCGGACGCGCTCCTGCACGATCTTGGGATCGCTGAACGGCTTGCCCGAGCGGTCGAACAGCAGCGTCACGCCCCTGCGCGGCGTCTTCTCGATCTCCTCCAGCCATAGCGGGTGCATCGGCACCGCGACGATCGCCTTGTTCTTGGCGGCGGTGAACTGCATCGTCCGGCCGTCGTGCCAGTCGTGGCGCATGCGGATGACGTCGCCGATCCGCGCGCCGCTGCACAGGCCGGTGATCAGCGCCAGGCGCAGCATCGGCGAGGCGAGCGACAGCGCGCGGGCGAGGATGTCCGCCGGCCACGGCTCGTGCTCACCGATCGGCAGCAGGCGCACGTCGGTCGACGGGTTGTCGCGGCGCCAGTCGTTGAGCGCGGCAAAGGCCATCAACACCTTGAACGTCGCGAGCCAGTTGTTCGCCTTGCCCGGGGTGTCGGCGTAGACATCGCGCATCTTGCGTACGTCGCTCGGCCGGCACGCCTTCACCGATCGATGGCCGTGCTCGCTCGCGATCAGGTCGAGGTAGCGCAGGCGGTTCGCGCGCGTCTTCGGCGACGGGATCGTGCGGAACTCGCCGCTGGCGCGGTAGGCGGCCACCAGTGCCGCGAAGGTAACCCCGGTTACCTGCCGGCCGACGCGGTCGGCAAGCGCATCCTCCCGCGGCTGGCGCACGGCGGCATCGGCGCCTGCGATGACGGTGCCCAGACCCCTCCCGGCTGGGCTGCGGACGGGCGCGGCGGGTGCCGCTGGACGATCACCGGCAGCCCCTTCGACATCAAAGAATACGAGGTGCTCAACTGATGCTCCCCCTCATCATCGACAACTTCGCCGGCGGCGGCGGCGCCTCGACCGGGCTGGAGGCCGCGTTCGGCCGCCCGGTCGACGTCGCGATCAACCACGACGAAGCGGCGGTCGCGGTGCACGCGGCCAACCACCCCGACACGCGCCACTATTGCCAGTCGATCCTGTCGATCGACCCGCTCGACGCGACCGAGGGGCGGCCGGTGGCGCTCGTCTGGTTCTCGCCGGACTGCAAGCACCACAGCAAGGCGAAGGGCGGCAAGCCGCGCGACAAGAACATCCGCGACCTGGCGCACGTCGTGCCCCACTGGATCGAGCGCCTGAAGAAGGCGACGCCAGGCGGCCGCGGCAAGCCGAACAGCGAGGCAGCTCACTCGCGATGTCGAGCCGATCGATCAAGTCTCTGGCTCTTGCGTCGTTGGCATCGCAGGCAGGTGGCGGCTCACCTTGATCTCCAATAGCCGGATCAGTTCGGGCTGCATGAACTCGTAGTCGTCCGGTATGTCTAGGCAGATCACGCGCCTGCCCCCGAGAGCCGCCCGGAAGCGCCGCTGCAGCTTGCTGCGGTGCGCCTTTTCCATGACGAAGATCACGTCGGCCCACGCGACCAGTTCGGCCGTGAGCGGGTTGTCGGCGTCGTGATTGGTGCCGGCAGAGTCCACCTCCAGGTCCTGCCGGCCCGAGAACACCTGCTCGGCGGTGGGGCTGCGCAGCCTGTTCTGGCTGCACACAAACAGCACCGTCTGGATGCGGGGACGGTTCAATCCTAGCCCCTACACGCCGCGCCAGGCGAGTGGACCTGGCGTCGCGTCGGCCGAGAAGTCGACCTGGAGCACGCGGCGCCGTCGCGGCGGATCGGCGGCTAGCGAGGCGTGGATGATCGACGTGGCGTACAGCCAGACGTCACCGCGCTCGGCGAGACAAAGCCGCTCGCCGAATGCCGCCACTACGCGCTCGATCTCGGCTTCGGGCAGGCGGCCCAGCCTGTGCGAGCCGGGCACGATGCGGAGGGGCGCGTTACGCTCGTCAACCGCATCCAGGTGCACCGCGCAGCGTCACCATGCGTTCGAGGATCTCGAACGGCGGTTCCACCTGGATCAGCCCGGACTTGACCGTCCAAGGCCCGTACCCTTCCGTGTCCACACGCTCCTTCACCACGATCGTACGGTCCTGGTGCCAGCCGAGCGCCCAGTTCCGCTCCGCAGTTTTATCGAACAGGATCGCACGTACGGGGCGAGCCTGTTCTCCGAGTACGGAAGCCGCGATCGCTCCGATCGATCCGGCGTAACTGAGGAAGGGCTGCAACTGCCGCCCTTCCCCTATCCGCACACCCGGTCTGCTCGTCGGCAGCGCGGCCAAGGCAGTATCGAGGCGACCGCACGCAGCTTCGTCCAGAGCTTGCGCGAACAGCTGGGCTCCATCATCGTTGAGGGTGAGGTCAGCGGAGCGGCAGACGGTTGCAAGCATGAGGCTGAGGCTAGCCCGACCTACTCTCGGCGTCGACCCACCCACACCCGGACGTTCAGGATGCCCATTGGCTTCCCCAGCTTTCGCCATTCGGTAATGTCGGTCTGACGGCCGCTTCGGCAGGTTAGGTCAAAGGTCGGGGCGGCTTGAGGTGGTGGATAGCGGACTTTACGGGATGCCCGGCGAGCGATCCGCGTCCGTGCCCCGGCGCACACGAAACAGAGAGAAGCCAGCTTGCTTGACCGCTTTCTCCGCCTTGGCGACGCATCGGCGGGGCGTGTCACTATCCGTCAGTATCTCAATCCCAGCGGATGCGTTGTAGTTTTGCCGCAACGTCTCGGTAAGCTGGTCGGCGTCCTCTCCGGCATCAGTCATGAAAAACGTGCATCGTCCACGATCCGTGGCGATCCACACGACATAGCTACGAGAGAAGTCCATCGTGTCTGTCGAGGAGCCGGTCGCGACTTGAGCGGCAGAGGCGAGCAGAGCGAGTGCGAGGGACATAAGAAGCATTCTGCCACGCGGCCCGGATGTCGGCAAATGGTCGCCAACTGAGGTGGTCCCACCTTCCTGGACAGTTTGGCGGCTGAGCTAAGCTATACCCTGTTGGTTTACGCCGCCATTCTGGTGAACGCCATATCCGGGGCATCCCTCC